>CAYPGE010000179.1:0-16811 GCA_964409865.1 uncultured Pirellulaceae bacterium
ACCGACCGAAGGTCTGCGATTTCGATTTTGTTAGCGGTTCTTAGTAGCGCCCGACGGGTACCTTCAAGGTGCGGTCGCTGGCCGTCTTACCCCGACCGAGTTCGGCGGCTCGACGGAGGACCGAGGCATCGAAGTACCGTGCGCCGCACTTGCCGCAGATGCCGATCGGCACGTCCTCCAGGATCACGAAACTGCCCTTATGACGAAGCGCCTCCCGCTCGACGCGCCGACTCTGGACCTGTCCATCACAGTGTTCGCACTTGAAATCGTACATGGCTTTAGCTACTTGATCTCATAAACGGTGATGACCAACAACTGCTCACGCTCGACAAACCGGAGTACCACCGCCACCGGCGTCAATTCGTCGCAGGCGGTCCCCACGACGACATAGCGCGTTCCGCGCGGGTCGCGGGTCAGCGTCTGCGCGATCCGCCCGGTGAGAATCGCGGCCTCCACGTCCAGGACATCCAAGTTGTCTTCGTCCATCTCGTCGTACGCATGCTCCGACATGGCATATCGCCCGGCGAGCACCGCGTCACGGATCTGATTGAAAACCTTTTGGGACATAGCGAGGCTCGCGGCGTCTGCAAGGCTGGCCAACTCCAAAGAATTCTACCATGCCGAGGCCGTTTTGTCGCGAGGGGCGAAAATCCGAAAGCCGGTCGCGCGGGCAGTCTCGAAAAGGGCGGCCAAGTCCATACCCGCCAGAAACCGGCGCGGCTAGAGCAACAGGGAGTTCGTCGGCTCGTGGCGCGTCAAGAGCTACCTTCATCAGCCACCGATCCGCGTTGCTTGTAGAACTAGCTTGGCGTGTCTGCTCTCTCTGAGGCCATCCCGTCTCCGCGGTGTTTTCGGCCGTTACGAGTCGGGACGAACTTCCGACGCGGGAAAGCCCCGCAGAGACACGGCGGCGTCAGAAGAATGTGCGGCGACGTTGGGCTGCGGGCCATGTCCCGCGTGAGCGGTTCTTAGCTCGCAGAGGCTCGATCCGAAAACCGAACCGGTACGGTTTGTCGCCGGGCAAGGTGTACTGGGGGTGCGTCAGTGCGCCCCAGCTGTTGTCGCCGCCGACGCCGTGCAGTCGGAAATCGACGAACACCGTGTTAAAGTCGCGGCGCGGCAGTTCGTAGGGGTGCGCCGCCGCTTCGACGTCCGCAATCGTAAACGGCCACGCGCTGGCGCTCAACGGCATGTCGCCGACGATTCGCACCCCGCACCCTTTCTCGTTGGTCAGCGTCATCCAACGCACGTCGCAACGGTTCCCCGTGTCCTGCGACCGGACGTAGGGGAAGACCATCTCGTCCACGGTGCTTTCATAGATCGCAATTTCGCCGCCGGTCTGGCGGTCCCAGTACGTTTCGTGCGGACCGCGGCCGTACCAGGCCACTCGGCCGTAGGACTGGGGCATCGTCCATGTGATGCCGAAGCGAGGCAGGAGCATCGACTTGCCGGCTCCCGGAGTATACGCGGCTTCCACGCCGACATGGCCGTCGCGGGCAAAGCGGTACACAATCTGGTATTCGGCATCGCCCACCGGCAACTGGTAGCGGGCCGTGACCTGGACGACACCGCCGGAGGTGGTGTTGTCGAGCGACAGCAGTTTGCGGCCGCCAGCGGCCGTGCGCCACGGCTGCGTCTGTTGCATGTAGCGGCTGCGCATCTGGTTGTCGTTGGGCGCCTTCCAGAAGCTGGGAACGATCGGGGCAGCCAGCAGTTCGACGCCGCCCACTTGGTACGAGATCAACTCGCCGCTGGCCTTGTCGATCGCCGCCGTCCAGCCGTCGCCGCTCACCAGCAACTTGCCGTCGGCGGTCTTCAGATCTGGCGGCGTCTTGCCGGTGGCGGACTCCGTCGGGACGGCCTTTTTCCACGGCATCTCGAACTGGTCCCACGCTACGACATGGCCCTTGCCGGCCCAAGGCCTGGCTGCGGCCAAGGCGAACGACACGGTCAACAGATACTCGCCTGCGTCGCGGTCCGGTTTTTCGAGCGGGACCACGACCTCTTGGCTGGCTTGCGGCGGAACGTCCAGGCGACCCAGCGAACCCGATTGCACTTCGTGTCCGTCGCATCGCAGCAGCCACTCGGCCTCGAATTCGTTCAGATTCGTGAAGAAGTACTTGTTCTGCACCCGCACTTTTCCTGCGGCCAGATCTGCGGCGTGGACTTTGATGTTCTGGTAGACCTTCTTCACTTCCCACGCGTGCGGATGCGGCGTGCGATCGGGATGCACCACGCCGTTACAGCAGAAGTTGCCGTCGTTCGGCCGATCACCGAAATCGCCGCCGTAGGCGAAGTACTTGTCGCCGCGGCCCAAGGACACGGTCTGGTTCGTCACTCGCCGCAAGTCCAGGTCCAGAATGAGGCCCTCGTTGCCGCGGTTTTCGGGTTGGGCGATCTCCTGTGTCGACAGCGGCCGGTTGTAGATCCGAGCCTCGCGGATCGGCAGTGCCGAAACGCGGCTGGGGATCTCCGAGTTGCGACCGATATTGACCGGATACTCGCCAGCGTCGATGGCCCCCGTGAGGGACTTCTCGCCTGCTTGGCGGCCGTTGACGTACAGCAGCATCCGATCGCCGTCATACACGGCCGTGACGCGGTTCCAGCCGTCGGCCAGTTGGGCGTGCTGGTAGGACACGATCAGCCCTTGCCAGTCGCCCTGATGCAAGGTGAAGTTGATGCCGTTGCCGTCCAGTCGCAACAGGTACTGATGATCGCCCTTGGAGATCAAGGGGTTGAAGGCTCCTGCGCGGTTGCCGCGGAACACGACCTCGAGCGTCAGCGGTCCGGTCAGGTTCAGACGCGGATCGTTGTCCATCGCCACGGCGCCGGTGACTCCGGCTTCGGCGTCCACGGTTCCCAGCACGACGCCCGTCAGCTGCGGATTGCGAATGTCTACGATCTTGTGGCCTTTTGGCACGTCGACCAGCAGGCCCTGATCGACCCAGTCCCAGATGAAGCCGCCCTGCAGCGCCGGATACGCTTCGATCGCGTCCCAGTAATCCTGCAGATTGCCGACGCTGTTTCCCATCGCGTGGGCGTACTCGCACTGGATCAGCGGCCGATCCGGGTTCTTTTTTGCGAAATCGACCATGTGCTCGATCGTCGCGTACATCGGGCAATAGATGTCCGTGTTACGTTCCAGGCCGGCCCGTTCGTATTGGACTGGCCGGGATGCGTCGCGCTGCTTGATCCAGTCGTAAGTGGCGTAGAAGTTCTCGCCGTTGCCCGCTTCGTTGCCCAGCGACCAGATGATGACGGACGGGTGATTCTTGTCGCGTTCCACCATGCGCCGCGTGCGGTCCAGGTGAGCTTCCTTCCAGGCCGGGTCCTTGGCCAGCGATTCTTTGCCGTAGCCCATGCCGTGCGATTCGATGTTCGCTTCGTCAATCACGTACAGCCCCAGCCGGTCGCACAGGTCGTACCATTGCGGGTCGTCGGGGTAATGGCATGTGCGGACCGCGTTGACGTTCAGGTTCTTCATCAAGTGGATGTCCTGGATCATCGAATCTACGGACACCGTGTGGCCGTCGACCGGATCGTGCTCGTGGCGATTCACGCCTTTGAGATAGACTCGTTGGCCGTTGACCAGCAGGACGCGGTCTTTGATCTCGACGCGGCGGAAGCCGACGTTACACGTGGTGACTTCGACCACCTTGCCGCCGGCATCCTTCAGCGTCAGCAGCAAACGGTACAAGTTCGGCTGCTCGGCTGACCATTTCGCCGGATTGGCGACGGGTTGGTTCAGAGTGACTGCCGCGGCGCCGCCCGCCGCCGCGTCGCCGTTGGCCGCCAGGCCCTGGAAGACGGTTTTTCCGGCGGCGTCCAGCAGTTCCGCTTCGACCGTGAACGCTTGCGGCCGTTCGGCGAAGTTCTTGACATCGACCTCGACCCGCAATTGGGCGTCGCGATATTGATCGTCCAAATCCGTGTGGACGAAGAAGTCGCGGATGTGCAAATCGGCCGTTGACCACAGATACACGTTGCGGTAGATGCCGCTCAGCCGCCAGAAGTCCTGGTCCTCCAAATAGCTGCCGTCGCTGTAGCGGTAGACTTCGACGGCCAGCACGTTCTCACCCTGTTGCAAGTAGCGGGTCACGTTGAACACGGCCGGTGTCCGGCTGTCTTCGCTGTAGCCGACCTGCCGGCCGTTGATCCACACGTAAAACGCCGAATCGACGCCGTCGAACTGCAGGAACACCTGGCGGCCCTTCCATTCCGCCGGCACCTCGAACGTCCGGCGGTAAGAGCCGACGGGGTTCCGGTCCTTGAAGTTGGTGTAATCGGCCGGCGGCTCGCCCATCACCCGCGGCGGATCGGCTTTGAAGGGGTACGTGATGTTGGTGTACAGCGGTGTGCCGTACCCTTGGCACTGCCAATTGCTGGGTACCGGGATCGTCTTCCAGCCGCTGACGTCGAAATCCGGCTTGTAGAAATCCACCGGCCGTTGATCGGGATGCGGCACCCAGTGAAACCGCCACGAACCGTCCAGCGATTGGAAATACGGCGTGGCCTCGCGCGTGGCCTGGATCGCCCGCCCGCGATCCGGATACGGCAGCGCCGTCGCCCGGCCCGGCTCCTTGTTGCGGCCGACGACCTGCTCGTTCTCCCAATCGGGCGCGGTGACCTCGGCCGCTTGGAGACCGCCTGAGACTACGCAGAAAGCAAGCGCCATCAGGCACCACCGCGTTTTGCTTGCCGAATTCCCCATGCTGCAATTCCTTGTTGATCAGGTTTCATTCGATTTCCGTGACGATCGCATCCGGTTCCCGCGGATAGACCGATTGGGTGCCGCAGTCCACCAAGAGATCCAACTCCTCCAGGACGATCGCTCCAATTAGCGCGTCTTCGCGTTCCGGTTCGATGACCGCCGAGAAGATGCTGTGCCGGCCAAGGAGTTGGAGCCAAACGTTACTCACCAATCGCCGCTTCTCGCGCCGGTGATCGGCATAACGAACCGTGGTTTCGCCCTCGTCCGTCAACTGCAATTCCGTCACCACGCGCTGAGGCAGGACCAGTCGAGCCGCACCACTGTCGACAAGACCCTTTAGTTGGAGGTGCTTGACACGATCCGGAATTCGGTCACCCGGCCTCGCCGTGAGCACATCACGGTTATTGGCAATGACAACATCCACGGAAAATCGGCCCATCGGTGTTGACGCTCCCATGACACGTTCCCCCCTGCTTGAACCGGCCCTTCATCTTATCCGTTTCCGCGAGGGATGGCGACTGGGCCAAGGGAAAAAGGGGGAGCCTGCCCCGTGCTGGCTGAGAAGTACAACCAGCGATGGCCGCTACGCTTGCGGCGTGGTTTCCCCTATAATGCTCCAGTACAAATCCCCATAGGTTAGACATGAGCTTCACACAGCAAAAGCCTGTACGCCAGGAACTGGCGCCCTACAAATCGCTGGAGAACGAGGAACTCTCGGCCCGGATCGAGGCGGTGCGCGCTGAATTGGGGTCCCAGCTGTTGATCTTGGGTCACCACTACCAGCAGGACGAAGTGATCGCGCACAGCGACTTGCGCGGCGACAGTTTCCAGCTCAGCCGCATGGCGGCCGACAGCGACGACTGCCGCTCGATCGTCTTCTGCGGCGTCCACTTTATGGCCGAAACGGCCGACATTCTGGCCAACCGGCCCGAAAAGCTGGCGGCACGCAACGGCCAACGAGTGACCGTCATCCTGCCCGATTTGGCCGCCGGCTGCTCGATGGCCGACATGGCGGCGATCGAACAGGTCGAAGCGGCTTGGGAGGATTTGGGCGAAGTGATCGACACTCAGGAGATCACGCCGGTCACCTACATCAATTCCGCGGCCAGCCTGAAGGCGTTCTGCGGCCGGCATGGCGGCATCGTGTGTACGTCCAGCAACGCGGAGGCGGTGTTGAAGTGGGCCTTTGCGCGGACGCAACGCGTGCTGTTCTTTCCGGATCAGCACCTGGGACGCAATACGGCGCTGCGGATGGGCGTGAAAGCCGAACAGATGCCGATCTGGAATCCGTACGAGCCGGAGTTGGGCGGGAACACGGAGGAAGCGATCCGTGCCAGTCGCGTGCTGCTGTGGCAAGGCCACTGCAGCGTCCACCAGGTATTCCGCCCGGAACACGTCCACGAGTTCCGCCAGCGGATACCGGGCGTCAAGATTCTGGTCCATCCCGAATGCCCGCGCGAAGTGGTGGATCTGGCGGATGCGTTCGGCTCGACCTACAAGATCGTCCAGGTCGTCGAGCAGGCCCCGCCGGGCAGCAAGTGGGCGATCGGCACGGAACTGCACCTGGTCAATCGCCTGAAGAAGGCCCACCCGGAGCAGGAGATACACTTCCTGGCCCCGATGGTTTGCATGTGCGCCACCATGTACCGGATCGACCTGGCACATCTGTGCTGGAGCTTGGAAAATTTGGCGGCCGGACACCATGTGAATGTGATCGAGGTGGATGCCGAAACCAGCCGCTGGTCGCTAGTCGCCCTGGAGCGAATGCTGCAAGTGAAGTAGCCGGGGGGCAGGAGTCAGGGGGCGGGGACTGGCTGCGGGCGTGGATGCGACGGGGCAGGCCGCGCGCATTGCCGGGGAACGTCACAGGATCAGTGCGACGTGCGAGGGGATTTCGAGAAAGGAACACAGCCATGACGAAGCGAGTGTCATTGAGTCTGAAGGGGCATGGGCGAGGCGCGGTTTTGCCCATGGTCGGTTGCCTGACAGCGGCGGTGTCTTCGGGTGTCCTGCTTTGCTCCGCGATTGCCTGGGCCGGCGAGCCTGCGGTCAACCTGGATGTTCCGCCGCAAGCGACTCAAAAGCCGTACTCCCCGGCGGACGGACAGGTGGTCGAAATTACGCCGCCACCCTTTATCTGGGTGCCAGCCGGGCGGGACAGCAAGTACGTCCTGCAGGTCTCCAGGATGGAGTCTTTCGCTGCGCCGGACACGCGCACCTTCGGCCCGCTGTCGCGCAGCGTGTACGTTCCCGGCCAGCCTTTGCCGGCGGGAAAATGGTTCTGGCGATACGGGATCGAGACGGGCAAAGGGACCACGTTTGGCCGGGCTCGGCCGTTCACCGTCCCGGACGACGCCCGCCCGTTTCCGTTTCCAAATTGGGACGAAGCCATCGCACGAGTCCCGCGCCAGCGGCCACGGTTGTTCTTTCCCGGTGCTCACTTGGAGCAAGTGCGGCGGTGGTCGCGGGGCGAGCTGAAATCGGTGATCGACTCGCTGGTGGCGTCGTGCGAGCGGGAGGTCGGCAAGGAATTGGTCGCCGAACCCGGCTATCGGCCGAAGGGGCCGGACTACGGGCCTTGGGCCGTCAACGTCATGCGCACCACCCGGCCGCCGATGGACGTCATGGAACGTTGCGCGCTGGCTTACCTGCTCACCGGCAACGCTCGGCTAGGGCAAGAGGCCAAACGGCGGTTGCAGTATTTCTTTTCGTGGGATCCCGAAGGCCCGACCAGCTTCTTCGCCTACGACGAGCCGCCGATGTGGATGATGATGCGTGGCACTCGGGCCTACGACTGGACGTACGACCTGTTCACGGAGGCCGAGCGAGGGCCGATCGAAGCCAACATGAAGGCCCGAGTCGGGCAGTTCCTGAAGCACTTGCAGCGGCTGCCGTTTGAGAGCAGCCCGTACAACAGCCACGCCGGCCGGCTGCCGGGATTTCTGGGCGAGTGCGCCCTGTCATTCATTCACGAGTGGCCCGAAGCGCGGGACTGGCTCGATTACGCGACCCTGCTGTACTACACATCGTATCCGGCCTGGGGAGGCGACGACGGCGGCTGGCAGGAAGGCCCCGGCTACTGGGGCGCCTACATGCAATTCGCCCTGCACTACGTGACAGCACTGCGCCGGGCGACCGGTGTGGACTTGATGCAGAAACCTTTCTTCCGCAATACGCCGTACTACGGACTGTACACCGCCACGCCCTACCACCAGCACAGCCCGTTCGGCGACGGCCAGACCGGCAGCCCGCGCGGCCTGGGCCACGTGATGTACGTCTTCTCGACGTTGGCTCAGGACCCCTACGCCCGCTGGCACGCCCAGGAGTCGGGCGTGACCATCGGAGCCGACGCGCTGAGCCTGGCCAACTACGATCCCCAATTGCAGGCCCGATCGCCGTTGGCGTTGCCCGGCGCGCGGAGTTTTCCTGCCGTCGGCCTGGCGTCGTTCCACACCGCGCTGGGCGACAAGGACCGAGATATCAGCTTCCTGATGCGCAGCAGTCCCTACGGCGGCGTCAGCCACGGGCACGCGGATCAGAACGCTTACGTGATCGAAGCATTCGGCCGCGGGCTTGCCATCGCCACGGGCTACTATCCCTGGTACGGTTCGCCTCACCACGTTCAGTGGACGCGGGCCACGCGGGCCGTTAACAGCATCCTGGTAAACGGCCAGGGGCAAGTGCAGCGCCGTTGGGAGGCCAACGGCCGGCTGACCGGTTTCGACTCGGTGGAGGGCTACGATTACGCCGAAGGCGAGGCGGCCCCCGCCTACGCCGGACGGCTGGAACGTTTTCGGCGCCATGTGGTCCATGTGCGGCCCTGCTCTGGAGGGCCAGGCGACGAGAAGCGGCCCGGCGTCTTCGTCATGTTCGACGACCTGCTCGCGCCCGAACCCTCCCGATTCCAATGGCTGTTACACGCCTGCCATCGCGTCGAGATGGCCGAGGCGAACCGGGTTCTGCGGGTCGTCAACGCTCCGGCGGCCATGAACGTCCATCTCTTGCTGCCGGAGCGCGTGGAGATGACGCAGACGGACAAGTACGAACCGGAACCAGAGCCGATCGCCAAACGGTGGGAGAACACGTGGCATCTGACGGCCAGCACCGCCGTCCCGGCCAAAGGCGCGCAGTTCCTGGCCGTCCTGCTGGTGCATCGCCAAGGTCAAGAGAGCACGCTGCCGAAAGTCGAACTGGTGCGCGGCACCGGCGCCGTCGGCGTGCGGCTAACCGCCCCGGACGGCGGCGAAGACGTAGTGGCTTTCCGGACAGACCAGGATTCGCCGAAGGTGACCTGCGGCGGCGTCGAATGCACCGGCCGCGTCTTTGCTCAGGGAAAGAACAATGATGGGCGTTCGATCCGTGCTCTCACGCACCCTCGCCAGCAGCCATAGCCACGCCATGCTCGGAATTCGCCGCTGCCCCACCGACGCCGCGAGGCAGTGTTTGTTGCGGACCGACCATCGCCAGAAGTCACGGAAAATGCTATGATGAGTGACGTTTTCCCCGTAAGGCAACCCTCTCAGGACTGCAGCCATGCCTGAACTCGGTGTCAATATCGACCATGTCGCGACGCTGCGGCAAGCGCGCAAGACCTATGAACCCGATCCCGTCTGGGCCGCCGCACTGGCGGAACTGGGCGGTGCCGACGGAATTACCATCCATCTGCGGGAAGATCGCCGACACATTCAGGACCGCGACCTCCGGCTGCTCCGCCAGACGGTCACTGTCAAATTGAACCTGGAACTGGCCTGCAATCAGGAGGTGCTGGATATCGCCTGCGAAGTCCGACCGGATCAGGCGACGCTGGTACCAGAACGCCGGGAAGAAGTCACGACCGAAGGCGGCTTGGACGCCGTGGGGCATCGCGAAGCTGTGGCTCGCGCAGTCCGGCAGTTGCAGGACGCCGGTATTTTCGTGAGTCTGTTCCTCGATCCCGTCATCGGCCAGGTTGAACTAGCTGCGGAAATCGGCGCGGATGCGGTCGAATTGCACACCGGGCAGTACTCGCTGGCACGCGGCCAAAAGCGGCAAGAGGAACTTGCCAAGCTGGTTGCGGCCGGCCGCCGGATCCGGCAATCCGGAATGGCCTTGCACGCCGGGCATGGGCTGAACTACCAGAACGTTCGGCCCGTGGCGCAGATCGCGGAGATGCACGAGTTGAACATCGGCCACAGCATCGTCGCCCGCGCTGTGCTGGTCGGTCTGGAACGAGCCGTGCGCGAGATGAAGCAACTGCTCGCGGACGGCCCCTCCACCGGCTGATGCTGGCGATTATCCAGACCCCTAGAATGTCAAGAACCCGGCTGCGACTAATCCGAGGGTCAGCTCGCAGCGACGTAACCCGGTTCCAACCTCCTGAGCCCTGATTCCTGCCTCCTGACCCCCTGCCCCATGAGCACCTCGAACCGATTATCCACTGGCACGCCCGGCTTTGACGAACTGCTGGGCGGCGGCTTGTTGCCGGGCACGCTGACGGTGGTGGTCGGCGCGACCGGCATCGGCAAGACGCAGTTCGGTTTGCAGTTCGCCCGCGCCGGCGCAGCTCAAGAGCGGCGCAGCGGGGTGATCTTCGACGTCTCCGCGCGCGGGGATTCGCAGAGCCATGCGCAGTACGCCCAGCGGATGTTCGGCTGGAGATTGCAGTGCGTCGCGGGACAGGATCGGACGGACCTGAGCGACTTCTACGCACCGGAACGCGCGTTCGGGGACTACCTGCACGTGTTCGACTACAGCGGCCGGCGGGTGACCCGGCAGGATGTCGACTGGGACCAGTGGCGGCATTGGCAAGCGGAGTTGAACGCCAAGCTGCAGTCGGCCATCGCTTTTCTGTACGGCAGCTTTGTCGGCGGCGCGCGGCGTGTCGTGTTCGACGGGATCGAGCCCTCCGACCGCCCCCACGATTCGATCCAATTGAATCTGCTGGAGTACGTCTATCACCAGGTGGTCCGCAAGGACCCGGAATGGGTGGCGCGGGACCTGTTTCGTCAGGACTACCGGCAACATGCCGAAGCGGCGGCCCGGCACACCTACGAGCCATCCCAAATCGCCTGCCTGTTGCTGTACACATCGCACGAAATGATGCTGGACGAACTCATCTCGCGGCCGCTGGACGAAGGCGACATCCTGTCCAATGCCAACACGCTGATCTACATGGGCAAGATCCGCGAAGGCCACCGACTGCGGCGCGCGCTGTACGTGGGCAAACACCGCGGCAGCGTCTGTACGGACGAAGTGCAGATGTATGCGATCGACGAGCGGGGACTGAGAATCGAGTGAGCAGCGTTCGAGAAACAACTGTCCAGTGTTTCTTGCCGATCATCACACGGAGTGTGATGGCTACTTTGACGGGGCGACAGTTGTTTCTCGAACGCTGCTAGGGGATCGGGATGCGGGATGTGTCAGGATTATCGGAGCCTTACGGCAGGGGCGCTGGCTTGCCCGAACGAAGCAGACAAGATAGACTCGATGTGACGGCAAGATCGAATTCGGAAGGAAACCACGCATGTCGATGGACAGCCCGCCGCCGACGGTTCCTCAGCCGGACAATCCCTACGGCGGCAGCAACCCGTTCAGCGATAATCCCTACGCAACGCCGCCGATGACGGGCGACGTTCCTGCGACCGGCCCCTATCCCGTCGCGCCGGGGGCCACCGGACGCGGGATGACTCGTCACGTGCCGGTGGTCGCCATCCTGATGATGGTCCAAGGCGGCTTGGAATTGCTGGCGGGGTTGGGGCTGGTGGGCATGGGCGTGTTCATGTCGGTCATGGTGCGGATGGAACAGTTCCAGGAACACGGTGCCGGGCCGCCGGATATGCCACCGGAAGCGCTGGGCTGGATGATGCTGGCCGTGTACGGCGGTATGGGATTAGTAGCGCTGGTCGCCGGCGGGCTGCACCTGTTTGCCGGCCTGCGCAACTACCGTTTCCGCAGTCGCACGTTGGGATTTGTCGCCCTGGCGGGCGGACTGGTCACCATGTTCACCTGCTACTGCGCACCGACGGCCATCGCCCTGGGCGTCTATGGCTTGATCACGTACATGAACCCCGAAGTGGCTCAGGCGTTTGCCATGGGCGAAGCGGGAAAAACGCGCGAGGAGATCCTCGCCTCGTTCCGTTAGCCACGCCATCCCGCCCTCGGACCCCGGACCTCCGATCTCCGACCTCCGCCCTCAGTCCCGCCAGCGGTAGCGGACGATGCAGTAGAAGGCATTGACGCCGTCTCGCCAGCCGATCTTCTTGCCTTCCTTATATCCGCGGCCCTCGTAGCGGATCGGCAATTCCTTGATCCGCACCCCGCGGCGGGCCAGCTTGGCGGTCACCTCCGGCTCGAAGCCGAAGCGGTTTTGCTGGATATCGAGCGATTGCAGCAGCGGCCGCGGGATCATCTTGTAGCAGGTCTCCATGTCCGTCAGCCGCAGGCCCGTGAACAGGTTCGACGCCCAGGTTAGCAGGCGATTGCCCAGGCGGTGCAAAAACGACGGATCTTGCGGCACGTCGTTCAGGTACCGCGAGCCGTAGACCACATCCGCCTCGCCGCGTAGGATCGGTCCCAGCAGGGACGGCAGATCATTAGGGTCGTACTCCAGATCGGCGTCTTGGACCACCACCACGTCGCCGGTCGCGGCGGCAAAGCCTGTGCGGAGCGCCGCCCCTTTGCCCTCGTTCCGGGGCTTGCAGATCACGCGCAGCTCCGCCCAGTCTCCCAGTTGTTCCAGAACCTCACGCGTGCAGTCGGTGCTGTGGTCGTCCACCACGATGATCTCTTTGGGGATCGGCACGGCTCGGACGCGTCCGAGGATCTCGGCCACCGTCTGCTGTTCGTTGTAAACCGGGACCACGATGGTCAACTTGAACCCTGTCGGCACCACGATGGGTGTTGCCGAAGCGGGCACAGGCGGAGCCACACTGTCAGGCCGCGCGCCATTTGGCGGCGGGGGATGGGGATAGGCACGTTCGTCGATCAGCATCAAGGGCCCCTTGTCGGTCTTCCGGAGGATTCAAGCGAATTATAGACGGTTTCTCCGTCCGACTGTAGAACGCAATTCATTCCGTTCGCTACGGATTGGAATCCGTTCCGCGTCGGTCGCGGCCATCGGCCTCGTCAGGCACCTACACGATGGCCCGCGAAAATGGTAGCATGCGGCGGCGTTTTTCGCACGTAGGACACCCACCGCAACCAAGCTGCCCCATGCCGCGAGATTTTCTCAAAGACGTCAAAGACGAATACGACGTGATTGTGATCGGCAGCGGCCTGGGCGGGCTGACCGCCGCCAACGTCCTGGGACGTAACGGCCATACGGTGTTGCTGTTGGAACAGCACTACAAGCTGGGCGGCCTGGCCACGTGGTTCAAGAGGCCGGGCGGCCAGATCTTCGACATCTCGCTGCACGGCTTCCCCGTCGGCATGATTAAGAGCTGCCGCCGATATTGGAGCGCGGACATTGCGGATCG
This sequence comes from uncultured Pirellulaceae bacterium, assembly GCA_964409865.1. Taxonomy (GTDB): domain Bacteria; phylum Planctomycetota; class Planctomycetia; order Pirellulales; family Pirellulaceae; genus Anammoximicrobium. Next base: position 13,165 of record CAYPGE010000179.1, read on the forward strand.
GATCGTTCAACTGAAGCGCATCCGCTTCGACAACCCCATGTTCTCGTTGACGACGAGCTACACGCGGGAGGACTTCACCAGGCTGCTGACCGAACGGTTCGGGATCGCGCCGCAGGCGGTCCAGGGGTTCTTCGACACGGCGCGAAGCATGAACTTCTACGACGACCAGTCGGCCACGACGGGGCAATTGTTCGAGCGGTTCTTTCCCGGCCGCCAGGACGTGGTGCGGCTGCTGATGGAGCCCATCGTCTACGCCAACGGCTCGACGCTGGAAGACCCGGCCATCACCTACGGTATCGTGTTCTCGAACTTTATGTCCAAGGGCGTGTACATCTTCGAGGGCGGCACGGATCATTTGATCCAGTTGATGCACAACGAGTTGGTCCGCAACGGCGTCGACGTGCGGATCCGCTGCGATGTGCAGCGGATTGTGGTCGAGCGGGGTCGCGTGGCGGGCGTTCAGGTCAACGGCCGGACCATCAAGTGCCGGGCCGTCGTGTCGAACGCCAATCTGAAATCCACGATCCTGCAGATGGTCGGCCAACAGCACTTCGATCGCCAGTTCCTGGATCAGGCCCGCGCCGTGCGTTTGAACAACTCCAGCACGCAGGTCTACATGTCCTTCCGCGAAGGCGACTTGATCGACGAGGCCACGGGCGATTTGTTGTTCTGTTCCACCGCCCGCGAGTTCCGGACGGACCTGCTGCTGAGCCGCGACATCACCAGCCGCACCTTTTCCTTCTACTACCCGCGCACGCGCCCGGACGCCCGGCCGCGCTGCTTTGTGGTGTCCAGCACCAACGCCCGTTACGAGGATTGGGCCCGGCTGACGCCGGATGAATACCAGGCGAGCAAACGCGACTTGATCGAAACCACGCTGCAGGCGCTGGAAAAGTACGTCCCCGATTGCCACCGACGGGTTGTCCATGCCGAGGTGGCCACGCCGGTTACGTTCGAGCACTACACCAAGCACGTGGCGGGGGCCAGTTTTGGCACCAAGTTCGAGGGCCTGGCTGTCAGCCGAGGTCTTCCGCAACAGATCGGCGGCTTGTACCATGCCGGCAGCGTGGGCATCATCATGTCGGGCTGGCTGGGCGCCATCAACTATGGCGTGATCGTGGCCAACGACGTGGACGGTCAACTGACGAAGCCTGGACTTTAAGGGGCAGCAGGCAAGACATGAATCAGGATCAAATCCAAGCGGCCATCCCGCATCGCCCGCCGATGCTGTTGGTCGATGAAGTCGTCGAGCAGGACGAATCGCGGATCGTGTGCCGCAAGACCTTTCGCCCGGACGAGTTCTTCTTCCAGGGGCATTACCCCGGTCACCCCCTGGTACCCGGCGTGATCTTGTGCGAAAGCGCCATGCAGGCGGGCGCGGTGCTGTTGGCCGAGTTCGTCCAGGGGACCGAGGGCGTGCCGGTGGCCACGCGGTTGAACGACGTCAAGTTCAAGAAGATGATCCGGCCCGGCGATACGATCCAGATCGAGGTGACGCTGCAGGAACGGCTGGCGGACGCCTTTTTTCTGCAGGCCAAGGTCACGTGCGACGGAAAATTGGCCGTCCGGTTCGACTTTGCCTGCACCATCGCCAAGATCACGGAGTGAGGGAGTCGACCTGCGGCGAGGCATCCGATGGCTGTGCTGGACATCAATTGGAATCCTTCGGCCAGGCAACTCAGGCAGTTCGCGCTGCTGTTGGCCGCCTTGTTGATCGGCGTCGCGAGTTGGCTGTACTGGAAGTCCCCCGCGTCTGGCTGGGTGGCGGTTGCGTTGTCGGCCGCGGCCGCCGCGGGCGGAATCGGCCTGCTGTGCCCCCGCCTGATGCGCATCGTGTACGTGGCCTGGATGGCCGCCGTGTTTCCGATCGGCTGGACGGTCTCGCACGTGCTGCTGGCGGCGATCTACTACTTGGTCATCACCCCGATCGGCGTTATCATGCGAGTCTGCCGTTACGATCCCCTGCAGCGGCGATTCGACCGGAACGCCAAAACCTACTGGAAACGGCGTGAGGAACAAAACGATACAAAGCGCTACTTCAAGCAGTATTGAAGCGGACCTATGACGACATCGGAAGAAGAACAGCAACAGCCTGTCGCCCCGCCGACAGCGGATTTTGCCGATCAAGCGGAGGAGTCCCAGCCGGGGATTGCGGCCGAGTTCTGGGACTTCTTCATTCACAACAAGAAGTGGTGGATCACGCCGATCATCGTGGTCCTCCTGTTGATGGGCCTGCTGATCCTGCTCAGCGGCAGTTCCGTCGCGCCGTTTATCTACACGCTGTGGTAGGTTGCCTGTCTGATTTCGGCGGTCTGATTTCGGCGAGCGGTGAGGCGTTAGCCCACCGGTCCCTCAAATACAGCGTCCCAACCCTCGAAAAACCGGTGGGCTAACGCCGCACCGCTCGCCGGGGCCGAAACCGGTGGGCTAACGCCGCACCGCTCGCCGGGGCCTACGGGAAGTCCACGGCTTCGTCCCAACGCGAAAAAAAAGCTTCCCTGCTGAACCGGGCGGTGACTTCGGCCGCGCGGCGGCCCATCCGTGCTCGTTTGGCTTCGTCCGACACCAGTTGCCGCAACGCGTTCGCCATGGCGTTCACATTCTCCGGCGGAATTAGCATCCCATCCACGCCGTCACGGATGATCTCCGCGGGGCCGCTATCGCAGGCGCAGGCAATGCAGGGCAGAGAGCACGCCATCGCTTCCAGCAGCGCGTTGGGAAAGCCTTCGTAGCGCGAGGGCAGGACGAACACACCCGCTTCGAGTAACGCGGACTGGGGCCGATCCACCCAGCCCGGCAAGTGGACGTGGTTGCGGACGCCGAGCGAATCCGCCAAGTTCTCGAGTTTCCGTCGCTCCGGCCCCTCGCCCAGGATCTGCAACGACCAATCCGAGTACCAGGGGGCGATGCGGGCAAAGGCCTGGATCAACAGATCGAATCCTTTCTCCGGACTCAACCGCCCCACGCCGATGATGCGCGGCCGGCGCTGTTCGGGTGGCGGAATCGGCGCTGCCGGCGGCACAACCGCGTTGGGAATCACGTACACCGGCCGCTGTCCGACCACCGTGCGAGCGCAACCAGCCACCGCCTGGGTCTGCACGACCCAAGCGTGGCAGCGCGGATAAGTCCGCCGCCGCACCCATTCCCAGATAGCTCCCATCAACTGGCGCCGCGGATCGCTGCGTTCGGCAATCACGACCTGCTGCGGCCGACCCCAGCACGCCAGCAGCGTGAGCACGTTCATCTTGTCCGTGAAACTGATCACGCGCCTTGCGTCTGCCTCGCGAATCGCCTGCCGCAAACGCCGGACGCGCGTCCAGGTGTTGCTGATTTGCTGCCAAGGGTTCTTCGATTCCTGCATCAGGCCCAGTGCCAGCCGGCAAATACGCGAATCCAGACGGATCGCATCGGAATCGGCCGTGGCGAGCGTGATCACGGTCACTTCCCGTGCCGTCTCAGCCCAATGATTGGCCAAAGCACAGAACACGCGTTCGGCACCGCCTCCGCTCAAAGCGTGGATGACCATCGTCAACCGCCGATCGTCGGCCCGTTCATTCATGCCGCTTCCTCAAGTACCAGCACAAGCAACTTGCTTAAGGATCGGCGAATCAATAACTGTCCAGTTCTTGTTGGCGATCATCACGCGG
>CAYPGE010000180.1:0-16796 GCA_964409865.1 uncultured Pirellulaceae bacterium
CTTCACCCAAAAGGGTCCTGTCCCCTTTTCGCGAAACTCCGTTTAGAAGCTACGGGGCGGCCGCGGCAAAGTCGGGCGATCCGGGCTTCTGGTACGGCTTCAACGCTTCGAACCGGTACTCGATCTCGGCGATTTCTTCTGGGCTCAGTTCCTGCTCCGAGTAGATGGGCGATGCGGGAGTGGTGCCACCAGGCCCGTAGTGACGCGAGACCATCGTCTGGAACACGCCGCGCTTCTTCCAGAGGTACAACTGGTAGCCGCGCAAGTCGCCGGGATGGGTCCTGCCCAGGTTGATCATGAGCGCGAATTTGCTGTACGCATCGCGCACGGCGGCCGGATCCGACCCGCTCTTGTGCAGTTGCCAGATGCGGGTGAGCACGTCGGCGTAGATGGCTCGCTCGGTGATCAGTCCTTCCGAGCCGAGCCGCAATTCGTAAAGCCAGCCATACCCGCCGCGGGCGCTGAAGACGCGCCGGATGGGCGGTTTGGCCGCGAGCAAGGCACGCGTGCGAGCGATGACGTTGCCCGCTTCCTCCTTCACGTACCCGAAGTTGGGAAAGTCTTTGGCGAGTTCGATCAGCAGGTCTACGGAAGGGATGGGCCCCTTGTAGGCCACTCCGCCCGTGGTCTGGATGAAGACGGGCCGTTTCGCGACCGCTGCCAGGGCATGCCAGTACTGGCGCAAATCGTCTTCCGTCTTGCCCGAGTCCGGCGGTCGCGAGATGATCGCCGGCGGCGCCAGTTTCTCGACGTGTTCGGCAAACATGAGCATTTCGGCTGTGTCCTTGCCCTGCACCCCCAGGCACAACGCCGTCGTGCTCAGCTTGCGCGCCGTCCTGGCTAGCACCTCCATGCCCTTGAGCTTTTCGTCGGTCGTGAGCAGGTCGACGCTGTCGCCCGACTGTGGCCAGATCATGCCCGGACACCCGCACCAGTCGACGTAGCATGCTGACTTGGCCAACGCATCAAAGTCCACGGCGCCCGCTGCGGTGAAAGGGGTCGATAGAATCAGAAACGGCCCTTGAATCCTGGGGTCCGCCCCACCCGCATCGGCGAGAACATTCGCACCGTGCGCCGGTTGCCGAAACAGAGTCGCGGTGATCGCGCCCGCTGCGCCAGCGGTCGCAACTTGGAGCATCCGCCGCCTTGTGATTTGCTTGTCTGTAGACATGGTGTACCTCCGCTGGTGAGTTTCGCGAAAAGGGGACAGGAGCCTTTTGGGCAAAGCCCCCTTCGGGCCGTTTCGGCAAAAGGGTCCTGTCCCCTTTTCGCGAAACGGTAGTGATTGTAGCAGGGTGGCAGCGGGACTTAAAGCGGTCGCGCAGTCCACATGCCTGTGAACGACGATGGCGGCGAAATCCAGGACCTGGTTTTCCAGGAGCGTCCCGGCCGGACGACGCTACCAGGGCCCGATCCGGAGAATTGCCCAGCGGACGGCTAACTCAGAACCGTATCAGGTAGCGGAACGCCCGGCTGTCCGTCTGCCACCGCACGAGCGGGCCGTCCTGCTCCGGTGCGACCGGGGCCAGCGGGTGGCCGTCGAAATCTTGGGCCAGCACCTCCCGCACCTTCGCAGCGGGGACGCCCAGCTGATCGAGCCGGAGTTCGACTTGAAAGCTCTCGGAGTCAGGCAAGGGCATTAGTTCCCATTCGGTGTTGGGGGCATAGCGCAGGCGAAAGGCGCCGGTCGTGGCGACGGGGCCGAAATTCACCAGCTTGCCGGCCGTATTCAGCCGCGCCTGACGCTCGGCTCGTTCCGGGTCCGGCGGTTCGGGTTTCCAGGTGATGACGCCGCTTGCGTCGACCGTCACCGTGCCGCACCGCGCGCGGCCCGTGCCGTCGATCGGGCCGGACAACCGCAGCCGGGCGCCGCCGGAACCGGGATGATAGAAGCCGGTGCGCACCGCAAACGTCGCGGGCAGCTTGACGTCGGCGGGCAGGGTGGCGGTGCAGGTGCCTTCCGCGGTCCCCGCGGCGGCAAGTTTCGCAGCGTCGTACTTCGTCCCGCCCTGGAACACGATGCCCTCGCCCTCCGCGTTCTTCTCGTTCACAAAGTGCAGGAAGGCCACGTAGCCTGGGGGCAGGGGCTGCAGCACTCGCCATTGCACGCGCAGTTGGAACTTGCCCTTGCCGAGATCCTGGCAGCCCGCGACGGCCGGTTCGATCGCGCCGCGCTGGTCGGCCAGTTCCGGCCGCGCGTCGGCCAGCAGCGTGTGGCCGTGCTGGGCAAAGCCTGCGATCACGCCGTCGCGGCGGGTGACCATCGCGGTCGCCTGTCCCGCTTGGGCCACGAATCCGTACGGCGGCAGCGTCTGGCCGCCGACTTGCCAGTCGGTCCGACCGCGGTTGGCGATCACCTGCGCGTCGCCGGCGAACTGGACGATCTGGCGATGGATGTCGTCGCCGGCGAACTCGTGCGACAGGATCTCGCGGCGTGCCAATTCGTCGCACACGTCGTGCAGCAGCCAGTACGTCATCACGGCGCGGCGGGAGAACGGCCCGTCGCACATCGGATTGCGGCCGCCCAGCACGGTCATGCTCAGGTAGTCGTCGCTGGCGTAGCCGTGCAGCGTCGGATCGTGCTGTTCGCCGGAGTACCGGTGCCCCAATCCGCCCGCCAGCAGCACGAACGCACCGTGGCTGGCCATGTCGTGCCACGGCACCCGCTCCGCGTCGCCGGCTTCCAGGCCCCACGCGAAACGCCACTGGCCGGGTATCCAGCCCATGTGGTCCGCCTGGCCCGCGTCCAGATGGCCGATCAGCGCGTCGTGCCCCGCTTCGCTGACCATCGGCGCATTGTCGCCCAGCACCGTGCGGATGCGGTCGAACGCCGCGCCCCAGCGTTCGGCGCAGACCGTCTTGGGATAGAACCGGCCCGCTCGGTCGCGGAAATCGACCGGGGCCATCGCGCTGAACACGTCCACGAAGTACGATGTGGGGGCGATGTGCGTCTTGATCAACTGCAGGTTCCGCTCCAGCCACGGCTGGAACGCGGTCGGCAGCCAGCGGTAGCTCTGCGCCTGGCGGCCCTTGTTGAACCACGCCCGTTGCGGCGTGCCGTCGGCGTTGAAGAGGATGTGGTCGTAGGAATAGGCCTCGGCATCGGGATAGAAGTCGATATAGTTGTCGTGCGGGCAGAACAGGATGCCGTGTCGGCGGCAGGCGGCGACCATGGCCTGGAAGTGGTCCACGTTGCCCGCGGGCGGATAGATGTCGGGCAGTCGGTAGTCGTAGCCCCAGCGTTGCCAGACGTGCTTGACGAAGACCGCGTCGGTCAGCCCGTAGCGGGCGGCCCGCTCGATCCCGTCGGCCGCCTCCTGGTAGTCGCCTCCCCATTGGTCCAGGCAGATCTTGCCCAGGATGTTCGCCACGCCGGGCCCGGGTTGAAAGCTGGCGATCGGGCGGTAAGCCCGCGCCGCGGCAAAGGCGCCGCGCGACGACGGCAGCAGGGTCAGCGTCGCGTCGTGGTGCGTGCGCAACGCATACACCCGAGCCTCCGGGTCCACTCGCAACAAATCGGGAAACACATCGCACGCCTGCAACAGGGAGACGCCGTTGACGAAGTCCAAACCGACGTGCCGGGTCGACAGTTGAAAGCCGTTGGCGTGCAGGTCGAACTTGGCCGGGTCCTGAATCACGTTGCCGAAGCCGGCATACACGCGCCGCGCCCGATCCGACGCGGGCCCGATGGCCAACGCCGTAAATCGCGGCTCGCCGCGCAGGTCGCGGACGGCGTCTGGCATCGAGAAGGCGACGCGCAGCGCGCCGTGCTCGGCCCACACGCGCGCCTGGGCGGGCACCGTCTGATCGCCTTTCAGCAGCCGATGCACGACCGTGCCGACGCCCTCGGCGAACGGTTGCTCCAGGCCTTCGCAAACCAACCCGCTGCCGTCCGCGGCCAGCGGCGTACCGTCCACTTCGATCGCAAAGCCCTCGAACACCAGCTCACGCCGCTCGTCGGCAAAGGCCAGCCAGGCGTCCGCCAGCCCGTTCGGCCCCGGCACGAGCGCCGCGCCGTACGCTCCGGCGTCGCTTTCCAGCCGCCAGGTCCAATCGCGTTTTCCGCCCTGACACGCCTGGCGCGCCCCGGACAACGCCGCTTCGCGCCGCGCGGCGTTTCGGGCATTCGACTCCGGTTCCGGCCGCTGGCCGACCCAGATCGTCGGCGTGGCCCAGTATGCGGAATCGCACGACGTGTTGTGCTTCGGCCCCGGGCCGGTCACCAGCCGCAGCGTGATCTCCTGGCCCGCCCAGGCCGACAGGTCTACGCGCGCGGGCTCCCACTGCTTGGCCGCCGAGAAACACGAGAACAAGTCTTGCCACGCGTCGCCCGCGCGGGCTTGGACCCGGAACTCGACGCCATCGCTGGCGCCCTCGCGTTTCACGTCGCTATCGCGGATCGCGGTGGCGAATTCCAGCACCAGCGGCTTTACCGGCGGCAAGGCGATTCGCCAGTCCAGTTGCGTGTCGCCCCAACCCGCGCGGTACGGCGGGTGGACATTGATCGCCCGTCGTCGCTGGCCGCGGTCGACCTCGGTCATTCCCACCGAGCAGCCGGTGGCCGCGTCGCTGCCCAGCCAGCCGGCGGGTTGCGTCACGGGCGGTTGGTCGTGAACGGCGATGCGGGTTTGGAAGCGAGAGGCCACGTCCAGCCGCAGCGGGCCTCGCCGCGGCGCTTGCCACGGCTGCGCCGCGTCGGCGCTCGGTTTCGCCTTGGCGACCGCCTCGGGGGCCACGGACAGGATCAGAATCGCGTGCGCGGCCGTCTGGGCCGGGCCGGACCCGAACTCAGCCCGCGCGTGGACCGGGTACAGGGCGGCCAACGAGTCCGCGGCGGGCAGCATGTTGAAGGGCAGCACCTGCGAGCCCTTCGGCGCGAGTGAAAAGGCCCGCTCGGCCTCGCCCTCGGCACGCCAGCCGTCGACGCCCCACACGCGCAACGTGCCGGCCAGCGGCAAGTCGTCGGCGTTGGTCAGCGTGACCGGGACAGCGATCGGCTTGTCCAACGCCCGGATCTCGCCCGGATCGGCGATCCGAACCGTGAGCGGTCCGGCGGTATCCGTCGGCGGATTGAAGGCCTTCGCGGCGCCGGGTAAGGCGAGCAAACCGGCGAGCAAGACAGGAAGCAGGATTCGTTTCATGGCGGGAAACCTTCCAATCGAAGCAAAACGCAGCGGCAGGGAACGAAGGGAGTGTGTTGACGGCCGCAATTGGACCTTACGGCGGCAAGCCCGGCAAGTCCCGCGCCGGTGGTTGTTGGGCCATGTCAAACCATCGCCTGTTCCAGACAATCCTTTCGAGTGGGCGGTCGCCGGCCCACCGCGAACGATGCGAATCTGTTCGGCGGTCCCAACCGGGGCCGAAGTGGCTCACTTTTGCAGGACGGGAAGACACGTTACCATGAAAGCCTCAGACCAGAGACGGCGCCTCGGAACTTCTTGAAGAAGGAAGGCGGAAAATGGCAAGAATCGCGACACTCCTCTGTGCGGCGGGGCTGCTGTGCTTGCCGGCCTGGTGGCCCGCCATCACGCTGGCCAAGGACACCAAGATCGTGCTCATCGCCGGCAAGAAGAGCCACGCGCCCGGCGAGCACGAATACGAGAAAGCCATGAACTTGTTCCAGTATTGCCTGGATACCTCGCTGAACGCCCGGCACATGGCGGTCGAGGTGCACACGGGGGGCTGGCCGCAAGACGAGCAGACGCTGGACGACGCCGATACCATCGTCATTTTCAGCGACGGGGGCAGCAGCGGCAACGTGCATCCGCTGGTGGCGGGCAACCACATGGCCACTTTGGCAAAGCAGATGCAGCGCGGGTGTGGGCTGGTCGTCATGCACTGGACGCTCAATCTGCCGTCGAAGATCGGCCACGAGACCTTCCTTCGCTGGATCGGCGGTTTCAAGGACTTCGAGAATCCGCCGCGCCCGATCGGCCAGCCGTTGCTGGTCCAGGACTGGTCCCAGCAGGCGGGGCACCCGATCTGCCGCGGATTGAAGCCGTTCGAGATGCCCGAGGACGAGTACAAGACCCCGGAACGGCTGCTGTCGGACCAGCCGGGGTTCGTGCCGATTTTGCCGTTTCCCGGCCAGCCGGGCGATCCGTTGTGGGCCTGGGCCTGGCAGCGCGAGGATGGCGGCCGCGGTTTCGGCTTCATCGGCGGCCACAAGCATTCGATTTGGGAAATCGAAGACCTGCGCAAAGCGGTGCTCAACGCCATCCTCTGGACGGCTCATCACGCCGTCCCCGACGACGGTGTGATTTCCTCACTGCCGCCGCCCGTCACAACTCCGCCCATCCCCGTGTTCGTTCCGATCAAGATCGACGGACCGGTACACGATCCGGCCATCGGCAGCTACTGGTATGGGCCGTTCAACGAGTCGTGTTCGCTGGTTGATGTCAACGGCGACGGGCGGCTGGACATCACCTGCGGCGTGAATTGGTACGAAGCTCCGAAGTGGAAAAAGCACGCCTGCTACTTCGAGGACGCGGAGAAACGCAACTTTCTGCACGGCCACTGCGATGAAGTGGCCTTGGACGTCAACCGGGACGGGTGGGGCGACGTGGTCAACTCGGGATACCAATCGGACATCGCCGGCGTGCTGTGGCACGAGAACCCGGGTCCGCGCGGCGGTACGTGGAAAGTGCATCGCGTACACGGTTCGCCCTACATGGAAGGCGTGGTGCTGGCCGATCTGAACCGCGACGGCCATCTGGATATCGTCATGAATCACTTCCGGAAATACGGCGGCGCGGAGGGCGAAGGCTCCGTTGCGAAAGTAGAAGCGATTGCCTGGCTGGAATCGATCGACCAGGCGCCTTGGCTCGTCGAGCACGTGCTCGCCCCCGATGCGGACGATCACGGCGTCGGAGTCGGCGACATCAACGGCGACGGCCGCTTGGACGTGGTCAACAAGCACGGCTGGTACGAAGCGCCGCCGAATCCCACCGACCCGGACTGGCGACACCACCACGATTACGAGATCCCGTTCCGAACCTCGCTCCCGCTGCTGGTGCTGGACGTCAACGGCGACGGGCTCAACGATCTTGTCACGGGCAACGGCCACGGATACGGTTTGTACTGGTTTGAGCAGCGCGTCGACGACCAAGGCCAACGGACGTTCCAGCAGCATGCGATCGAGGAGCATTACGGGAACTTCCACACCATGACCTTGGCGGATCTGAACGGCGACGGCCGTCCGGACTTGGTGACCGGCAAGCGGCTGTTCGGCCACGACGGCCGCGACGAAGGCGAATTTGACCCGCTGTTCCTGTTCTGGTACGACATCCAAGACGGCCAGTTCGATCGGCACGTGATTGCGTTGAACAATCTCCAGTACTATCCGGGTCAGGAAAACGTGAATGCACCTCCCCAGTACGCGCCGAGTACCGGCATGCGGATCACCGTCGGCGATCTCGAGGGCGACGGCAGACCCGACATTGTGCTGGCCGGCCGCGGCGGGCTGTACGCTTTCCGCAACCGCGGTTTGACTCCCCTCCCCAAATCCTTGAATCCCAAAGTCCCCCTGATCGGCGAGAAACAACCATGAAACCGAAACTCCGGCAGCGTTGTGGCCGGTCTCCCGACCGAGCCACGCGGCCGACCGAAGGTCTCCTGCGATTGGGGAGACCTTCGGTCGGCGGTTTCGGCGGGGTCGGAGACCCGCGCCGAGCGTGCAATCCCCAAGTCCCTCTGATTGGCGAGAAACAACCATGAACACGAAACTCAGTCGCCGCCGTTTTCTGTCCGGCACCGCGGCAGCCGGAGCCGGCCTGCTGATCCTGCGCGACAGCGTCTCCGCCCGGAGCTATCAGACGAACGAGAAACTGAACATCGCGCTGATCGGCCTGGGGGCGCGAGGTAAATCGCATCACGTGCACGCTTTTCCACGGATCGGCGAGAATCTGGTGGCGCTGTGCGACGTCAACCAGAAGCAGTGGGAGGGGCCGGCGAAGCTTGTTCCCGCGGCTCGTCTGTATCGCGATTTCCGGAAGTTGTTCGACGAAATGGAACGTCAGATCGACGCGGTGATCATCGCGACTCCCGTGCATTCGCACGCCGTGATCGCTGCGGCGGCCATGAAACGCGGCAAGCACGTCTACCTGGAAAAACCCCTGACGCACGACGTGGGCGAGGCGCGACAGCTGCGCGAAATGGCCCATCGCTACCAGGTTGCCACGCAGATGGGCAGCCAGGGCATGGCCACGGATTCTTTCCGCCGCACCCTGGAGTTGATTCAGGACGGGGCGATCGGCCAGCTGCGCGAGGCGCACGTGTTGTTCGAGTCGGGCGGAACGGGACCGCTGGCACGGCCGGCGGAACAGCCGGTGCCGGACAGCCTCGACTGGGATCTGTGGATCGGTCCGGCGCCGATGCGGCCTTTCCATCCGGGCTACCTGCCCCCGCAGTTTCCCGGAGCGGGGGGCGCGGCGGAGAGTCCAACGATGATCGGTTGGAATCGGTGGCGCGACTTTGGCGGCGGTGCCCTGGGCGGCGCGGGCTCGCACTCGCTCAACCTGGCCTTCAAAGCGTTGGACCTCCAAGCCCTGTGGGACAAGGCGGAGGGGAAGCGAACGATCCGGATCACGACCGAGATCTCCGAACGCTGCCCGGAGAATTTTCCACGTTGCCAGATCGTTCACTTCGACTTGCCGTCACACGGCGACATGCCTCGCACGCAGATTCATTGGTGCAATGCGTGGAATGCGGAGATCCAGCGGCGCGGGATTCTCGATCGCCTGGAGAGACTGGCTGGACAGCCGCTCCACTGGCAACAAGGCAGCTGGTCGGCGCATTCTTTCCTGCTGATCGTGGGAAGCAAGGGCCTGGCGCTGACCAATTTCCATAACTCCGTGTGCAAGCTCCTGCCCGAAAAGGACTTTCCGGACGCCGGCGGCCCTCCGCAGAAATTGCCTCAGTCCGGCAGTCACGAGCGCGAATGGGTGGCGGCGTGCAAGGGCGGACCGCCGCCCATGGCGAACTTCGATCACGCCGGCCCCATGATCGAATTGCTGAACTTGGGCAACCTTGCCTCCGCCGTGGACCGGCCGCTGGAGTTCGATCCCGTGGCCATGAAGATTGTCAACGATGTTGAAGCCGACCGTCTGTTGCAGCCGCCGTACCGCCAAGGCTGGAGCCTGTAGCATGCGCTCTCCAAGCCGTGCCACGGCCACGTCCGTGGTCGACCCCAAAGACGGTCCGATGGTCTTGGCACACAACGTTTCGTAAGTACCATCCGGAGAGAATCGACGGGAAACCCCGGATCAGAGGACACGCAAAAAGGAGCCTGAACAATGCGCGGAATGACTGTTTTGCTGGTGTTGATCGGGGGCACTGTCCGCTTGGCGTCGGTGTCGCAAGGGGCGCCCGCCGCGCCGCAGCAGTTGCGCTGCGAGGGGCTGACGAATCCGCTGGGCATCGATCGGTCCCAGCCGCGATTCTCTTGGGCGATCCCGCCTGGGGGCCGCGGCCTGGCGCAGACGGCGCGGCACGTGCTCGTGGCCGACTCGCCCGACGCGCTGGCCGCGGACCGGGGGACGCTCTGGGATGCGGGCAAGGTCGCATCGAACCTGTCGCAGTGGGTGCCCTACGCGGGCACGCCGTTGAGCAAGGGGGCACGCTGCTGGTGGAAGGTCCGCGTGTGGGACCAGACCGGCGCAGTTTCGCCGTGGAGCGAGCCGGCGTCGTTCACCGTGGGACCGCTCGCAGCGTCCGATTGGAGCGGCCAATGGATCGGCGCGGACTGGATGAAGAACAATGAGGGTCCGCTCCCCTGGCTGCGCAAGACCGTCACGCTGGAGAAGGTTCCGGCTGCGGCCACGGCTTACGTCTGCGCCTTGGGGTATTACGAACTGTACGTGAACGGCCAGAAGGTGGGCGACGACGTGCTCAGTCCGGCGGTCTCGGACTACGGCAAGCGCGGGCTGTACCTCACGCACGATATCACCCGGCATCTCGTCCAAGGCAAGAACTGCATCGGTCTGTGGTTGGGACGGGGGTGGTCGCTGGGCGTGCTCAAGAACGCGGGCACCGTCGGGCCGATGGTCAAGGCCCAGTTGAACCTGATGTTCGACGGAGGCGAACCGCTGACCATCGTCACCGATGCCACCTGGAAGGCGCGGCCCAGCCACATCACGCCGATCGGCAAGGGCACCAGCGGCAGCTACGGCGGTGAACTGGTCGAGGCCCAGAAGGAGATTGCCAACTGGAGTGCGGCGGATTACGACGACGCGAGTTGGCAGGCTGCCACGGTTCACCATCCTCCCACGCCGATCGTCGCCGCGCAGATGATGGAGCCGAACCGCATGCTCGACGAGGTCCACTTGGCGGCAGTACAGCCGCTGGACGGCGGGTTCTTGCTCGACATGGGCCGCAACTACACCGGTTGGTTCGAGTTGACCCTGCCCGACGACGTGCCGCGAGGGGCGAAGGTCACCATGGAGTTCGCCGACAAGCAGTTCCCCAACGGCAAGTTCCAGATCTACGGCCAGCGCAGCGAGTACGTGGCGCGGGGCGGCGGCGGCGAGCGGTTCCGCAACCGCTTCAACTACGCGGCGTTCCGGTACGCGATTGTCAAAGGCCTGCCGCGGGCTCCGAAACGGGACGAAGTCAAGGGCTGGCTGGTCACCACCAACTACGAGTCCAGTTTGACCTTCTCCTGCGACGACCCGTTGCTGAACCAGATCCACGACATGATGTGCTGGACGTACCAATGCCTCAGCCTGGGCGGCTACACCGTCGACTGTCCGCACCGCGAGCGGCTGGGCTACGGCGGCGACTCGGGGACCTCGATGGAAATGGGGATGCTCAACTTCCGCACCGGGCCGTTTTACGCCAAGTGGGCGGCCGACTGGCGCGACACCCAGAACGAAGCGGGCGACGTGCCTTACACCGCCCCCTACTCGCAGGACGCTGGCGGCGGCCCGGCCTGGAGCGGCTTCTGCATCACCATGCCCTGGCAGATCTACGTCACCTACGGCGACCGGCGGCCGTTGGAACAGGGCTGGCCCGTCATGAAAAAGTGGCTGGCGTTCATTGACACCAAGATGGGCGACGGCCTGCTGCAACCCTATGTGGGCATCGGCTGCGCCGGCTCGCCAATCTGGAACTTCCTCGGCGACTGGGTGCCGCCGGGAAGAAAGCAGGGCCAGGACCGCGTCGACGACCGTTCCACGCTGTTCTTCAACAACTGTTACTTGGTGTACTGCCTGCAGTTGGCCAGCAAGATCGGCCGGGTCGTAGGCGACGACGCCCAGGCCAAGATCTACGAGACGCGGGCCAAAGAACTCGCCTCGCGGCTCCACGAGCGGCTCCTGAATCCCGACGGCGCCACCTATGCCAACGGCGAGCAAACCTACCTCGTCATGCCGCTCCTGTTCGGCATCACCCCGCCGGATGTCGCGCCGCGGGTCATGGCCGCGCTGGAACACGACATCAAGGTCACCCGCCGCGGCCACTTGAACACGGGCATGCACGGAAACTACTTCATGGCCAAGTACTTGATCGAGCAACGGCGCAACGACCTGCTGGCGCTGATGCACACCCAGAAGGATTTCCCCAGCTTCGGGCACATGATCCGCGGCGGCGCCACCACCATCTGGGAAGAATGGGACGGCGACAACTCGCAGATCCACAATACCATGATCTCGGTGGGGTTGTGGTTCATCGAGGGCCTGGCGGGCATCCGCTACGACGAGCAGGCTCCCGGATTCCAGCATTTCATCGCCGCACCCGGCGTCGAGAGCGGACTGAAGCGGGTCGAGGCCTCGTTGACGACCGGCTACGGGAAGATCGCCAGCGCGTGGCGAGTCGAGGGCGACACGCTGACCTGGGATTTGATCGTGCCGCCGAACACCACCGCGACGGTCGTCATTCCGGCAACCGGCCTTGACACGGTCCACGAAAGCGGGCACCCCGTGGCACTTCAGCCCGGCATCGCCCACGGGGCCGTCGACAGGGGCCTGTTCCGCGCCGACGTCGTCTCCGGCACATACCGCTTCACCAGCCGGCTTCCCTGAGACGGGGACTCCCAGCGCGACAAGGGCACGCGCGCCAACTCCGGCAAGCAGAGCCTGTTCGGGTCTGCTTCATTTCACCCGAATGCGGATGCTCTTCCAGTGGGTTTCGGCGCCTTCGCTTTGGATGCCGATTGGGCCTGCGGTCAACTCGCAGTCGCGGACCGTCGAGACGACGTCCCCGTTGACCTTGATGTCCATGTCGCCGCCCTGGACCTCGATCTCCACCTTGTTGAACTGGCCGACCGGTTTGAGGACTTTCGCCAGGGCTTGACTGTCAAACGTATGGGTGCATTTGACGTTGCGGGGGATTGGCAGGATGAGGCCCAGTTGCCGGTTGGCCCCCTGCACCTCGATGCTGCGGGGCCAGACGCCCAGGGCATTCTTGTCGCCGACGTGGATCAGGCAGCCGCTGTTGCCGCGAAACTCCGAGTCGTTCGTCAGTCCTTCCGGTCTCTTGAAGGCGAACTCGACTTGCAGCGTGTAGTTCTTGTACGAGTTCTCCGTGTACATGTAGCCGGCGGGCTTGCCGCTGCAGATCAGGATGCCGTCCTGGACGGTGAAGGTCCCGGCGTTGTCGGCTCCCTCCTTGCCGAGATGGAACTTCCATCCGGAGAGGTCCTTGGCGTTGAAAAGGGTGGTCCAACCCTGTTCGGTGCCCTCCTGGCCGGGCAGCAGGTTCGGCGCGGCGAGGATGACGGCGAGAATCGGGACCAGCACGCATGCGACTTGATGGGATTTTTTCATGTCGTTTCTCCTGGAAGCTGAGATTGCCCAACGCACTGGGCTGCAGCATAGCCGATTGGGGAGCGGATGCAATACGTCCGGCCTGCCGGGGGCATCTTGCGTGCCTCGCCGCGCTCCGCTAAAGTCGCACCATGGCCGATTGACGCAAGGATCGGTAAATCAACCACCGTCACGACTTCACCGTCGCCATTCCCCAACTGCAAGGAGCCTTTCCGATGTCCATGCTGATTTCCCGCCGTGACATGCTCCGGACCGCAGCCGTCGCCGCCGGCGTTTGGACCACCTCCGGCCACTCGACCCGGGCGCAGAGCAAATCGCCGAACGAAAAACTGAACGTCGCGGGCATCGGGATCGGCGGCCGGGGCGCCGCCGACGTCAGCGGCGCCGCGCACGAGAACATCGTGGCGCTGTGCGATGTCGACGAGCAGCGCGGCGGCAAGACGTTCGAGCAGCATCCCCAAGCCAAACGGTACAAGGATTTCCGCAAGCTGCTGGACGAGATGCACGGCCAGATCGATGCGGTCGTGGTCGGCACGCCCGATCACACCCACGCGGTGGCGGGCGTCATGGCGATGAAACTGGGCAAGCACTGCTACTGCGAGAAGCCGTTGACGCACAGCGTCTACGAGGCGCGGATGATGGCCCAGGTCGCTCGCGAGAACAAGCTCGTCACGCAGATGGGCACCCAGATCCACGCGGGCGCCAACTACCGGCGGGCGGTCGAACTGGTCAAGTCCGGCGCGATCGGGCCGGTGCGCGAGGTACACGTCTGGCTGGGCGCGAACTTCAAGGGGCCGCCCACGCCCACCGAGGTGCAGCAACCGGACGCGCCGACCGACCGGCCGCCGGTCCCGCCCACGCTGGACTGGGACCTGTGGCTGGGGCCGGCAGCCGAACGGCCGTACAACCCGGTCTACGTGCCCGGCCGATGGCGCGGCTGGTGGAATTTCGCGAACGGGACGCTCGGGGATTTCTTCTGCCACTATTGCGACCTGGCGTTCTGGGCGCTGGATTTGCGCCATCCCACCACCGTCGAGGCGCAAGGGCCGGTGCATCCGGAGAGCGCCGCCCGCTGGACGATCGCCCGGCACGAATTCCCAGCTCGCGGCGAGCAACCGCCGGTCGTGCTGACCTGGTACAACGGCGGAGGCTATCCGGCGCTGGTCAAGGAAAAGCAAATTCCGCAATGGGGCAGTGCCGTGCTGTTCCTTGGAGAAAAAGGGATGCTGATCGCCGACTACGGCAAACACCAGTTGCTGCCCGAAGACCAATTCCGGGATTTCCGGCGACCCGACCCGTTCATTCCCGATTCCATCGGCCACCATCGCGAGTGGACCGAAGCCTGCAAGACCGGCGGGCCCACGACCTGCAACTTCGAGTACTCGGGCGCGCTGACCGAAGCCGCGTTGCTGTCGAATGTCGCCCTCCGCGTCGGCCGGAAGCTCACCTGGGACGCCGCCAATTTGAAGGCCGTCGGCTGTCCGGAAGCAGACGCCTTCCTCCGCCGCGAATACCGCCAGGGCTGGACCCTGTAGAAAAAGGCGAACGGCCGGCGTCAGGCCGCCGATTTCGTTCCATACTGTAAGACAAGGAGGATCTGTCGTCAGAGCCGTCAGCCCGCCGGGCTGACGCCGGCCGTTCGCCAGGATTTGTGCCACGTGTGAGTAGAAGCAGCCATTTATTTCGAAAGGAGCCTTGCATGAAAAGGTCGTCGCTCAGCGCCGCATTCCCGTGGATGATCGGCGGATTGTTTGCCTGGTTCGTATTTCCGGCCCTGGTGTGCGGCGCCGAGCTGCAGGTCGGCGCCGCGTCGGTCGACATTACGCCGAACAAAGCCGTGGCCCTGTGGGGGCAGTTCGGCCTGCGGCTTTCGACGAAACCGGATACGCCGCTGACGGCCAACGTGGTCGCGCTGCAGTCCGGGGACGCACGGACCACCTTCGTCTCGCTGGACCTCCTGCAGTTGCCGGAAGTCTTCGTCCAAGCGATCCGCGACGCCGCGGCGAAGAAGGACGCTTCGATCGACGTTCAACACATGGTGCTGACCGCCACGCACACGCATACGGCCCCCGTCCTGCGGCCGGGAACGCCGGGCATTCCGGTCAACGACCAGACGATGACCGTCGAAGAGACCATCACCTATCTGGCCGACAAGATCAGCGATGGCATGGTGGCGGCCTGGAAGAACGTCGCGCCGGGAAAAATGGCGTATGGGCTGGACCGGAACAGCATCGGCTTCGGCCGCCGGGCCGTGTACGCCGACGGTTCGGCGCAGATGTACGGCAACACGAACCGCCCGGATTTTGTCAACCTGGAAGGCATGGACGACGACGATGTGGGGTCCATTTTCTTTTTCGATCAGCAGGACAACCTGAAGGCGATCATCGTCAACGTCGCCTGTCCGTCCCAGGTGGTGGAAGGCCAATCCTCGATCAACGCGGACTATTGGCTTCCGGTTCGCGACAACTTGAAGGCCCGCTACGGCGAAGGCATTGTCGTTCTGGGCTGGGGAGCTGCGGCCGGGGACATGTCCCCGCGTCCGCTGCTGCACAAGGCCGCCAACGCGCGGATGCGATCGCTGCGCGGCATCAACGAAATGCAGGAGCTGGCTCGGCGGATCGACCTTTCCGTCAGCCAAACGTTCGACGCGGCCCAGAAGGAGAAGTATGCCGACCCGGTTCTGAAACACGTCGCCGTGACGCTGCAATTGCCGTTGAACAAGATTTCCGAAGCGCAGTACCAGGAGGCGCTCGCGGCGTACAACAAAGTCATGGACCAGGTGGAAAAGGACCCGTCTTGCGAGCCGCGAGTCGCCTTTATGGCCAGGGATTGGCATCACGGGGTCGTGAAACGCTACGAGCAATTGCAGAAGAACCCGGACGCGACGTATCCGGTCGAGATTCACGTCGTCCGGCTGGGTGATTTGGTGGTCTGCTCCAATCCGTTTGAACTGTACTGCGAATACGGCATCCGCATCAAAGCCCGGTCGAAGGCGACGCAGACGTTCATCCTTCAGATGTCCGGCTTCGGCAGCTACTTGCCCACCGCCCGCGCCCAGGCCGCCGGTTCGTATTCGGCCATTCCGCAAAGCAACCTGATCGGTCCGGAAGGCGGGCAGATGCTGGTCGATAGGACCGTTGAGATCATTGATGAACTGTGGAAGTAGGATGGTCGGACATGAAGTTGACACCTCGCGAAAACGTGCGAAGGCTGCTCGACGGCGGCTCGCCGTTGTGGAGTCCGTTCTCCCTGGACATCGGCGCCATGCCGGGCTGCACGGAGCCGATCCTGCGCCGCTTCCGCGAAGCGACGGGCAGCGACGATCCGGCGGCGTACTTCGACGCCGATTGGCGATTGTTCTCGCTGCCTTGCCGCTTTGGCGGTGACGATCCGGCCGCCTTGCACGGCGAGGTCGAGCCGGGCACGTGGTTCGACGAATGGGGCATCGGGCACTGGGCGGGCGGCCTGGAGGGTAGCCTGGAACGGCATTATCCGCCGCTGGCGTCGGCAGGCGGCGTGGGGCAAATCGAATCGCTGCCCTCGCCGAGGATCGACACGACGGCCGATCGTTCGGTGGTGGAACGCTTCCACGAGGCAGGATATCCGGTCTTCGGCTACGCGGGCAGTATCTACGAATGGTGCTGGTGGCTGCGGGGCATGGAACAGTTCCTGATGGACCTGGTGAGCGAACCGGCGGTCGCGGAGGCTGTCCTGCGAAAAGTCGAAGCACACACGACGCAGCTCGCGTTGGCCACGGCCGAGACGGGCGTCGACGTGTTGTGCTTCTACGACGACGCGGGGATGCAGCGCGGCATGCAGCTCGCGCCGGCACTGTGGCGGGCCTTCGTCAAGCCGGCGTGGCGGCGGGTGCTGGACGCGGTACGGACTCGTTTTCCGGAAGTACGGTTCTTTTTCCACTGCTGCGGCAAGATCGATGCGATCGTGCCGGACATCGTGGATCTGGGCTTCCACGTGTTGCACCCCGTTCAGCCGGAATGCATGGATTTCGCGGAAATCCATGACCAGTTCGGCGAT
>CAYPGE010000181.1:0-16739 GCA_964409865.1 uncultured Pirellulaceae bacterium
CTGAAAACGCGAAACAGGGATCAAGCATTTTCCCAGGAGGTCAAGAGTCCTGAATCTGGTCGGTCCCGAAGGCGGGCAGATGCTCGTGGAAGAAACGGTGAAGATGATCAACGCCATGTGGTGAGCGGGGACCTGTCCGATGATGAACTCAGTACCAGATGGCACTTCCTCAAGACGGCTTCGTCTCAGGGGCCGCCGAGCTTGCGAATTTCCTCGCCTGACAGGGCTCGGTTCCAGACCTGCACGTGACTTACGGCGGCCATCGTCTTGGCCGGCTGGCTCCGCCCGTCCGTGAAACCGCCGGCCAGACGCACGGGGACGCGATTCGTGAGCAACTTGCCCCCGTCGCGGGCCACGCGGCGTACCCGTTCGCCGTCGACGTAGAAGCACACCTCAGCATCGTGGGCCGAGTAGGTCACCGCCACGCGATGCCAGCGGCCGTCGAACAGCGAATACCCGGAACCGATGTCGTAGAACGCGCCGGGCAGCTTCTCGAACGAAGCCGAGAACGACAGGTCGCCCTGCTCCCGCCCCAGGAACACGCCCCAGTTGCGCCGCCGGTCGCCGTCCCACTTGGTGGCCAACGTCTGCCAGGTGCCGGTCGGACCTTCGCTCCGGAATCGGGCCGCCACCGTGACTTCGTCCGTCGCATCGGCGCTCGCCGCGTCGCCCAACTCGACCGGCTTGCTGGTCTCAGCCTCGTGGCGCAGGATAGGGTCACGCCGGCCTTCCAGAATCACGATCTGTGCCGGCAGGGCCAGGGAGATTCCGCTAGCCGACTGCCACGGCTCCGCAGCACCGGCACGCCAGGCTTCCACGGTGCGTGTCACGGCGATCTGCTTCTCCTCTCCGGGAGCCAGCGGAACGTTGTCGTGTGCCCAGCTCAGCCGCAGGCTCCTAGTGAACGGATTGCGCAGGGTGATCTGCAGCGTGCAGTTCTCGCCCGGAAGTGCTTTCAGCACGGCGGGCGAGGCCTCGATGGGCCGCACGACCGCCAGCGACTTCGGCACGTCACGCAGGAAGACGGGCGTTTCGTCCACGGTGATGAGGACCGCACCGTCGACCACGTCGACCGCCTGCGGATTACCCATCAAGTCAACGGTCTCTAGACGGTCCCGATCTGGTGCCTGGAAAGCCAGTTGCTTGGTCCCGCGATGCGACCACGCGACAGCCACCTGGCGCCGGCCATCGCCGAAAACGAACGCCGAAGTCCCTGCGCCGGCCGTTACTTCACGCTCGAACTTCAGGCCGGCCAGTTCCGTCGCCATCGTGCGGTACGCGAAGTACGACGGCTTGGGCGTCAGATCGTGATCCAAGATGCCAAAGTGATGCTCGCTGTAGCTCGGGTCTGTGCCATCATCGTGGTAGTCGTACCAGGCGACGTTCTGTACGCCGCGGGAAATCGCCAACAAGTAGCAGCGCACGAGCATCTGGGCCGAGCGCGAGTCGCTCGAGCCCGACGGATCGGTCGGCCAACCGACCTCGGTGATCCAGATCGGCAGCCGTCGTCCGTACTTGGCGGTCAGGTCGCTGATCGCCTGGATGTCTTCCACGTAGCCCGACTCTTCCGGCGTGCGCGGCTGACGATAGGGATGGATGGAAATCGCGTCCATGGCCTGGCCGCCGCCGCGTTTCAGGATCTCTTCGACGAATTCATAGGGCGGGCGGTGCTGGGCACCGTTGGGGCCGGCCAGACCGCAGCCCAAGACCGTGGCTCCGGGGTCCGCGCGTTTGATCGCCTTGTACGTCGCGATCAGCAACTGGGCATACTCTTCGGGGTTGGGCTCCGGCGACCAGAACGCCTTGATGTTCGGCTCGTTCCAGACCTCCCAGGTGCGGATGCCCGCCTCTTTCTGGCGGGCTACGATCTTCTCGACCGCCGCCGACCAGTCGTCCAGACGCGGCATCATCAGCCCGAAGCGATCCCTGTCTTCACTCGGCTTGGCGGTCATCCACTTCGGCGTGCCCGCGAAGATGCAGTAGGTGGAGATTCCCTCCTCGCGAGTCCGGGCGAAAATGGTGTCGTAACGCCACGGCTCCACAGGGATGTCGTTCTTGTTGCCGCTGCGATCCTGGATTTCGCGTCCCCGCCCTTCGTCAAAACTCCAGCGGGCCACCGGCGCGGCGGCCGATAGTGCGCCAGGTTCCAGGCAGCGATCATAGATGGCCAGATCATCCAGCGAACACTTCAACCCGCCGCCGATTGTCATGGCGATCGGGAGCCGCACGAGAGTCTCAGCAAAGGGCACCTTCGTCGTGCCGGCCGGCCGACCGTCGATCCACCATTGCGTCGACCGGTCCGCGCGGCGGTGCGTGACGACCATGTCATACCACCGTCCGGCCTCCCAGTCGGTCTTGTTGGTGAGGCAATCGCACCATCGCGTCTTGCCGTCGCCGAGCGAGAGTCCCAGTTGGCGTTTGTTGGTGCTCCAGAACACATTCCATTGTCGCGGGTCGCCTTCGCTCTTGCTGATTAGCGAGGGCCAGGGCGACGAGTAGTCCAGGCGGTTCAGGCGCAGCCGCAGCGCAATGGTCAGCTCGCCCGTCGTACACGGTCGGTTTAACGAGTCCGAGTCGGCCACTTGCAGACGGACGAGCGGCCCCACCACGACGGCCTGTCCCTGGGGACTTGCTTCCCAAGGGACCGGATCCCACGCCCACACGCCCGGCTCGGGCTGGCAGTGGGACATCAGCAGGTCGCTGCGCGTCCATTTCACGCCCGCCTCGCGGGCCAAGGTGAGCGCCAGGTCGAGCTGGTTGTCGCGGAACCGCGGCAAGTACAGTCCCATGCCCATCGGCGAACGCGAGTCGACCGCCGTCGCCGGCCGATGGCGGCTGATGGCCACCCGCTCGCGGGCCTCCGCCACGCCGGAGTCGCTCACCAGACGCAACCAGACGCTGTAGCTGCCCAGTCGCTGCAGCGGAATGTCGCAAGTCCCCTGGTGGGTTTGTCCCGCGTCCACACGCAGCGCGCCCAACGGGTGCCGCTGTTCGCGGCCGAGCCAATCGCAGGTCACCGCTTCGAGTTGCCCGGCCACGGGCTCTGCTCCGGGATTCTCGATCAGGGCCTGCAGTCGGACAGGCGTTCCTTCGTAGAAGACGTGGGCGGGGGCGGCGCACGACAGTCGCACTCGCACGCGATCCAGCAGGCTCGGCCGCCCCACGGCACGCAGTTCGGAGAAGGCGACCGTGGGCGTCGGTGCGGTGGTGTTCGACTTCAGCACGCGAATCTCACGCAGGCTCACCGGCCAGCGCACCGGCAACGCCCGGTCGCCCACTCGGCGAATGGGCGTCCAGCCGGCCGGGTCCATCGGCACCTCGATTTCGCGCCATCCAGCGAAACCGAGCATGCCGAGCGATACCTCGTAGGCTTGGCCCGCCGCGTCGTCCATTCGCCCCACCAATTTGTGACCGCAGGCATCGCCGTGCAGCCAGAACGATAGCCGCTCGGGCCGGCCCAGCAGCAGCCCGCCCTGCCATTGGATGCCACTCCAAACGTGGCCGCTGAAGTCGCACGTCAGCTTCAGGACCGAGGCCGCACCCGGCCGCGCCGGGTCCTTGGCCACCTCCAGCTTGCTATCGCCCAGCGAGAAGCTCACCCGGTGGCCGATGAGCGTCCATTGAGTCCTGTCGGCCATCGCGTCGACCAGCCAAGAATCGGCGTAAGTCGCGCCGGAAATCAGCGGGACCAATAGCAGGGAACGCAGAATGGTGCGAGGGATCATGGGCAGCCTTTCTTCAGAGGAGACGTGGCAGCATGCCGTCATCTCGATTCGGTGCGGCACAGGTACTCGGTGGCTGGTCTGGCCGGATCTCAGGATTTGTCTGGAGGCACGGCGAGGGCGGTTGGGCGGGAAGCCCAGACGATGCGCGGCAGGCCGAACCGGTATTCGTCGCGTGCGGACGGCAGCATGATCAGCTCGATCAGGTTCTCGCCTTTCTGTAGGTTGGCGAATCCCCATTGGCCGCGGCCGAGCGTGGTGCCGAGAACCTTGCCGTTGATGAACACCAGGCAATGGTTGCTGAACAGGAGCTTGATCTTGACCGGCTCGCGTGCCCGCAAGACCGCCTTCCCGTAGAGGATCGCACCGTCGAGGCCGGCCTTCTCGGATTTCTCACCCTGGTAGAGCGACGCGAACGCGAACCGTCCAGACTCGGTCGGCGCGTCGGCGAGTTGCTCGTCGGCCGGACGCGGGATTTGGGAGTAGGGAATGTACCCGAGTGTGCCCTTCGCGCAGGGATTCGGCAACGGCCGGCTGACGCGGAAGGCGCTGAGGGTAATCTGGTCATACGGATCAAACACGGTCGTGTGGAACGGCAATTCCCAGCCGTCGCCCGACAGCTTGCCAAGCAACGGAAAACGCACGAACCGGGCGGCCCCTTCCGGCTTGGTGATCTTGGCATTCGCGTCCGCGGTCGTTCCCGGCTTGAGATCGAACTCCGGGATATCGAAGGCCCAGTCCGGGCCGGGCAGGGCGTCAGCCTGTATGGAAAGCCTCAAGCGCGCCGCGACTTTGCGGCTGACCGCGCGGACCAGCAGTGGCCGGGTTCCGGCCTGGCCGTCGCGCAGGATGGGAACCGCGGTTTGCCAGTTGGGCGTGAGTACATTCAGGCCCAGGAGCTGTTGGATTGCCTCCAGCGGGATGGGGCGCCCCTTGAGTGCTGCCGCCAATTCGCGAATGGCCTTGCGACGCAGGGCCTCGATTTGCTCCGGCGAGGCGTCCTGAAGTGCTTCGCCCCCAGCGACCGGCTGCCAGGCGGCCGTTTCGGCCGGACTTAGCGCGGTGCGTACGTCGCCCAATCCGGCCAGCAGCTCTTCGCCGGGCGAAAGTGCGACCGACTGCGGGTCATAGGCGTAGCGGCGCACCACGTTTTCGAACGTGTTGTTCCGCAGGATGATGTTCCGCGCCGCAGCGGAAATGGTCACGCCGGTGTCCGCGTTGCAGATTTCGTTCCCCTCCAGCAACGAGTCTTCCACCCAACCCATCACGTTCAGTTTGGCATTGCTTTCCAGCCGGTTGTTCCGCACGACGCACGAGCGGACCAGCGGGTACTTGTAATCGCCCGTCCCGGACCCGTAGGCCAGCAGCCCGAGCTGCGCATCGATCGGCGGGACCTCATTTCGCGGCCCCCGGTACTGGTTGCCCACCGTAATCCGGTTGCGCAGGAATTGGTTGAACCAACTCGCCTCGCCCGCCATCGCGTCGCCGTTGTATCCGCCGGTGCGCGCGGTTTCGTTGTCCGCCATGATGCCCTCGATCATGGAGCCGTACAGCTGCAGCGCCACGGAGGAATCGTACGCCCGGTTTTGCGTGTAGATGAACCGGCGCCGGAACGAACTGATATTGATGACCGACGCGGCGTCGGGCACGATGTCCCACGGTTCCACCAGTTCGACGCGGCTGCCCTCAATCGAGCGGATCCGTCGCAACTGGCCTACGCCCTTGCCGCCGGCGATTTGCACGGCCCCGTTTCGCCACGTCGGCGCGCCGCGCGCCAGCGGCACGTTGGGCTTCAGCGTAAACGAGTTCGGCATAATGTTCTCCACCGTGTCCATGTAGCCGTGCACGCGGCCGTCGCCAGTGATCGTCTCGCGGTTGTTGCCGTCGAAAGTGTTCTCATGCACGTTGTTCGCCCAGTAGATGTTCTCCGAACCTTCCGGCAGGCCGTAGAATGACGTGCAGTTTGCGCCGCCCAGATGGTTGTTCTCGACAATCAGCTGCTGCCCGCTGAATCCGTTCCAGCCGACGATATTGCCGCGGCAGAAGCGGTTGTCGGCCACCCGGCTCCAGTAGGCCCGCAGCTCGAACACGCCGCCGGCGGCGCAGTAGATGTCGTTGCCGAGGACGTTGATGTTCTCGCCGCCGAATCGCAACGCGCGTGTGTAGTGCAGCAGCGCCAGACGCCGTGTCAACTCCTCTTTGTCGGCATTGACGTACTGCGAGTAGAGCATCCGGAGGGTCACGTTTCGGACCGTGATGTTGCCCGACCGGTAGTTCGCCGCCGCCGCGTCGGCGAGCGGTGTCTTCGGAACGGCCGGGTTGCCGACGATCCCGTCCTGGTGGAAGCCGCAGGCCAGGAAGATATCCGTGACCTCGAACGAATGAGTGCCCTTGACGAGCGCCTCGACGGGCTCGTAGGTATCGGGCCAGTAGACCTGGGACAGATTCGCCCCTGCGCCCCGGAGGATCGACCGCGGCGGCAGTTCGATGGTCGCGGTCATCTGGAAGCGGCCGCGCGGGAACAGCAGCGTCCCGCCGTTGTTGGCGGTCAGTCGCTCGACGGCGGCCAGAATGGCGTCCGTGTCGTCGATGCCGTCGTTGGCGATCGCGCCGAAGTCAACCACGTTGAAGACGGCCTGCGGATACGCCGCGACCGGCTCCGAAACTCGGACCTTGCCCGCGACGATCGGTTGCTCTCCGGCGCTGCGGCGGAAGAGGACCTCGTAGTCACCGGCTGCCGGACTGTTCGCCTTGTTCCAGCTTGCCGCGACGGCAAACGGGCTGGCCGCATCCACCTGGGCTGGAAACCGTGTTTCCTGGCCGTCGCGCAGCACGACTTCGGGTTTATCCGACGGGGTCAAGGTCAGGCAATTGCCGAACAGACGCACGACGCCGGCCCCGGTCGAAGCCTCGCGTCCGCGATCGCCTTGCACCCAAAACACGTTCGGCTGGTTGATCACGAAGGGCTTGCTCTGCGGGCCGCCCGGCACCTCCGCGCGGATCGTCGCACATGCGATGCTGGGCTGCCAGTCTTTGGGCAGAACGAACATCAGGGCCGAGTCGGAAACGCGGAGGGGCTCCACCGTCCGCTTCTGTCCGCCGTCCGGGGACTGGCCTGCGGTCAGTTCGACGACGGGATGGCTGCCGAATTGCCCGCCGTGAACGAGAACGGTTTCACCAGGCTGCACGGGGGAGGAACACCAAATGACCACGGGCGTCTCCCGGGCCATGGCAAACGCCGACGCGACGAGAGAGAACAACAACACGGTGGTGGCTCGGAAGACCATGGCAGGCCCGCTGTGGTTGGTAGGGAACTTGGAAATGATCTCTGGTTGCCGGCGAGCGAACGTTACAGGTTCACCCCGTTGCGGGAGACTGTATACAATATCGAACCGGTGCGCCGCTACGGGGTCAGCCAGATGCCGATCCGCCAGACGCTGCAGGCGATTCAAGGAGAACCCATCCTTGCAGCTCCGCGCATCGTATAGCGATCCCCCTTGGTTACCGATCCAAACCGAGAGTCCGTCATGAATTCCAGAACCCGCCGACGCGCCGACCATCTTGACCGGCTGTTCGTCCTCGTGCTTGCGGGACTGCTGCCGCTGCATGCCGGCGGCCGGTCCGCCAGCGCTGCGGGAGCCGCAGGGGCTGAACGGGGATTGACTTTCACGACGGAAGGGGCTTCCTTTGCCCCGGTGCTCGTCGTCCAGGGCCGGCCGGACATCTTGTGGACGTGGTCGGACGGCACCACGAGCACCTCCGCCACGCCGCACAAGGGCTTCGGTGCGGCCGGCACGCGCCAACACGTGTTGCGAGTGAAGCCGTGGATCGCCATTCGGCGGATCAATCTCGGATACGACGCCGGCGACGGCGGGAGCGGCCAGATCGAGAAGGTCCCGGATCAGCAGGTGTCCGCCGTCACGGGCCTGACGCTCGTCGCGCCGACGCTTGAACAATGGTGTTCCTCCTACAACCGGCTGACGTCGCTGGACTTCAGCAACTTCGTAAACTTGGACACCATCGAGTGCTTTCTCTCCCCAACGTTGGTGCGGGTGAACCTCGCGAATACGCCCAAGCTGAAGCGCGCCTGCTTCGAGGACTGCGATCTGGAGTCGCTCGACCTGTCTCAGAGTCCCGCCCTGGAAGATCTGCGCGGCGCCCAGAACCGCTATCCAACCATCGAGTTCGGCCGCACCGGCCGCCAGGTATGGCACATCTGCGTCCGGGACAACCCGCAGATGACCGACCAGGCGGTCTTCGCGGACCTGACTCAGTTCCCCAACCTGTCCGAATTCTTTGTCTGGAACGACAACCAGGCCGGCGCCCTGCGGCTGCCGGCTTCGAGTCCCGACCGAGGCGTGGCGCTGCTGGCCGACGGCAACCACTATACGTCGCTGGACTTGTCCGGTTCCCTGCGGAACGCGGCGGCGACGGGCACGGTCAGCTTCCGCGGCAACCAGCTGTCGCGGATCAACATTGCCGGCTGCGTCCAGATCACCGAGCTGTCGCTGGAGAATAACCGGCTGGACACGGCCCAGGTGGACGGTCTGCTGACGACGCTCGACCGCCTCGGCCGGAACCGGGCGGACAGCGGTCCGCACGTGCCGCTGAAGGTCGTTCTGCGCGGCAACGCCCCGCCGGGCCCCGTCGGACAGGCCGCCGCGGGACGTCTGGCCGCCAAGGGCTGGACCATCGTGGCCGAGCAACTGACCCGCCAGCCGCCGCCTCCGCCGGACACGGGCAAGCTCCGCATCGACTTCATCACTCGCGGGGATGGCACCAACCTGCGCTGCGACCTCGCGGGCTCGGCCACCGGCACGTGGTATTGGTCGGACGGCACGAGTTCGCCGGCAGTCTCGGGCGCGAGCACGGCCAAGTCCGGTCTGGGCGCGGGCGAACATGCCGGCTATCTGCTGGTCTCCAACGGCTCGGCCCTGACGCGCTTCGGAGCCGCGGACGGCGGAGGCCAAGGCCACTTGATCGCCATCGGCGGGCTGGACAAGGCGCCGCTGCTGGAGGTGCTGTACGCCTATAACGAAGATGGCTTGGCCAAGCTGAGCCGCACGGCCGCGACCAAGATCCGCGAGTATCATCTGTGGGGCACGGCCCTGACGCCCGCGGCCATCGACCGCGTGTTCGCCGACGCCGCCGCCTCGGGCGTCCGGCGCGGACGCATGTGGTCGCCCAACCGGGGCACCCCCGCCAGCGACAAGGCCCGCGCCGTCCTGGCCGAACGGCAGTGGGAGATCAGCTACTGACAAGAAAAACAAGAGCGAAACGAAACAGGATTAGCGTCTGACATGTCTGGCTTTCAATCATGATCCGAGGAGGAGTCAAATCGCTCGATGCCAACGCCGACCTGCTGCTGATCAGCGGCAGCCCGTGCTCGGAGAAAGTGGTTGCGCGGGCGCAGGCTTTGGGGGTGAAGCGAATCGGCTGCGCCATGGATGCGAGCGAGCGGTAAAGAGAGGAACTCATGCAATTCATTTTCCATCTCGCGCAAACCAAGTCCCGTCCGGGGCCGGTCGAAGCCCCTTGGCCTCTGGCCGGCGGGCGGCGGATCTCCCGCCGTCCGCCGCGACTTGGCCTGAGTTGCCCGATGATTGGCTGGCTCCTGATCCCGCTTCTGGCCCGTGCGGTCTTCGATCGTAGTCGAGGGCGGCATCGCCTATGCAGCCGCCGGCCTTTTTCCGGACCAGGGAGTCTATCTGGCCGCGTTCGCTGCCCGGCACGGCACGGTGCAATGGAAGCGAAGTGTCGAGTCAGGGCTACATGCTCGCCTCGCAGGACCGGTTGTACGTCCCCACCGGCCGCACGGCGCCCGCCATCTTCGCTCGCGCTGACGGCAAGTCCCTGGGGAGCCTGCCCGAAGGCAGCGGCGCCGCCGTGTTGTTCGACGCGCGGGACGTCGTCAGCGGCCCGTCGGTGCGACCTCCCGGCGTGACCTTTGCCGATGCCCAATCCCGGGAAACGATCGCCGCGTTCGACGCGCTGCGGGTGGTTGTCAGAGGCTCGACGGTCTACCTGCAATCGGAGGACAAGCTGACGGCGCTGGACTGCGCGAAGTACATCGCCTTAAGCCGGGAGTCCAAGAGCCTGACCGAGGAAGAAAAGCGATTGAACGCCGCGCGCAAGGCCCAGGAGAAGACGGACGGCGCCGACGAGCGCCTCGACATAATCCAGGCGCGCCTCAAGGAGATCGCGGCGTCCAAGAAGCAGTGTTTCCTGTGGTCGGTCCGCTGCGACTGCCCCTGGGCGATGATGCTGGCCGGCGAATCGCTGCTTCTCGGGGGTCGGGACAGAGTGCTCGCCGTGGACGCAGCCGACGGCAAGACGATCTGGTCGACGGCGGTCGCGGGCGCGGCGCACGGCCTGGCCGCAGCGGGCGGACGGCTCTGGGTGAGCACGGACCAAGGTGTCATCCACTGTTTCCGACCCATGCAGTCCGGGGCGCGGGAACCCGCGCCGGGCCCCGCGCCCGCTGTCCAGCGGACGCCGGACGCCGATCCCGGGGGCGCCGGCTCGGCCGACGCTCGCTACGGCCAGATCGCCCAGCGGGTACTGGACGCGACGGGCATCCGGCGAGGGTACTGCGTCGTGCTCGGCGCCGGGAAGGGCCAGCTCGCTTCCGAACTGGCGCGACGAAGCGGTCTCCAGGTGGTGGCCGTCGAACCCGATGCCGAGAACGTGGCCGCCGGCGATCAATGCGTGCGATTGAGCGTGGTCGACGGCCGGCGCGACGTGTTGACGCGCATCGCCAACGACGCGCCCGACGGGACGCCCAGCGAGTGGGGCTATCTGGCCGTCGTCGCCAATTCGGTCCTGTTAGGAAGCGAGCGTTCCCCGAAATGCCGCCTACCGCCAGATCACGCGCGCAGCCGAATTGAACACCATGCCGGTCTGGTACCCCAACATGAAGGTCGCGCTGAGCCGGCGACTGTTCGCGGTCGATCGGACAACGGGCGATGTGCTTTGGCGCTACGGCAAAGGGCGCGTCGTCGATACCACGCTGACGGTCGGCGCCGGAAACCTGTATTTCCTGGAATGCCGCAGCCCCGCCGCCCTGGCGGACCATTCGGGCCGGATGACGATGCAACAAATCGTCGCCGGCGACCAGGTGTCCCTGGTTGCGCTGGACGCGGTTTCCGGCACCGTCCGCTTCGAGCGGAAACTCGACCTGCGCGACCTGCAACAGCCGGCCTATCTGGGCTTCGCCGAGCACACGTTGTTGCTGAGCGGTTCGAAGATCGCCCGCGGCGAGCAGATCGTCGCCAGTGGCGAGGCCGCGCTGGCGCAACGCCGTGGAGGCGAGCGAGTGCACTACTACTTTCAGGCTTTCGACGCCGGGACCGGTGAGTTGCGTTGGCGGCGCGACCACGATACCGACCTGGATGTTCGCGGCGGCCATGGCGAGTTCAACCGCCATCCGACGCTCATCGGCCAGACCGCCTACACCTGGCCTTACGCCTACGACCTCCAGACCGGCCGCCGCATCGAGGGCTGGGTCTTCAATCGCCACGGGCACGGTTGCGGGAACATCTCGGCCGCGGCCGAGTGTCTCTTCTGGCGCGGCGGCAACCCGTGGATGTACGACCTCCGCCCCGGTGGTGGCCCCCTGCCGTTGAATCGGGTCAGCCGGCCCGGATGCTTCATCAACATCATCCCCGCCGGCGGCCTGGTCCTCATTCCGGAAGCCAGTTCGGGCTGCACCTGCGCCTATCCCATGCAGATGTCGATTGCCTATGCGCCGCGCTCCCCATAGTGTTCCGCAGCTCGCAGTGAAATGCGACGGACGCCGGGGACGTCCGCCCCGCAAAGGGCGCTCCCTTGAAACAGGGATTGGCTTGCGGGACAATCCGCAGGTGCCATCGCGCCGGCGAGAATCAACGGCCAACACACCAGAAATTCGTCCGTGATGCCACGGTTCCCATGTGAAGCCGACCTCAAGCCAAGGGAGAATAGATCATGATCCGCGCCTCGGCCCTCGTTGTCTGTTCCTTGATCGCTACGACGCTGTGCGCGGCCGCGCCGGCGCCCGGGTTTCGGGCCGGCGCGGCCACCAGCGTGATTACGCCGCCGTTGGGGCGGCCGATCGTCGGCAATTTCATCGCCCCGCTGTCGACCAACGTGCATGATGAACTGCACGCCCGGTGCCTCGTGCTCGACGACGGCAAGACAAAGCTCGCCCTGGTGGTCCTCGATCTGCTGGGCACCGAGGTGGGCCTGTGCGCCGAGACGCGCGGCCTGATCGAAAAGCAGCTTGGGATTCCAGCGAGCAACGTGCTGATCTCCGCCGTACACACCCATTCTGCCAGCAGCACCGGCGGCAAGGCGCCCGCTCCCGCTGAGCCGGAGTACGAGAACTACCGCGCCTTTGTCGTGCAGCGCATCGTCGACGGCGTGCGCTGCGCAGCGAACCGGCTGCGTCCGGCCCAATTGGCCTGCCTGACCACTCCGGTGCCGGAGCACGTGTTCAATCGCCGCTGGTTTCTCAAGCCCGGCACCATGCCGCCCAATCCCTTCGGCGGCATCGACCAGGTGAAGATGAACCCGCCGGCGGGCAGCCCGGACCTGGTGAAGCCCGCCGGTCCGACCGATCCCACGGTGACGATCCTGGCCCTGCGCGAGCCGGACGGGCGGCCGATTGCCGTCTACTCGACCTATTCGCTCCATTACGTGGGCGGCGTGCCCAAGGGCGACATCTCGGCCGACTACTACGGCATGTATTGCGCGGAATTGAAACGCCTGCTTGGCGCCGAGGACCAGGACCCACCTTTCGTGGCCCTGATGGCCAACGCCTCCAGCGGCGACGTGACCAGCACCGATCGGAGTCGGCCCCAGCCCAAGCAGGAGCCCTACGTCAAGATGCGCGGGGTGGCCGGGAACGTGGCCCGCAAGGTTCACACGGCACTGGCCAAGGCCGAGTATCAGGACCACGTAACGCTGGCGGCCCGCTTTCGGCAGCGAACCATCGCGCGTCCTATGCCGACGGCCGAGCGAGTCGCCTGGGCCAAGGAGCGGTTGACGAAGCCGGGGCCCAAGCCCGACCAGGTCGACCTGTCGTGGAGCTATGCGCGGCGGATCACGGACATGGCCACGCGCGAGGCGCAGGTCTCCGTGCCTCTGCAAGTGTTGCGCATCGGCCCGGCGTGTATTGGCACGATGCCCGGCGAGCCGTTCTGCGAGATCGGTCTGGAGTTCCGCCAGCGGGCGGCGCTGCAGCCGGCGGTCCTGGTCGAATGGGCCCACGGCGGCTTCGGCTACATTCCGACCGCCAAGCACTTCGAATGGGGCGGCTATGAGACCTGGCTCGGCTCCTGCGCCTTCGAGCCGCACGCCTCGGAAAAGCTGCTCGACACGCTGCTGGAAATGGTGGCCGAGATTCGCGACGTAAAGTGATCGCGTACTGCGAATCGATCACTCCGAGCAACGGAACGGTTTCTGTTCTTCCCCAACAACAGACACAATTTCTTTCCGACTCGCACCGCCATGCATCCCTTGCCTCCGCAACTCCTGCCTCACAAGAATCTTGCGTCGTACCGGGAGGCTGGCGCGCGCTTCAGCCGGATGAACCCAATTTAGGCCCCGCGTTGCTTCTTCGGGCGAGACCAGTTGCAGTAGCGATGAACCAATCTCGCGTTGTTCAACTCAGTCTTTCCACCGAGCCAGTATTGCTCTACGTGATCGACTGCCGCATCGTCGATATCGGAAATTGATTGCCCGCAGAGGGCGCATTCCTGGTTGGCATCGTAGAGGCTTTGTTTTACCGATTTCGAGAAAAATCGGGGTTGCTTCGCAGACGTATCGAGAATGGCATCCAGACAATGACGCCAGAGATCAAATCGTGTTTGCACCATACGAAGTGAACTAGTGGAGAGTTCGATAGCCTCGACGAAAGACTCGTTCTCAGTCATCAGCACGATGAACGCCTCGCGGATGGCGTCAAGGTTCGCCATCACCTGATTCTTGTCTTTGTCGGCGAAAGACCACGTGAGAATGTCGTACAGCGACGCATTGAACTTCTTCGGTTCCCACCGACCGTCGGGAGCCTTTTCGGTGCCACGGTAGAATCGTCGGAACGCGTTCCGGCCCAGGAGGGACCGAATTAGTGTTACGGCCGTCTTAAAAGCCGCCTTCAGCTCTTGTTGCTCGTTGTTGCTTGCGTTGCGGAACTTCCGCATATCTTCATCGAGAAAACTAGCTATCGGCGGTTTATACTTGAGGTACGTCGCGTGATGAAAGGCAGCGAATCGCAAAACGTACTCGACGTCCTTCATCCTTTTTTCTGGCCCGTTCAATCCCATTAGCCACATATAGTCGGGATCGGCCGCCAGGGAAACCAGTAGCTGGTTGTACTGGCCGCGATAGACACAGTTGCGGAGTTCCTGTCGGTTGAGCGGAACCGCCCCCGTGTTTAGGCGTTCAAAGATCTCGAACCGCAGGTTGTCATCGGATTCCTTCTTGAAGGTGATTGTGCGGATGGAACTGTCACGTATCATCTTCTGGATAGGCTTATCGAGGTTCTTGAAATACTTGCCGTTAAGGTGGGGAAGCGCCTTGACCCCGTCAAGGAGTACTCATTGTGCAGGAACCGAAAGAACGCGTTCAGACGCTGTTGGCCGTCAATGACCTCTTCTTTTCCGTCGCTTTCCTCTGCCAAATAGAAAACCGGCAGGGGAACCTCCAGGATCACGGACTCAATCAGCCTGCTTGATCTTGAGTCTTCCCAGACTTTTCGTCTTTGAAAAATCGGGTCAAGCACGAGGTCTCCCGCCTCGTATTTCATGCAGAGCGCACCGATCGGCGGATCTGACTTGTCAGTGAAGATCTTGCGTTTCTCAACGCCGAATTCCTCAGGAGATTCGGTTTCGTGTTGAGTTGCTTCGTCCTCCATGAGTTCTTCAAACTCTTCGTCGTGATTATCGGTGACGTTCATGAATGCTCCTCCAACCTGTGTTTTGGGGCTATCGTTGGCAGAGTATCCGTTCTGTAAATGCAACTGCACGGTCTCTGAGACAGTAGCGTCCATGAGTGTGCGGAATTTGTGTTCGGAAATCTCGTGAATGGTTTGCATGCCGAATACCTGAGTTGCGAACTGTGTGTCTCGCGGCGCATCGGCCCACTGCACGTCGAGATGATTTGGGTACGCGGAGTCGGGATCATGTGCTCCGACGTTCTTGTTGGGATCGAAGTACGCAGCGCGCTTCACACGCCCAATCGCAGCGACTTCCTTCCTACCTCGCCGGGCAATGACGATGTCGCCAGGTTCAACCGAGTGGTAGAATTTATACAACATACGGCAAGAAGCCTTCGCGCCAGCTACCGTATACTCAGGGTATGTTCGATGGATGAGGTGGAGGAGCCTATCCTCCGTTAGAGCGGAAACATCACCCAGAGCACGCCAACCGATTGATATGATGCCGTGCTCAAGGTCGTCTTGCCAGACCTTCTCCCAGGCTTCGGGGTCGTCGGCGCTGTAAGGCGCTATGACCCAAAAACGTGGCATCACGCGTTCTCCTTCAAAGCGGGTGTCAACAGACAGATTGGCAGCTTAGCAGACAAGCTTGTCGATAGCAAGGTCTCCCAGCGATCTTGGCCGTTTCGGCCACCCCAAAAACGCCGCAGCACGACCTTGGGCTCCACAGCAGGAGCGTTGGAACGCGTCGTGCGACCGTTCACCGGTCGGGACGACGGCGTTTTGAGCGGCCCGGGGGGACGGAACGCCGGTGGTCGGAGAAGAACAGCTTGGTGCGTGTGTCGTGCGTCACCAGCGGACCTTCACTCAAGCCAGTTTTCGACGCGCAGGCCGGGCACTTGTTCGAAGTCCCGCAGATTCGCGCTGAGCAAGGTGGCATCGTTGACCAGAGCGATCGACGCGATCTTCAGGTCGTGGGTGCCGATGCGAATTCTCTCCTTGCGTAGGCTGACGAATTCGTCAGCCGCCGCCTCGTCGAACGCCATGATCCGCCAATTCGCGAAGAACCGGATCAGTTCGATGAGCCGAGCGTAGGCGGGAATTTGCTTGTGGACCTCGGTGTACCGATTGATCAGCGACAACCAGCCGCGATTTTGCTCTTCAACGGTGATCGCGGTCGTGGCGAAGTCTTGATCGGCCGACGACACCAGATTCGTCGTCAACGTATTCCAGTGCGGATCGTTCTCGTGCTTCAGGGTGACGATATGATCTGTGTCCAAGATGATCACAGCCGAGTCTCCCGCCGATCCTGCTCGCGGATATTCAAGGCCTCGTCGTCGATTTCGCGCATGACGGCGTCACCGGTGAACATCCCGATCGTTTTTCGCCAATCGTCGCGTCTCGGCTCTCGGGGCTTCGCCAACAACTCAGCCACGGTTTGTTCCAGCTTCGCAACTCGTTCTTCGAGCGTCTGTGACATGGCGATTCTCCGTCGCGGTGGAATGTGGTCACCGCCTCCATTCTCCCTCACTTCGCCTCGGGCCACAAGGCCTTGATTGCTTCGAGAGTGCGATCGACGAGGATCTGGCCGCCTTCCGGGCCGATGCGACTGCTTTGGATGACCGCGCCGTAGCCGCCTCCACGCACAGCCCTTTCGCTGGGCAGATAGCCGCCGGAACCGGTCAGTTGGTTTATTTTCGCGGCCCACCGGGGCGCGAGGGGCTGAGAAGTGATGTCCCCGCAGTCGGTGCTGGGAGCACAGATACCAGGACCGCCGTGTCAGGAGCCTTGCCGGAGTAGAAAGCGACGTAGTGTGTGTCCCTGATCGCGGTGGCGTTCGCGTTGCCCGCATCAATCGTGATCGGACTGCCCGTGGCGACGGTCTCGGAGGCAGGCCACTCGAGCGGATTGCCGAACACGCGGTCTGGGTCGACGACCCGACGCCACAGAATTCCCTTGCCGCGCCGATAGTAATAGTTGCTCAACAGACCCGTTTCGGCGTCGAGGATCAGGCTCGGCGTGGAGATCAGGACATCGCCGATGTTGGTTTGCGCGCGCGCCCAGGTCGCACCGTAGTCCGACGAAACCATCTGGAATTGAGA
>CAYPGE010000182.1:0-16687 GCA_964409865.1 uncultured Pirellulaceae bacterium
GGTAAATTAGCCTACGAAATACGCACCGATGGTTTTCGATGCCTGGGTAGTCGAAGCACCTTAAGGCCGCGATTTGCGGGCACTTGCCGCCACCAGACCGGCTGCTAGCTGAGTTTCAACAGATCGTTCAGACATTGGCACGACGCTTGCGACACTTCGGTGGACCGTTGCGCGGCGGCGGCCAGACACGCGGGAATCTCCGATCGCAACAGTATCAGACAGGACATATGACGATGAAGAAAATTGAGGCAATTGTCCGGCATCACAAGCTGGACGACATCAAGGCGGCATTGGTCGAACAGGGGTTTCACGGCATGACCGTGACCGAAGTCCGAGGGTTTGGGCGGCAGAAGGGACAGCGCGAGACCTATCGCGGCGCCGAATACACGATCGACTTCATCCCCAAGCTGAAGATCGAAGTGGCGGTGGATTGCGAACACGCCGACAAGGTCATCGAGACCATCGTCAACGCAGCCAAAACGGGCAGTATCGGCGATGGCAAGGTCTTCGTCTACAACTTGGACAATGCGGTCCGGATTCGCACGGGCGAATCAGGCGGTTCGGCGCTGTAGAGCAAGCACGCGTGCCGCCATTCTGGGGCCTCGCGCCGTCGCAGGAGCCCGGCGTTTTGAAAGGCCGTGATATGCGCACGGCGAGCATGAGATGGACTGAGACTCCAACGGCCTGTGGCGGCAACCGATTCCGACTTGGTCACGATTTTCTCTTCGCCAGTTCCGGGCCGCTGCCAAGGACTTTTTCGTAGCCCTCGCCGGTGTTGACGTACTTGGTGAACCCCAAACGCTCCAGTTTCTTGTCGTCGGCCAAGGCTCGCTCGGTTCGCATCGGCGACGCGCTGCCTGCGATCCAGGCAGGCAGAAACACGCGCCGCACCGGTTGACCTGTCTCCGGGTGGCAAGTCAACGGCGGGTCCGTCATCTTCTGCACCACTTCAAACCGCTCACCGGCCGCTCCGTCTTCCTGGAGCACCTCGTAGACGTAAGTTGGCATGTTCGTCTCTCCTCTCGCGGATTGTCCTCCTCTTCTTCAGCTTACCGGCTTCCCGCTTCTCGGCAAGTATGCTTCCCGTTAACGTGCGGACTCGCTAACATCAGGGAAACACAGTTCTTGCATCTTGTTGATTTACCTCATGGCAAGGAGCTTCCTATGAAACGACTGAACGTGGCCCGGTTGATCTCGTTCGCGATGGCAAGTGTTCTGCTGACCGGCCTGGCGGCCGCTGAAGACAAGAAAGCGGACTGGAAACCGCTCATGGACGGCAAGACGCTCGCCGGCTGGCATCCCGTGGGCGACG
The DNA here is from genome assembly GCA_964409865.1 of uncultured Pirellulaceae bacterium. GTDB lineage: Bacteria > Planctomycetota > Planctomycetia > Pirellulales > Pirellulaceae > Anammoximicrobium. The sequence goes on from CAYPGE010000182.1 coordinate 1,313, forward strand.
GGAAATGGACGGTGGAGGACGGCGCGTTCGTCGGCCGGGCAAACAACGAGAAACTGTACGGATTGCTGGTCAGCGACAAGATGTTCCGGGACTTCACCGTACGCTTCAAGTTCAAGTGCCTCTCCGGCGACAGCGGTTTCTACGTCCGCACGATCATCAAGGAACCGGAAAAGGCGAACGGCCTGCAGGTGCAAGTCGGACGCATCAAGAGCGGCGTCGGCGGCATCTACGAAAGCTACGGCCGCGGCTGGGTCAGCAAGCCGTCGGACGAACTGGAAAAGTCGTACACCAAGGACGACCAATGGAACGAAATGGTGATCGAGGCCCACGGCGGAAGCGTGGTGGTGACCGTCAACGGCATCAAGAGCGCGGAGTTCAAGGACGACGCCAGCCGCCCGGAAGGCCATTTCGCCCTGCAAATGCACGCCGGTTGCGTGATGCACGTGATGTTCAAGGACATCGAAATCTGCGAAGCGGCGAAGTAGACGGTTGGCGGAGCAACCGGCGCCGCGTTTCACGCGATCAGGCCGCGGTAATGGGCGGTCAAATCTTCGGCGGCTCGGCGGGCATCGAAGGCCTGTTCGGCCCGCTGACGGGCTGCGCCGGCGATCGCGGCGCGCCATTCCGCGTCCCGCAGCAGGCGGATGATGGCCACGGCGAGCGATTCCGCGTCGTCGGGCGGAACCAGCAGGGCCGAGTCTGTCCCCGCGGGAAAGATCTCGCTTGTCCCGCCCACGTCGGTTGCCACCACGGGCACCCCCGCCGCTGCGGCCTCCAACAAGACTCGGCCCAGCGGCTCCTGCCGCGCGGCGTGCGCCAATACCGTGAACTCGTTCAGCAACCGGTCGACATCCTGGCGGACGCCCAGGAAGTGAACGTGTCCCAACAGTGGCTCGGCGGCAGCGGCGGCCTGCAGTTGCCGCTCGTAGTCCAGCGCCTCCTGCTTCTGCGAGTAGCGTTGACCGACAATCACGAAATGCGCATGGTCGACGGCGCGGACGACGATCGAGGCCGCCGCCAGCAGCGTGTGCAATCCTTTGCGCATGCCGACCTGACCGATGGCCCCGACCAGACACGCTTCGGCCGGCAGGCCAAGTTCACGATGCAGGCATCCGCTCGCCGGACGCGGACAGAATCGCGTCAAATCGACGCCGTTGTACAACACGCAGGTCTTGGCCTCCGACAGCCCGGCAGCCAGCCACCAATCACGGGTCGCGCGGGAGACGGCCAGCAGCCGCGTGTGCCGATTCAGGTCTGCGACAGCCGCCGCCGTGACGTTGACGATGTCTCGCAGGTGCCCGATGCTGGGCAAATTCAACGCGGCGGCGACCGGACCGGACAAACGGCTCATCGAAAGACTGTTGGCGTGGACCAGGTCGGGCTTGACAGCGCGGATCGCCGCGCGGATCCGCTGCCGGCAAAGGTCCGGATGGTGCCGGCGTCCTTGGGCGTCGTGCAGATCGAGCGGCAGGACGCACAGGTTTCGCTGGGCCAGCGCGGCCGCCAGCGACCCTGCGGCCGGCGCGGCGACCTGCAACTCGTAGCCTGCCGCGCGCACGCCGTCAGCCACGGCTAACAGCGACCGCTCGCCGCCGTTCAGGGAACCGTATTCGCACAGCACCAGGACGGTGGGCATAGCTGGACGTGAAGAAGCCCGGCTCCTGCAAAAAAGTCGGGCTTTTGGCAATGAATGGTGAATACTGAATGGTGAATACTGAATGAACAATGTTCCCGGACGAGCCTCGCGTCTTCCATTCTGCCTTCAGGATTCACGATTCAGTATTCGTTATTCCATTTTCGTTTCGGAAACCGTTCGCCCCAACCTCTTGGCAACAGCTACGATTTGCTGTCCGTCTTTCGCCCTGAGGGGTCTAATGCCGCGAGCAGTTCGGCGGCGAAATCCCCCACCTCTTGGAGCACGGTCTGCCGCGGGCGCGTGTCCGCTTCGGCCAGTCGCCGCACGAAGGCCGAGCCGACGATCACGCCGTCGGCCACCGGCGCCAACAGCCGCACGTGCTCCGGTTGGCTAATCCCGAACCCGATGCAAATGGGCAGGTCGGTTTGAGTCTTGAGCCAGGCTACGTTGTCGAGCAATTCCGGCGGCAGTTCGCGGCGTTCGCCCGTGATCCCGGTCACGGAGACGTAATACAAGAAACCGCTGGACGCACGGGCGATCTGCACCGCGCGCTCGCGTGGCGTGGTCGGGGTGACCAGCTGGATCAGGCTGAAATCCTCGCGGCGGCAGATCCCGGCCAACTCGTCCGACTCGTCTACCGGCAAGTCGGGGACAATCGCGCCGGCCAGTCCCGCCGCCTGCGCCTCGCGAACGTACGCCTCCGGCCCGTGGCGATACACGATCGCGTAGCTGACCATGCTGACGACGGGCATGCGGAGGCGCGGTGCGAGCCGGCCGAGCGTCTCGAAAATGCTCGCCAACTTGAGGTGTTTGCCCAGCGCCCGCGTGTACGACGCCTGGATGATGGGACCGTCGGCGATGGGGTCGCTATAGGGAATGCCCAATTCGCACATCTGGCAACCCCGCCCAGCCAGTTCCCGCAGCACGTCGGCGGTGAACGCCAGGTCCGGATCGCCGGCCGTGATAAAAGGCATCAGCGCTTTGCGGCCTTGGGAACGCAATTCTTGAAACAATCGGTCAATGGCGGACATGGTTTTCGTTGTGGGTCAGTTGTCAGTTGTCACTCGTCAGTGGTCAATGGTCACTAACAACGGGCGTGTTGAAAACCGCTTCGCCGCGCAGGCGGGCGATTTCCGCAGCGTCCTTGTCGCCGCGTCCGGACAGGCACACCAGCACGATCTGATCGGCCGGCCGCTGGGCGGCAACCTCCATCGCCTTGGCGACGGCATGGGCCGTTTCCAAAGCCGGCAGGATGCCCTCGGTGCGCGCCAGGGCATCGAAGGCTTGCAGCGCTTCATCATCGCGAACGTGCGTGTAACCTACGCGGCCGCTCTCTTTCCAGTAACTGTGTTCCGGGCCGACGCCTGGATAATCCAGACCTGCCGAGACCGAGTGTACGTCCGAGGTCTGGCCGTCTTCGTCCTGCAACACGTAGCTGAAACTGCCGTGCAGCACGCCGGGTTGGCCGAAGATGAGCGTCGCGGCATGATCGCCCAACCGCTGCCCTCGGCCGCCGGCCTCCACGCCGATCAATTCGACGTCCGTGTCTTCGATGAACGGGTAGAACATGCCCGCGGCGTTGCTGCCGCCGCCGACGCAGGCCATGATGACGTCGGGCAAGCGCGAGAAACGATCCAGGCACTGCTGCCGGGCTTCCCGCCCGATCACCGATTGAAAGTTACGCACGATCCGCGGAAACGGATGGGGTCCCACCACCGATCCCAGAATATAATGCGTCGTTTCCACGCTGGACATCCAGTCGCGCATGGCCTCGTTGACCGCGTCCCGCAAGGTCCGCGAGCCGCTGGTCACCGGACGGACTTCGGCTCCCAGCAGCCTCATGCTGAACACGTTGGGGGCCTGGCGGCGGATGTCTTCCTCACCCATGTAGACCACGCAATCGAGGCCGAAATGAGCACACGCGGTCGCCGTCGCCACCCCGTGCTGGCCGGCGCCGGTTTCCGCAATCACTCGCGACTTGCCCATCCGCAGCGTCAACAGCGTCTGGCCCACGGTATTGTTGATCTTGTGCGCCCCGGTGTGGTTGAGGTCCTCACGCTTGAACCAGATCTGCGCCCCGCCACAATGCCGGCTCAACCGCCGCGCGTGGTACAACGGCGACGGGCGTCCGACGAAGTCGCGGAGCAACTGGTCCAGCTCGGCCTGGAAGTGGGGATCGCTTCTCGCCGCCTCGTATTCCGCGGTCAACTGGTCTAAAGCCCGCGCCAGCGTCTCGGGCACATACCGCCCGCCGAAGCGGCCGAATCGCCCGGCCGCGTCGGGGACCTGAGCCGTCGGACGCTGAGTTGCAGGAATTGCGTTTGTCATGCCAAATCACCGGAGATCACGTCGTGCAGGATGTCGTAGCTTTCAGGCGTCGCCCCACCGACACGGGGTCGGTGGAGGCGGGGCGGATGGTTGAGCTGTCGCAGCTGTCAGTCGTCGCCCCACTGACACGGGGTCGGTGGAGGCGGGGCGAATGGTTGAGCTGTCGCAGCTGTCACTCATGCTTCCACCGACGCGGGGTCGTTGGGAAATAAATCCTGAAGCCGCCTGACTCAAATCGCGATTGTCATGGGACGCGGCGAGTTGGTCAAGGCGTGGCAAGCGATGTGTACAGTTCTTCATAGGCTCGAAGCGTGGTCCGCCACGAGAATTGCCGCTCGACTCGCTCGCGATTCTGACGGCCCAATCCGGCGGCCAACTGGCGATCCTCGGCCAAACGCCGCAGCCGGTCCACAAACGCCGCTTGATCCCCAAACGCCACGCTTTGCTCCTCCGCCAGGGGGCCCAGCAGTTCCTCAACGCCTTCCACTCGCGTCGTCACAATCGGCAGCGAGGCCGCCATGGCCTCCAGCAGCACGTTCGGCATCCCCTCCCAGCGAGACGGCAGGATGAGCAACTCCGACGCGCGGAGGATTTGCGGAACGCGGGGACTCCAGCCGGCAAAGTGGACTCGGCCGTCCAACCCCAGGGCTTGCACGCGCGACTCCAATCGTCGCCGCTGCGGCCCGTCGCCGACCAACAGCAAGTCGTGGCCGGGCAACTGCTCGAACAGACGCGGCGAGAAGGAAAAGAGCCAATCCAGACCTTTCTGGCGGTGCAGACGGCCGACGAAAACGATGGCTCGCCGCCCCGGAGACAGCCCGAAGTCAGCGAGGTCGGCGGGCTGCACGTCGGTGTACGCCTCGGCCGCGATTCCGTTGGGAATCACCGCCAGCTTGTCGGCGGGGATTCGCAGCCGTGCGGCACAATAGTCGGACACGGAGCGACTGACGCAGACGACCTTGTCTGCACGTGCACTGGTGCGACGCTCGATCAGCTGACGAATCCAGGATGGGTCGGCCACGCGGATGCCGTGGACCAGGCGGGGGGGACTTTCCTCACGCGGAGCGCGAGGGCTACGATTTAGCCCGCGCACGGCCAGCGTGCCCACAACGTTGGCGTGGAATAGGAAGGTCTGGATGATTTGCGGATGCTGTTCTGACAGCAGACGGCGCAACCGCTTGATCGCGGTCCCCAACTGCCAGGCCGCGTGAACGCCGACGAAATGGACCGGAACCGAGGCATCCTCCAGATGCTGGACGAGCGAAGGCCGTTCGACGGGCGGCCGCGCCGCCAGCGAATAAACCGACGGCGCAAAACGGGTCCGGTCCAAGCCGGTCGCGATCTGAGCCAGGCAGCGCTCCGCGCCGCCGACCTCCAGTTCGGTGATCACCAACGCCAATTGGATTCTCTCGCTCATGAGTGCCAGTATATCCTACGCAGCGAATTTGTGTCCCAGGCGAGCGGTGTCCCAGGCGAGCGGTGTCCCAGGCGAGCGGTGCGGCGTAAGCCCACCGGTAGATCACTTGCAGCCGAGCGACGCCGACAATATCATCGAAAACTGAAGTTTTCAATCTTCTGGCTTCACAACATCGAGAGGGATGAACATGAAGACGCGATTCCTGGTGCTGGCAGTGGGCTGGGTGTGCGCAGGTTGGGTGGTAGCAGGCGAGGCGGTTCCGCCCAAGAGCCATCCGGATTCGTCGAAGTGGGAAGGTCTGTTTAGCGGCGATTTGTCGAACGCCGAGTTCCCGTCAGGCGTTTGGTCGCAGCAAGCTGGCGTGCTGACCGCCACGGAGGACCAGTGTATTTGGACCAAGAAGCAATATGACGACTTTGTGCTGGACCTGGAATTCAAGACCGCCGACGGCACGAACAGCGGCGTGATCGTCCACTGCAGCGACATGAAGAACTGGATTCCGAATTCGGTCGAAATCCAGATCGCGGATGATTTCTCCGAAAAATGGAGCAAGTCGCCGAAGACCTGGCAGTGCGCCGCCATCTTCGGCCGCCTGGCGGCCAACAAGTCGGCGGTCAAGAAGCCGGGCGAGTGGAACCGCATGACCGTCACTTGCCAGGGTCCCCTGATCTACGTGCTGCTGAACGGCGAAGCGGTCACGGAGATGGACATGCGCAAGTGGACCGACGCCAAACGGAACCCGGACGGCAGCGAGATTCCACCCTGGCTCAGCAAACCGGCGGCTTCGATCCCGCACGCCGGACACATCGGCCTGCAAGGCAAGCACGCCGGAGCGCCGATCTTCTTCCGAAACCTGAAGATCAAGGCTTTGGATTGATCGGGCCGAACGCATACAGTCGCTGCTCCGTGCGGATGTACAGCTTGCCGGCGGCGATCGCGGGGGTCGCGAAGATCGGCTCCCGCAGATCGTTGCCGGCCAGAACCTGGAATGTCTCGCCCGCGGCCAGCACGGTCACCACGCCGCCGCACGAGGCCGCGTAGATCTTGCCGTCGCCAGCCACCGGCGAGGCAAAATACGCCCCTCGCGGTCCCAGTCGCGTGCGATACAGCAGCCGGCCCGACGCTGCTTCCAGGCAGGACACAATCCCGCCGTCTTTGATCATATAGACCTGACCTCGGTAAACCAACGGCGAAGGCACCTCCGCCACACTGCGGCTCTCGCGCCACATCACGTGGCTGTGGGTCACGTCGCCCTGGCCGCCGGGGCGGACGGCGAGCAAGCCGTGCTCTCGGCCGCGCCGCGAGAATTCGACGGCCCGCGCCCATTCCGCGCGGTCATATCGTCCGTCGCCGTCGGCGTCGAAGAAATTGAACGCGCGGGCCAGCGGGATTTCCGCGCCGAGAATGTCGCCGACCTCCGCCCGGCGGACGATCAGCAAGTCCGCAGGCAATTCCTGTCTGTCAATCTCGCCGTCGCCGTCGGCATCGTATCTGGACTGCGCCTGGTCGAATTCCGGCAGGGGAACACGGTCTTGCGGTTCGCCCCCCGGCCAGCACGCGGCGACGAACAAGCGGTCCGGCGCAACCGCCGGCGTGCTGGAGGCAGCGGAAAGCATGCTGACCCACCACTGCCGCGAGCCGTCCTGCAGACGCAAGGCGGTGACGCCGACCGAAGTGTGCAGGATGACCTCGCGAGTCTCGTCGTGGTCCCAAACCACCGGCGTGGCGTACCCCGGCAGATAGGGCAAACACGCGTGTCGCCACGCCTCTCGGCCGGTGCGACGGTCGACGGCCAGCACGACCGGCCTGGGCGGCTGCTCGCAACTCAGAACCACGTATTCGTCCGCCACGATCGGCGAGCTGCCGGACCCGTAGGGCGTCAGCGGCGCGGGCTGCGGCAGCTGCCAGAGTTCACGGCCCGTGAAGTCGTAGCACAGCAGTCCAAAGGACCCGAAGTACACGTACACCCGCTCGCCGTCCGTGGCCGGCGTCGCGTTCGCCGGCGTGCTGATCGGATGAACTTTTTCGATCTCGTTGGCCGGCGCGGGACGCCGCCAAAGGATCTCGCCGCTGTGGCGGTCCAGGCAAAACGTCTCCAGCCTGCCCGCCTCGCGGTCGAAACCGGTCAGGAAGACCCGATCGCCCCAAATGCACGGCGACGAATGGCCCGGCGGCAGGGGCGTCGCCCAGAGCGCATTCTCACGCCCGAATTCGACCGGCAGCGGAGATTCGTCGTGAGAGACGCCGCAGGCGTTGACACCACGAAACTGCGGCCAAGACGCTTGGATCTCTGCGGGCTGTTCAGCGCCAACCGAGAATGCAGCGACGAGCGTGCCGACAACCAGCGCCGACGGTCCGCATCTAACTTGCATCCGACGGTCCCCGTCATCCATCCTTTTTCTTGAACGCCGAAACCACGGACTCATAACGGTCTGGCCGCCGGGCCTTTCGGCATCCCTCCGAAGTTGACTTGATCTGATGGGGAACCGCGTCCTATAAAGGCCGCCGCGAGCGTGCACCCCCAGGCGCAGGCGTGCATAAACGTGCTGGCAATGCCGATGACTCCCGCAACCTTCGCAAACTGCATCGAGTCCCAATAACGCGGCAACACCGTGTAGACGACTTGCGTCGCGACGCTCGTCAGGCCCGCCACCACAATCGCGACGACGACCAGCGCCGACACGCCCGGGGCGCGTTGCCAGCGGGCCAGTGCGAACACCAAGCCGACGATCCAGACAAGGAACATGGGCAACATCCGGCCGATGCCCATCAGCAGCGCGAATACCCATTCGTCATTGGCAGCCATGCTTGTACTCCTGTTTGCTTGCGATTGTGCCACTGCCCGCATTGTCGTAGCTCGCGGACTGGATGAGAATACGGGGTTAGCAGCGTTCGAGAAATAACTGTCGCCTCGTCACAGTAGCCATCACACTCCGTGTGATGATCGGCACCAGACACGGGACAGTTATTTCTCGAACGCTGCGAAGGAGGTGTTTGCTCATGACCACGATCAGTCCGCGTGAACGCGTGTGGAGGGCGGTCCGCCATCAGACGCCGGACTGCGTTCCCTGGCAAGTCGGCTACACGGTGCCGATGCAGCGCAAGCTGGAGGCCTACTTCGGCACCACGAATCTGGACGACGCGCTGGGCAATCACCTGGCGAAGTACCGGGCCAGGCCTCCCGTAGACGAGATCCGTCCGGGTTACTTTCGAGACGAATTCGGCGTGGTCTGGAACCGCACGGTGGACCGGGACATCGGCGTGGTCGAACAGTACCGGTTGACCTCCCGCTCGCTGGCCGGCTGCCGTTTCCCGGATCCGCGCGCCCCGGAGCGTTACGCGGGGCTGCCGGCCTTTATCGAAACGCATCGGAACCGCTTCCGGTTCTCGAGCATCGGGTTCTCGCTGTTCGAGCGAGCGTGGGCCCTGCGCGGCATGGTGGACCTGATGGTGGACATGCTGGAAGCCCCGGCGTTTGTCGACGAGCTGTTCGACGCCTTGACGGAGTACAACCTGGCGATTGTCGAGGAGCTGGTGAAGTACGACCTGGACGGAATTCTGTTCGGCGATGATTGGGGCCAGCAGCGGGGGCTGCTGTTCGGGGCTCCGCTGTGGCGGCGGTTCGTCAAGCCGCGGATCGCGCGGATGTACGCCGCGGTGAAGCAAGCCGGCAAGGTCGTGATGATCCACTGCTGCGGGCGCGTGCAGGAGCTGTTTCCCGAACTGATCGAGTTGGGATTGGATGTCTTCAATCCCTTTCAGCCGGAAGTGATGGACCCCGTTGAAATGAAGCGCCAGTTCGGCGACCGACTGGCGTTCTACGGCGGCTTGAGCATCCAGAAGCTGCTCCCCTTCGGCACCCCTCAGCAAGTGCGCGACGAAGCGCGGCGCCTGGCCGACGCCGTGGGCCGCGACGGCGGGTTTATCATCGCTCCCAGTCACGACATGCCGGGCGACATCCCGGCAGAGAACGTGGCGGCGTTTGTGGAGGTCATGGCGCAAGCCGAGTAGGTCCTCAGTGCCGCGGAGCTTCGTAGGGCGTGGGGTTGCGCAACATAGACTGGGTGCGGGTGCGGACCTCAGTCGCGATTGCCTTCAAGTCGGGATTCTCCGTCATCGCCAGGCCCGAACGCTGGCGCAGCGTCTTGACGATCATGCGGCAGGACGCGACCAGCCCGTCCTGCGCTCCGCCGATGGACGTAAATACCCCCATCTGCGCACCGCACTGCTGATAGGCATCCGGCCCCGTGTACGTCAGCAGCTTGTCTCGGAACATGTCCGCGTTCTGCCCTGCGAACGCCGGAGTGTGAATGCGCTCCCGGCCGGCCTCGAAGAACTGATCGAGCCGCCCGGTCACCAGCAGCAGTTCGTCCACAAACTCGGCGTGCTGAGGCTGGCGGCGTTTTTGCTCTTCCAGGTACGCCGTCAGGTCGCGGCCGAATTGCACGTACTCGTCGATGCGCTCGCGGACGTTGGTGATAAAGGCCACGGCGGCGTCCAGGTGCTCTTCGATCACGGCCCGATTCTGGAGTTGCGTGCCCTGCTTGTAGATGGCGTTGATGACATCACGCGCGTAGCACGTGGCGACGCCCCGCGAGTTTCGCTTCTGCCCTTCGAGGTCCAGGATGTACTGGCAAGGTCCCACGCCCAGCGTCAACCGGACCAGATCGACCACCGTCAGGCTCTCCAAGGGCGTCCGGAACGGCGCCGCCTGGGTCCGGTCCAACGGATAAATTACCGCCGGGCCGGCAAAGTTGAACGCCTCGCCGCGCTCGGCGTAGCGCCGCGATTTGAGCGGCTGCAGGTGAGCGGACCGATCCTGGTCGATCCAGCACGGAAAAGCGAAACCGCCCAAGACCGGGTTCCAGCGACTGCGGCCGGGCTTGTTCCAGTCCCGCGGTCCGAACTCCTGGCCGAAACGCTGCCCCACCGACTCGTCCTGGCCGAACCAGCCCTGCATTAAATACCGGCCGTCGGGATGCTGAAGCAGCATTTCCCAGCTGTCCGTCAACTTGTCCACGGTGCTCCAGTCGACCCGCCACAGCGCCGGGAAGGGCATTTCCCAATCGAGGTCGATCACTTTACCGGCGTCCTCCAAGGTGACCGCCTGCTGGTGCCAAATTCCCTCCCCGGCGAGGATCCCGATCCAGATGTGCGGCTTGTTTCCGTAGGAGATGTCCGAACGGGCGATCTCGCGCGGCGTTGTGTCGGACAGTCCGATTTCGATGTCGTTGTCGCGCGACTCGGAGACGCTCATCAGGATCGCTTCCCCACCGTGCAGCATGTGCAGGAGGAAGTTCTCGCTGGGCACTTCGGCTGCGGCGACACGGATCGACGAGGCATCCAGGAGGATATCGTCGGCAAAGAAGTCCGGCAGGACGGCGAAGCGGCAGGGCGCCTGCACCCGCAGTTTTTCCACGCCGCCCGCGACCGCCGTCTTGATGAACGGCGCACCGGCGTTCAGCTCGTAAGTGATTCGCCGGGACTGGCCGTGAGGGGAGCGAAAGCCGACCTCCAGCGAGACGGCATCCGGCGCGTTGGCTTTGATGGCCACGGACGTCCGCTGCAGTCCGATCGTCCCGTCACACATCGGTTGCAGGCACGCGACCGATTGGACTTTCTGGCCTCGCCGCGAATACAGGTCGATATCCGGCGAGTCCTTCCGCAACACGGCGACGATCCTGTCGTTGGCCAGCACCGGACAGCCGGCGAAGCGGTGCGCCGTCTCGTCCTCGTCCAAGCGGGACCATCCGTTCTGCTGCGGCTGCCACGATTCCGCGAGCCGAAGTGCCGACGCTTCGGCAGCGTCGTACAGGTACGCGGACGGCTCGCCCACCGGGACTGCTTCTCCGCCGCCGGAAGCGGCAGCTTGCGACGCGCAGATAGCCGCCAGAACCACGATTCGCCGTAGAAGCCAAGTCAGATACCGCATGCCGGTCTCCTTGCGTTCAGATTGCCAAAGACGATACCGCAACTGGCGGCGTCCAGAGGGGGACGGACCGCACCCGCGGGCATTGTACCAGCGCCGACGCCGTTTGCACGCCAGCGGAGCGCTCGCCATGACCAGCCAGACGCCCGAAACCATGGGGATTGTTGCCGCTCGCTGCGGGCAGGACATCTCCACGGGGAGAACCTGATTTGGTATCATCAAGGAGTGTCGCAATCGGCCGGATTCCCCGCTTCGCACGTCGAGTAACAAGTAGCGGCCGAGTCGTTCTTTTTTTACAGGGAGTGGCGCATGACCGTTGAGCACTTTGAAGAAACAATCGCGGCCCTGATGGGGCGGGAGCCATTTCAACTCTTCACGGTCGAGCTGAACACGGGGGAGCAAATCGAGATCGATCACGCTCGCGCACTGATTGTACGGGACGGCGCCGCCGTGTTCTTGGGACCCGGCGGAGTGCCCCACTTGTTCGATCATGAGAGCGTCAACCAGATCATCGTTGCGCCAGCGCACACCGCGGCCTGATGCCGGCCGGGTTGCCTTGCAAGCTCATGGAGATGTTGACGATGGGAAAAGTGACGGTTTCGGCGCAGATCGGCAATCCCGCACACGGCGGGCAACACATGCTCGATTTGTTCTGAGCAGCTTACAGCACCCACGGTTCGCGTTGGGGCCGGTCAATCCAGCGGTTGGCGGGTTCGTCGCCGATGATCTGTTCCTTCTCCGGATCGAACTTCAGCGCGCGGCCGGTCCAGAAGGCGATGTTGGCCAGATGGCACGTGGCCACGGTGCGATGCGCGATTTCGATGTCGCGGAACGGTTGCTGCCGCGTCTTGACGCAGTGCAGGAAGTCGCCGAAGATGCCGCGGCCTTTGTAGTTGGGAATGTAGATGTCGGGCGGCGCCGCGCGAGGCTTGTCGCGGGCCGGCACTTCGCCGTGCGTGCCCTTGAACGCCAACGGCCCGCCGCCCCAGGCGCCGCCCAGGTACATCCGCACTCCGTTGGCATACTTGTAAGTCAACTGCGGGTGCTCCTTGTCCGGCGGGATCACCTCGACCGGCAGCGGTTGGTCGTGCAGTTGGGCGGCGAACAGGGCGCCGCCGATATGATGAGCGCCCCAGTCGGTCATGCCGCCGCCGGAGAAGTCGCGGCAGCCGCGCCAGTTGAACGGATGGTAGCCCTTGTTGTAGGGCCGCCAGGGGGCCGGGCCGAGCCACAGGTCCCAGTCCAGCCCTTCCGGCACGGGCTCCGCCGGCAACCGCATCTCGCCGGACGGCCCGCCGATGTTGACCCAGACTTCCTGCAGTTCGCCGCACATGCCGGACCACATCATGCGGTGGTACCAGTTGTAGTCTTCCCAGACGCGCTGGCTGCCGCCCGAGAAGACGCGGCCGTAGCGGCGGGCGGTCTCGACCATGATCCGACCTTCGCGGATCGTGAGCGTCTCGGGCTTCTCGCAGTACACGTCCTTGCCGTTGCGCATTGCCTCGCAAGTGACCAGCGCGTGCCAGTGGTCGGGCGTGGCGCAAAAGACTGCGTCAATGTCCGGCCGGGCGCAGACTTGCCGGTAATCGTGGTAGGCGTCGCAGCCCTTGAACGCGCCGCTCGTCTTCTGCTGGGCATAACGATTCTCGACCAGTTGCTGGGCCCGCTCCCGGTGGCGGGCATCGACGTCGCAGACGGCCAGCACTTGAACTTCGGGAAAGCCCATGAAGCCGCCCATGTCCCCGGTGCCCTGGCCGCCCACTCCGACGAAGCCCATCGTAATCCGCTCGCTGGGCGCCGGGCGGCCCTCGCCGCCGATGGCCGAGGCCCGAACGATGCACGGCGCCGCCGCTACGGCCCCCGCCGCGCCGAGGAATTGACGCCGAGTGACTTGCGATGGACGCTTCGCCGCCATGACTGATCCTCCCACCAAGAAGTGCCTGGGGCGGGCGGTCGCCGGAGCACGTGGCTTCCGTCAGCACGACTGCCAGCACGCGGCTCAGCCTACGCGTGCGACGCTGCCGTGTCAATCGGCCTAATACCGTGCCACTTTCCGCAACTGCCAAGCGCCGATGGCCAGGCAGACGAGGTTTCCCAGCCAGACGAAGTACGGCGGTAGGGCTCCCAGCTTGGCGCGATCCAGGCCGAAGGCGAACAGCGGATAGTACAGGATCAGGATCGGCAAGAAGCAGATGCCAAAGGTGGTCATGAAATCCGCGTTTTTCAGCCGGATGGCCAGCGGAATGCCGACGATCACAAATGCCAGACAGCTGAAGCCGCTGGCCCAGCGGCGAAACGGTTCCGTCTCCAGGCGGTGCATCCTCCGCCGCTCGGCCTCCAAATCGTTCAGTTGCTGGCGCCAACGCGCGTCCGTCAGCCCCTGGAAATCGCCGGTCAACATTTGGTAGGCCGCCTCCGCGGCCAGCGACTGCTCGCAGCGCTCGATGCGCTCGCGCTGTTCCTGCTTGGCAGCAGAAATCCGGTACAGCTGCATGTGCGACGGGTGCAGGGCCGCGCTCTCACGCTCCTCGTGCGTGGTGAGCGGAATCATGTGTTCCTCCGTGTCGGGGAACCGGATGACCGTGCGCGGGCCAATTTCGACGAGGCCGTCGGTCAGCGTAATCTTGAGGGCGTTCTCTGCCACGGCGGCCTGTAACTGGGCTTCGCGCGCCGTCATCGTCACGTCCTGGCCGCCGGGACGACGAATCGTGACGGTCGTCTGCAGCAGCCGATGGCCTTCGACGCGTCCGACGGTGATGGAGAATTGCCGGGTACTGTAGGAACGCTGGGTCCGCAACACGCCGTAAGCGATTTCCTCGGCCGACTCCAGAATCACGCGCTGGATCCCGGCACGGCCCCAGGAGAACGCCACGTCCACCAGCCAGACCGTGACCAGGCTGACGACGAACGCCAGTGTCAGCGCGGGCCGAATCACCGCCGTCGGCGAGATTCCCAGCGCTTTCATCGCCACCAACTCGCGGGACGCCGACATGCGGCCGAAAACGAGGCAGACGCTGAACAAAATCGTCCCCGGCAGAGCAAACACCAACGCGTTGGGCAAGGTGTAGGGAATGATCCGCAAGACCGGCAGCAGTCCCAGCCCCTGCCGCACGGCTTCCTGCGCCAGTCCCACCATCGTCATCAACAGCGTAAAGGCTGTCAGCGTGGTGAGGAAAACCTTCAGCAACTCGGCAGTCACGTATCTGGTGATGATCTTTGGAAACACGTTCTTCGCCTGACGGCTACGGCAGTCTCCAGAAGTGCGGCCACCATGACTCGAACCGCAGATGCGAGATCGCTTCCGCAATCAACGGCACCCACGCGTAGCGGGCGGCGCGGACGGACTCCAGCCTCAATCCCTTCACAACGACCTCAATCGCAGGCTGAGTGGATGGGCTTCGAATTCGCGGGAAAAATCGCGGTACGTCCTGACAGTAGCATGTGTACTCGTCGCCGAACGCTTGCCTCAGCCGTTTTTCCTCGGCGGATACCGTGACGCTCAGGTAGAAGAGCGAGGCAATGGTCAAGCCTGCGGCGAACGTGAGGCTGAACAGGTAAAACGCAATCGCGAGAGTTATCAGGAAGGTACCGACGTACAGGGGGTTGCGGCAAAGCGAGTAGGGCCCGTCCGAAACCACAGTCATCTGCTTCCGGCCGCCAATGTACAACGTCGCCCACCAACGAAGAACCACGCCGCCCACGAAACACGTCCAACCCGCCACTTCCAGTGGGAAATGCCACGCCGAATGATCGCCAACAGAGGGCCAGGACAACAACGTGGCCACCGCAAAGGGCGTCAGCAGCAGGATCGAGATCCAAGCCCGCGATCTGACCCACCATTCGCGTCGGTCGCTACTTGTTTTGGATTCCATACTCTCTGAAGCCTGCCTGGCGAGGACGGGACCAACCAGCACCTTCTCCGCGGCAAACAGGCAGCCGGGGTCACGCGTCCCGGCGTGACGTTCACGAAGGTCGGCAGATCCTATCCGAACCAGCCGTTTCGCGTCAATTGCAGGAGACACGGCGCGGGATACGGGATACGGGATACGGGATACGGGATGCGGG
>CAYPGE010000183.1:0-16502 GCA_964409865.1 uncultured Pirellulaceae bacterium
GTGCTGCAGCAGGTAGCTGGTGATCGAATAAAAGGTTGCAAACGGCAGCAGCAGCGAGGCAACTTGGATGGCCGGCGACGGGTTGCGGTAGCCGAGCGTAATGTACAGACCAAGGCTGCCGCCCAGGATAAACGCCAGGAAGGGCGTCAGCTGGGTCTGGAACGAACCGCTGAACGAAATCATGATCAGCACGCAGGCCACCACGCCCAAAAACAGCAGGAACACCACCCCCAGGCTCACGCCGATCGCCGTCCGGGAGTTGGCATAGTTCATGCCGCAGTGGATGCCCAGCGTGTTGACGAACACGTACAGCACGGCCAAGGCGACGATGACGAAGGTCAAGTTTTCCCCCGTCAAGCCGCCTTGCCACCAGAGATAAGCGGCCAGCAGCATGGGCAGGAACACCATCTCCTTGGTGACCCAAAACACGCCGCCCAGCTTGCCGAAAACGAACTCGCGGGGCGAGAGATCGGAGACCAACAACAGGTCCAAGGCTTGACCGTCGCGTTCGTTCGTAATCGAGGTGACCGCCAGAGCGTTGACCAGCACGAGGCTGACGAGGAAGAAGAACGCCAGCGGCCAAGCGGCGGGGGGCACCACCGCATCCGATCGGAGGCCCGCGCCGTCCGCCGTCAGCAGGTAGTACAGCCCGCCGGCAGCCATCGCAAACAGCAGCAGATAGCCCAGTCGGATGACCAGGACCTTGCGGCCGTAGGCCCACGTGCAGACCTCGCGCCACAGAATGGGATTGTCCCAGACGTGCCGCGTCTTGGCTTCCGACTTGCGAACTCGAGCGTCCACGTGCCCCGCGCGCGCCGCTTCCGCGGCCTCGGCCGTTTCCGTTTCCGCCGCCCCGTGGGCCAGATCATGCTCCACGCCCCAAATGCTCTTCGCCTCCTCGCGTTCGGGGACGATCAGACGGAGTTCGCGGGACGGGTTCCAGACCCGCACTCGAAGCACGGCCCACAGATTCAACACGGCGGCGGCAGCCGCCGCAAACGCGGCAAAGGAGAACACGCCGGCTCCCGCTTGCGTGGGCTGCACCGTGGTGAGGATCGCACGCAAGGGACTGAACGTGACGACGATCGCCTCGACGGACCAGTGTGCGACGTAGCGGTCGTGCCCCCAAAAGCGGACCGCTTCGCACAGGCCGATCCAGGCCACCAGCGACAGGGCCGTCATCGCCAGGGCCTGAAAAGTCTTCTCCCGCCAGAGGGCCAAAGTCGAACCCAGGCTGCCGGCGGCCAGGACCGTCGCGGCCGTGACCAGAAACGCCTGCAAGACCTGCGCAAAGGAGACGCCGCCAAACATGGGAATCATCATGAACAGCGGCAGCGCGGCAAGCAGCATGACGAAGGTATTCAACAGGCTGGCCAACAGCTTGCCCAACACCAATTCGACGTTGCTCATCCGCGTCATCAGCAGCAGGATCAAGGTGCGGCGGTCCTTCTCCTGGGCCACGGCGCTGGCGGCAACCATCGCCGCGCCGAACGCCACGACGGCCAGTTGCAGGGGAGCCAGGATCTGAAACAGGACCGCGCCAAACCTCGCCATGTCGCCTACGTTGCGAATGATCTGCGTCCCGGTCACGACCAGCCAGGCGGTACACATCAGGATCAGCAGGACGATGACGTAAACCGTGCGTGCCAGGTACAATTTGGGCCGCCGCGGGGCAAGGACCGCCTCGCGGTGGAACAGAGGGCCTAGGATCAAGGGACGGACTCCTTCTTTGCTTCTGGCGGCGACAAAAGCCGTCGTCCGCACAATAATAGCAGCTTTCAGCGCATCTTGGTAACTGAGCAAACGCGTGAGCGACAAAAATTGTCAGGAGCCGGCCCCGTTGTCAGCCGCGGCGGAAGAGAAAATCGACCCCGCCACCGTGGCAGCGTTGCATGCGCGGTACGGGCAGGAATTGCAGCGATTTCTGGTGGGACTCCTGCGGGACCACCACTTGGCAGGGGATGTATTCCAGGCGACATTCGCCAAGTTGGCCGAGCGCGGCCACAAGACGCGGGAGGAGTCTCGCAAGGGCTGGCTGTTTCGCGTCGCCTACAACGAGGCCATGCTGGCGCGCCGAAGGCAGGCGATTGACGACGCGGCTTTGCGGCGTGTGGCATGGGGCCGGGAATCGGTCGGTCCGTCCGCCGAAACGCAACTGGTGCGGAAGGAAACCATTGCCCTGGTGCGGCAGGCGATCCAGGAATTGCCGCCCGAACAACAACAAGTCGTCCGCATGCGGATTTACGAGGACAAGACGTTTGCCGTGATCGCCGCCGAGTTGGGCATTCCTTTGGGGACCGCGTTGGGACGGATGCGGACGGCGTTGATCAAGTTGCGGGCGAAATTGGAGCAGCAGCCATGAATGTGACACCACGCGAAGATCTCGACTGGCTGGCCTTCCGTTACCTGGCGGCCGAGTTGTCCCCTGCGGAGAGCCGCCAGTTCGAGAGCCGCCTGGAACACGATCAGCAGGCCCGGGAGGCGGTGGGGCGACTCGTGGAAACGACCTGTGCCGTCCGCTCGCTGGACTGGGACGCTGCACCACGCGTCATGCCGGTCCGCCGAAAACGTCCCTGGTACCGGCGCCGTGCCGTGCAGGTGGTCAGCGGATTGGCCGCGGGACTAATGGTCGCCCTGTTGGTCTGGGGGCCGGACCGCGGCCAGCAGCCGCGTGAACGGGAGGGCAGCCTCGCCAAGGTTCCGCCGGCCGCTGAGTTGGCGGTTGTTTGGAGCCATGTCCGGACGGAGTTGAACGCGCAGCGGGTTGAGGAGGCGGCGGGCTGGCGCTGGCTGGCTTCTGCCGAGGGGGAGACCGACGCGGCCGACTCGACGGACGAAGAGGATGCGTCCGATGCGCCTGAGTGGATGGTTTCAGCCGTCGTGGCGATGGAGTCCCAAGAGGAGGCTCAACACACACCGGCCGCGAATCTGGAGGGGATCTGAACTGATGTGGAGATTATCTTCTGCCCTGGCGCTGGGTCTGGTCTTCGTGGCAGGCGACGGCTTGTCGGCGGGCGACGCAGAGCCACGTCCGGCGCTGAAAAAGGACAAGGCCAAAGCGGCGACCGCCGTCACGGCCCAACAGGAAGAGGAGGTGATGCAGTTCTTGCGGCAGCATCACACGGAACTGGCCGAACTGCTAGGTCACCTGCAACTGAGCCGCCCGGCCGACTACACGCGGGCCGTCCGTGACATCTGGCACGCGCGCGAACGGCTTCGCCAGTTCGAAAAAGGCGGCGGCGACCGGTACGAAATGGAACTGCAATCTTGGGTGATGCAATCGAAGATCCAATTGGTGGTGGCCCGGCTGGCGATGGGCAAAACCGAGGCTTTGCAGGACGAACTTCGCCGGTTGTTGGCCGAACAGTTCGACCTGAAGCTGCGTCTGTCGCAAGTCGAACGAGACAGAACCGCGGATCGGCTGAGGAAATTGGACGAGCAACTCCAGCGGATGACGGATAACCGCACGGGGATCCTGGAAAAGCAGTACTTGTCGCTGACCAAGAGTTCGGAAAGAATCAAGGCCAAGCGGAAAGGGCTGTCAGCCGCCAAGCCCTTGGGAAAGTCTTCGCCTTAGCCGGAATGGTTTGCCAATGTCCCTCTGGTCAACACGGACGACCGGAGGTTTGTTTTGTACGCTGGTGTCCGCGAGCAAGGCCGCCCGCGCGACGCCGAAGTCAACCTCAGTGTTATGGAGTCACACCCATGAAGAGCGTCGTACGTACCCTGTTGACCCTGGCCCTGGCCGTCGTCATCGCCTCGCCGCTGTTGGCGGGTGAAGGAAAGCGGGGAAGGAAGGCCGCCAAGGTTGCGGACCCCGCCGCGGGCATCCTGAAGAGCCTGGAAAAGGCGGAACTGACCCCGGAACAAGTGGCTAAGATCAAGGAACTGGCCAAGGCTTGGGCGGACAAGATCAAGGCCGCCGAGGACAAAGTTGCCCTCACGCCGGAACAGAAGAAGGCCCGCCAGGAAGCCCAAGCCAAGGCCAAAGCCGACGGCAAGACAGGCAAGGAGGCCAAGCAGGCTGTCGATGAAGCCATGAAAATGACCGACGAGCAGAAGGCCGCCATGAAAGAAGTGGACGAACTCCGCGCCGGCTTGAGGAAGGAGGCCACCGCCCTGCTGACGGCCGAACAGAAAGCCAAGGCGGGGATCAAGGAAGGCAAAAAGAGGGCTAAGAACTAGACCCGCCGACGGCCGATCGTGAATCGAGAGGGACACGCTGGCGTGGCTTTGATTCAAACGTGGGCCGCAGCCAACGCTGCGGCCCTTGTTGTTTTCCGGCTCCCTTGGTAACCCGGAGCGTTAGCGCGGGAACTGGAAGCCCGAAACGCCGGCGAGCAGGTTTGCCGATACGCGGAAAACTCCGACGGCACATTGGCGGTATCCGCAACTGCCCCCTCGCTATTGTTTTGTGTAAGGAGACCCAACGATGGCGGCCAATCAGAAGAAACGGCAGAAGAAACTCGAACGACGGGCAGCCAAACGCAAGGACCGCCGCCGGGAACTGATTCGGCAGAAGAACCGGGGATTGGGCGAACTCCTGTCCATGGCCTCCGGCGCGCCGGTCCTGCACAGCCGCATCGCCGACATGGTTAGAGACGAAGGTCTGGGCTATGCTCTGCTCAGCCGCCTGCTGCCCAACAACCGAGTCGCCGCAGTCCTGTTCCTCGTCGACATCCGGTGCTTGGGCGTCAAGGACTGCTTTGGGCGGTTGATGGTCCGCGCCGAGTACGACGCATTCTGCAGGGAGTTGGACGGCAAGTTCGAGATGACAGACCACACGCCCGCGGACGTCCGCAAGCTGGTCGAAGGGGCGGTCGAGTACGCGCGCAACTTAAGCCTGGAGCCCCATCCCGATTACCACCGCGTCAAGTCCATCTTTGGCGACATCGACGCTCGCGAGTCGCAGCTGGAATTCGAGTTCGGCTCGGAAGGCAAACCCTTGTTCATCAACGGTCCCTATGACAGCCCCGAACGCTGCCGCCAAATCCTCAGCATTCTGGAGCACCGTTGCGGGCCGGGCGGTTACCACTACATCATCGGCAGCCGTCCCGCCGGGATGAGGACGCTGCAGCACGAGGACGACGAGGAGGAGGATTTCGAGGACGGCGATTTCGAGAACGGCGATTCCGGGCCGCTGATGCCCAAACGCCTGTGGTGAGGTTGCTGATCGCCGGCGCTTGCCTCGCGGATTTTCGTCTCACTACCAGCAGACCGCTGCCCGGATGCCGTCGGAAAATCGCATCGCGATCGAGAGTTCCAGGATCGCGGCCCAGTCGCACAGGCTCCGAGGCGAGACGCTCGATCTGCTTGGCCTCGGCCTTCGGGTGCCCCTTTTTCTACTCGGCGTGAAACAGAAACGGCTTCAGTCGCTCCGTCATTCGGTCCACTTCTTGAGCATTGTGCTGCAGGAGAGGATGATTCCAGACGGACCTGGACCCCTCGCGGCATTCCTCGGCGAGTTTGATGCCAACTTCTTCAAGACCGAAACCTTGGGCGCTGCGCAGTTCCTCGGGTTGCGACCACACACCCACCACGAAGACTCGATCTGTAAGCCTGGATGGAATCACCGACTTCATGTCGTCCAGGCGACTCCTGTCCTGATCAAAATCCACAACCAGCACCATGTGTCGGCGCGCATTCCGATCCATTTCGGCGATGTGAGTTTTCGCGAATTCATCTCGAACCTTGGTCCAACCACCGGGACACGGTAAGACCTGGATGACCCGTCGATCAACCGACTCGTGCAGTTGGAATCCGTGCGCGATTTGGTGGTTGGCGTCATCCTCTGGGAGCACAAAAACGTGGCTCTTGTACTTGTTTACGCTCATGGTTCAACGTCATTTCGAATCAGCGCGTCGACGAGGTTTCCATGAATTGGAACCTCGCTAATCGGACGCACGAGCGTCGGTTCGAGGTGGCTGTGCCTGTAAAGAAACAGCGTATTCTCCTCGGAAAATTGCCGAATTGCCTCTGGATTGTGAGAGGTGACCAAGAGTTGGCCGCCCGCTTGAAACGAGCGGCGAAGATCCATCACAAAATGGCCGACCTCCGAAAGTGAAAGGTGGCTGTCGGGTTCGTCCCAGAAACAGAAGACCGGGCCCGCGGACTTGTTCGCGGCCAAGACGAGGGCACACAAGAAGAAGCACTTTTCGCCATCCGAGAGTTCGTTGAACGGCAGGCTCACCGCCGTGTGGTCGTGTTGAAACTGAACGGACAGGCTACGAGAGTCCTTCCCATTGCTCGGATTCTTTATGTCCTTGAGATCCGGCATCAACTCTTTCAGAAAACGGTCGACCTTGGTGTATACCGCTGGCGAGTGCGCAAGCAGGCCGGTGAACCATTCGCCAAAATTCGTGCATGCCCGGTTAGGCATCAGAGTACTGCCCTCGGAATCTCCGCCCATATGGCTTGGCAACGGCGCAAGAATGAGCATGCGGGCGAGCCAATCCTTGAAGACGTGAAGCGGGTCCGACTCGGATTGTTCCTGAATCACGGGTAGGGCGACCAAGTGCCAATCGACCAGGAACTTGGCTTCTCGATCCGTGGCGGTCCGCGCAAGCATGACTTGCGCTCGATCACGAGTGAAGATGTCGTTCCCGTCCTTCGACAACTTCTCTTCCGCCACCCGAAGTTCCCGAAACCCTTCTGGCAATTCCAGGGCGAGGTTGTACTGGAAGACGGCACCACTCAGCACCACCTCGATCTCAAACCGCAACGGAACATCGGATCGTCCCCGCGAAAAGTCTTTCGGGCTTGCAAGTTGGCCGACCCGATTCGTGCCGCGCGCGATGTTTTGGAGGACTTCAAGAGCCTTTCCGACGGTGGACTTGCCTGATCCATTCTTGCCGATCAAGAGCGAAGAGGATCTCCCAGCGATCGGCAGTTTGAAGTTCTCCAGGCAGCGAAAATTATGCACGTAGAAGTGTTGAATCATCGCGACGCCACCCCTCCATCCTGGAAATGCTTGAAAACTATGCTGCACCCCCACATGTGTCAAGGGCAGAGGGGCGGTTTCCCGACGTGCGCCGCATGACGCGTCGCGATCAGCAGAGAACGTGACGCGATGCACCTCGTCAATTGAGCCGTTCTGGGAAACGGCAGTTGAAACACGTGAAAGGTCAGGAGTCAGGCTCCGGAAACCGGAAAAGCCTAGCCGCGTTTGCCGTCGTGATGTCCCGGAAACGAGCCAACTCGGTCCCACGCACCTGGGCCAGGCAGGCGGCCGTGTGGACCAGCAGCGCCGGTTCATTGGGCTTCTGCCCGCGTTGGGGGTGAGGCGCCAAGTAGGGACTGTCCGTTTCGATCAAGATGCGGTCGTCGGGGATCGTCCGTGCCACGTCACGCAAGGCCTGGGATTTCTTGAAGGTCACCATCCCTGCAAAACTGATGTGCAGGCCCAAATCAAGACACTCGCGGGCTGTTTCGGTGTCCCCCGAAAACGCATGCATGACGCCTCGCAACAGACCGCGCCGCCGCGCCTCGCGAAGCATGATCAAGGTGTCCTGAGCGCAATCCCTCATGTGAATCACCAACGGCAAATCGCGGTGCTGCGCCAGTCGCAGGTGCCGGTCGAAGTAATCCCGCTGGATGTCGAAGGGCGTGAAATCCCAATAGCGATCCAGACCCGTTTCTCCCACGGCGACCACGAGCGGATCGTCGGCCAGGCGGACGATCTCGTCCCAGTCGCCGGCACCGGCCTGCCCAGTGCAATTTGGCTGAAGACCGACCGCGGCAAACACGCCCTGGTACCGCCGTGCCAGTGCGATGCTGGCCTCGCTGGACGCCCGTGTTGTCCCGACGGTCACGATGGTCGCTACGCTCGCAGCCAACGCCCGCTCGATGACTCCGTCGCGGATCGTGTCAAATTGCTCGTCATCCAAATGGGCGTGCGTGTCGCAGTACATACAGAGGTGTCGTCTTCCGAGAGCCTGACGGGGGGCGTTTGAGCCATGCCTCTTCTCTGTCGAAAGAGGCCGATTTCGATGGGAGCAGCATACCAGAAATCCGACAAGATCCGACACAGAATCCGACACGACCAAGCAGATTCACTTTGCTCGGGAACAGGATAGAAGTCGTAAGTGCTTTGATATTAAAAGATTAACGCATCCGCCGACACTAAGGCCCCGGCTTCCGGCCCTGCAGCTGTTCGTAAACCTTCAGCATTTTCTCGATGCTGCCGGCCAGGTACTCCTCGCCGGTCGCACGGGCGGCGGCCAGCGCCTCGCGGGCCGTCCGCGCGGCGTCGCCGAAGCGGCCTTGCACGGCGTACACTCCGGCCAGCGTCTTCAGCGCCATCGGATCGCGGCGCTGGGTCACTTCACAGGCCTTGGTGGTCAGCGTTAGCGCCTCGTCAAGATCCTTGAGTTTCGGATCGGCCATGATGCGAATCGAGGCCAGGTCCAGCAGGGCCGGGACGTACTTCGGGTCGAGCTTGATCGCCTGCCCGTAATACGGCACCGCCTGTTCCGGCTTGCCTTGCCGGTAGAATGCGTGCCCGCAGTAGTAGTGGGTGACGGCGACGTCCGGCGCCAGGCGTGCGGCCTCGGCAAGGTGCCCCGCGGATTCTTGGAATTCGCCCCGCTCGAGCAAGATCATGCCCAGCGTCGAATGCGCCTCGACGGAATCGGGATTGCCCTGCAGCGATTGGCGGCAGTGGTCGATCGCCTCGTCGAGCTTGCGTTCTTTGTGCAGCAGCGCCGCCAGGCGGCCGTGGGCTTCGGCGTTGTCCGGCCGAAGATCGAGGAACCGCAACAGCTGGGACTTGGCCTCGGCGTTCTCGCCCCGGTTGGCCAGGATCGCCGCCAATTGCAGCCGCGCCCAACTGTTGGCCGGGTTGATCTCGATCGCCTTTCGCAAGTGGGAAATCGCCCCGGCGGGATCGTCCTGGTCGACGAACGCCATGGCCGCCCGGAAGTAGTTGAAGTCGTCGAGAAAGGCCTCGCTGATCCTGCGGATGGCGTCGGGCGCCGCGTTGACGAACTCCGGGATGTTGGCGGCCCGCTCCGGGACCGTGAACCGGGACAGCACGACGGGCACGCTGCTGCGGCCTGCGGGGTCGATGTGCGTGAGGAACAGCTGCGTGTAGATCGAGTAGGCTTTCGAGGAAAACACCAGCCACTTGCCGTTGGGGGACCAACTGTGCCAGGAGTTCATCTCCGGCGTGTTGCACTCCAGCCGGCGGGCCTCGCCCCCGGCGGCCGGAATGATCGTCAGCTGGCTGTCGGGCTGCAGCAGCATGAAGCTCTTGGCCTGGCAGAAGACGATCCACTTGCTGTCGGGCGAGAACTTGGCAAAGTAGTTGCTCAGGCCGTTGTTCGACGCGCCCTCGATGGGCTCTGCCGTTCCGCCCTTTCCGCCGTTGAACGGGATGCGGTACAGGTCGTAGCGGAAGGTCCGGCCTCCTTCCAGGAAATCCTGGGCGGCCTCCTGCGGGACCAGGACCGACTTGACGTTCTCCAGCCCCTTCGGCTCGTAAGCCTCCGCGCGGGCAAAAACGATCGACTTGCCATCGGGACTCCAAGTCGCGTTGGTCTGCACAAAGCGCGGATCGTCGGCGCCGGGCAGGGCCTGGTAGGTCTTCGTCTGCCGATCGTAGATCGCGAGGATCCCCTTGACCAGGAAGAAGAGTTGGGAGTACATCAAATCGGGCTTGTACACGGCCAAGGCCCGGTCCTTGACGGTCCCGACGACGTACCGGCCGTCCGGCGACACCTGGCACAGCAGCCCAAAGGTCACGTCGCCGTCTTCCTTGCGAAAATCGTTCCAGCTGATGACCCGGTTCTCGTCCAAGACGATCTGTCGCTTGATCGGTGCAATGGCGTAGGAGCCCTTGTCGTTGCCGGAGTCGATTTCCATGGCCAGGGTCGAACCGTCGGCCGAGAAGGAATGGCAGTTCCCGCACACCGGCAGGTTTTCCAGCACGATCGGCGGCGGCTCGGTGGAAGAAATCGGCCCGAACCGCCAGCGGATGTGGGCGGCCGGGTCCTTGACGGCGGTCAGGAAGGGCAAATTCACCTCGCGAAAGAACAAGGGGGCTTCCACGGGGTCGCGGGAGGTGCTGATTGACACGGCCGCCTGAGAGATCGCGCTCTCGCCTCGACGCGAATCGACGCCCCGCACGGTGACGGCGACCTGCTTGTCCCGCGAACGCCGCTTGATGGTCTCCCAGGCGTCATCCGGCGGCGTCCATTCCGGCGAGGTGGCGCGGAAATCCAGCGGTTCGCCTTCGGCAAAACGGAACTGGACCAGCCACAGATTGACCGACGGGTTTTCGTCCTGCCAGCGAAAGGTCGGGGAGACGATGTCGGGCGGAAACAGGGCCCGGTCGGGCGGATACAAGATCTGCAGCGGGCGGGGCGGCGCGTGCTCCTCCGATGCAGCCTCGGTTGGACCGGCTGCCGCAGCAGGACCGTTCGAGCCGGGAACGGGGGACTCGGATTGGGAACAGCCGACGGACAAGAACAGGAAGAGCGGACAAGCTGACAGAAAGATGGGGTGACAGAAAGATGACAGACAAACGAGCACACAGGCGAGGGCAGGAGAGCGCCGCCGCGTTTTTTTCTGGAGCCGCGTGTTGTTCGTTTTCCCACCCATTTTTCTGTCACTTCATTTTTCTGTCAGCTTCTTTCAGGTACCTTGGGCTGTCCAGGCTTGCAGGGCCCGCTGGTGATTGGACCGTTCTCGTTTTGGCTCTTGGGCAAGAGCGAGGCAGTAGTGTACCAGATCGGTCAACTGCTCGTCGGCCACGCCCGGACAGGCGGGGTGCGGACTGCCGGGCATGCCCAGCAAGATCCGCAGGTAGATCGACTCCGGTTCGTGACCGCCTTTGAAGGCCTCGTGAACCAAGTCCCGAGCTGGTGACGGGCGGCCTTGTTCGTCGTACAGCGGCGGGGCCTGGACGCCCGTCCCGTCTTCGCCGTGGCAGGTCTTGCACCCAAGTTTAAGGTAGGCGTCTTGGCCGCGTGCGACCGCCTGGGGATCGCCGGGTCCGATGCGGGGAACCGCGGCCTCATCGCCGGGGGTGGTGCGGACTCTGAGCACCTGCCGGACCTCGTCCTCGTCGATTTCCTCCCCTCCCTTCAGCAGCGTGTCGATGAAATGCTCGCCAATGCCCAGGCGGTTCAGTCGCCGGACCTCTTGCGCCAGCAGCATCCGCTGGTCTTCGTTCAGATTGTCAAAGGCCCGCATCGACGTGCCGGGCATCCCGCGCCGGATGCCGGCCTCCAGATCTTCCAGGGAAGCGATCCCGTTGACGGTGCTCACCAGCCGGAACTTGCCGGTGCGCAGATCGCGGGGTTTGGGGAACAGGTGCCGGGCGGCGCGGCCTTTGCCGTCGCCGTTTTCGCCGTGGCAACCGCTGCAGTGCAGGGCGTACAGTCCCGCGGCGGTCGCCTCAGGGTCTTCCTGCCGGTCGTCTGCGGCTTGCCCCGTGCCGGAACCATGCTCGCCAGGACGCGACATTTCCAAGGCCC
Source organism: uncultured Pirellulaceae bacterium (assembly GCA_964409865.1). GTDB lineage: Bacteria > Planctomycetota > Planctomycetia > Pirellulales > Pirellulaceae > Anammoximicrobium. The sequence continues at coordinate 11,478 of CAYPGE010000183.1, forward strand.
GCAATTCGGCCTCGATCTGCGGCTCGTCAGCGCCCGTGGTGAAACGCGAGACCAGGTCTTCCAGCCTGACATTGTAGTAATGGGCAGCGTCGATCCGGGCCAGGAGCTGTTGGGCGCGGGTGGTCTGCTCTTGGATCGCCGCACAAATCGCCGCATCGCCAACGATCCCGCCTCGATCCGGGGCATCCACTTGCGCGCGGGCGAACCACTCGTCCGCGGCCTGGTAGTTGCCCGATTCGAGTTCGATTTCGGCCGTCTCGGCGGCAAGTTCCGTTGGCTCCTGCGACTGTGGCGGCAGCGACGCCAGCATCGTTCGAGCTTCGTCCAGCCGATTCAGCTGCCGCAGCAGCTTCGCCAGTCTCAACTTGGCGGTCTCGTTGGCGGGCGCGCAGGCCAGCAGGGCCGAGTACTGCCCGAAGGCATCATCCAGCCGGAGCTGGTCCTCGAACAGTTCGGCCAACGCGATCCGTGCCAACTCATGTCGCGGCTGCCGAGTCAACGCCTTTTCAAATTCCTGTTGCGCCCGTTGCGTGAAATCCAGCCGCTGCAGGATGTCGAGTTCGCCTTGGCTCATCCGCCGCCAGTACAGCCCCTTCATGACGGCCAGATCGGGCTCATCCGGACGATCGGCTTCCCAGGCGTCGAGGGCAGCCTTGGTCCGCTCCGGGTCTTTTTTGACGATGTAGCCATTGACGAGGGCCGTATAGAAATCGGTGGGCGATACGCCCGCGCCGATCATCGACTCCAGCTCGCTCTCGGTTTCTTCGTCAAACTGGCCGTCCTGGATCTGTCCCAGTTGGGTTTCCAGCTGAACCTGGTAGGCCGGCGCCCCCTTTTGTTTGGCCAGCCTGAGGGCTTCGCTCCAGCGGTCCTGCTGCCGCAGGCGGCGGAAACATGCCGCCCGCAGGAGATCCGTCGCGCCGTCGCCGGGATCGAACCGCGCCGACCGGTCCAGCCAAAGCTGCGCTGCACTAATTGCCCCTTCATTGAGGTGCATCCCGGCGCTCGTCCGCGTCCACCAAGCCAAGGTCGCCCGTCCATACAAGATCAGGCAGGCCAGCAGCAGGATCGCGACGACACAGACGACGATCCGTCGCGCGCGGCGCGAGCGCTTTGGCGGATTCGCCTCCAGGGATGTCTCTCGCTGCGTCATGTTCCGGAACCCTTGTCTGGCACGGGATCAGACGTACAGATAACTTCCCGATCCATCAGAAGAAGTTGAAGCCACTGACAGAAAAATGGGGTGACAGAAAGATGAGGAACGGAGAGCGTAAGGAAGATCAGTCTAAACCTGCGTTTCTACGTCTCCTAGCATTTCATTTTTCTGTCACTCCATCTTTCTGTCAGCTATCCTCATTTCCTTTGTCGTTATGCCATAGGTGTGAGATTCGGGAAGTTGTTTCGGCCATCGTTGCTACGTCTGAGCCCAATTATATAACGTCCCGTGTCACCTGGCACAGGGCGCGGGTAGAATCAGGCGATGCAAGAACCGATCCAGCCGATCATCACGCCTGCGCCGACGCCGCCAGGTGCCGACCCGCGGAGGTCACGCGTCCGGGGCCGGACGCTGGCATTCGCGGCGCTGCTGGCGTGTGGCGCCGCGGCATTTGTCGCGTGGCACACGTTGTCGGGAGGCGCAACGCCGAGTTCCCCCCTTGCCTTGTCGTCGGCAGATTCACCGCCTCCGCCGGTCGACCCGGCGACGGAGGCGCAAATCGTGGCCTTCTGCAGCGATTGCCACACGATGCCACGGGCCGAGAATCTCCCTCGCGACCGCTGGCACACCGAGGTGTCGCTGGGTTACGAGTTCTACGCTCGATCGGGCCGGAACGATCTGAAACCGCCGCCCATGCACCAGGTGGTGGCCTATTACCGGGCCCGCGCGCCCCAAGAGGTGCGGTTTCCGCAACCGGTCGAGGCCAAGACCAAGTTGCGTGCGACGTTTGCCGTCGAGGAGTTGACTTTGAGCCAGGACGCCGGTGTCCGTCCGGAGATTTCGTACCTGCGATGGGCCCGGCTGACGCCGGATGATCATCACGTCTTGTTGTTCTGCGACATCCGATTCGGCTACGTCGCTTACATCGATCTGGGCAAGCGCGATCCCAGTCCCCAGGTGCTGGCCCGATTGAACCACCCGTGCCACGTCGAGCCGTGCGATCTGGATGCCGACGGAGCGATCGACCTGGTGGTTGCAGACCTGGGCAGCTCGCGTCCCTGCGATCACGACCGGGGGCGAGTCGTCTGGCTGCGGCGCGAGAAGGAATCAGGCCGCTACGAAGAACGCGTGCTGGCGTCCGGCTTGGGACGGGTCGCCGACGTGCGGCCGGCCGATTTCGATGGCGACGGGGATCTCGACCTGGTCGTCGCCGAATTTGGACATTACCAGACGGGCGGGGTTTTTCTGTGCCGCAACGTTGCCAAGTCCGGTGACGCCCCCCGTTTCGATCTGCAGGAACTCGACGACCGGCCGGGCACCATTCACGTGCCCGTTCACGACTTCAACGGCGACGGACTGCCGGACTTCGTGGCGCTGGTCTCTCAGGAATGGGAACACGTGGATGCGTTTATCAATCGGGGGGATGGTCTCTTTCATCTCCAGACCCTCTGGGCGGGACCGGACCTGATGTTCGGCTCCAGCGGCATCGAATTGGTGGATCTGGATCAGGACGGAGACGTGGACGTTTTGTACACCAACGGCGATGCCTGGGACAACTTGTACGTCAGTCCGTCGCACGGCGTCCAGTGGCTTGAGAATCTGGGCAACCTGCGGTTCGAGTATCACCGGCTGACCGACATGATCGGCGCTTATCGCGCTCTGGCGGGCGATTTGGACTCTGACGGCGACCTGGACATCATCGTGGTGGCTTGGCTTCCGCCGCCGCTGATGCCCCGCAGTGTCGTGGCCGCGCCGCTGGCATCGATCGTCTGCCTGGAGCAAACCGAGCTGGGCGTGTTTGTCCGGCACACGCTGCAAAGCGGCTCGCCTCCCTACGCCACGTTCGAAATGGCCGACTTCGACGGCGACGGCGACCTGGATTTCGCAGTCGGTCCGGGTCCGCACGTGGCGAACACGCCTGAGAAGACCCCCTGGCTGACCGTGTGGCGGAACCGGGGAGTTGCGCGGCACGGGAAATAAGGTCTCTCAGAGCATGCTTCAATCCGCCGGGGGCAGGCATCGAGCTTGCGCAGTCGTCTCCGCCGAGCTTGCTCGGTGGGACAACGATTCTGCACTAGAAGAACCCCGAAACTGCCGCCCCCGCCGAGCTTGCTCGGTGGAGCGCATGATTCGGTCACGGGGCGTGCGAATCGCCAATCATTGCTTCCACCGAGCAAGCTCGGAGGGGAGCAGGAAACCCAGCGACCGTAGTTGGTGCAGAATCACCGCTCCACCGAGCAAGCTCGGAGGGGACGAAATCGAGCAAGATGCGCAACTTCGAAGCCGGCAGTCCCGGCGAACGGTGGGCCCACCGGTTTCCCGTGCGGCGGCGTTCTGAAGCCAATCCCGTACAACCACTGGGCTCACGCCCAGCAAGGTCAAAAGAGGCGGACTCACGCCCAGCGAGGCAAAAAACCGGTGGGCTCACGCCCACCGCTCGCCGTTGCCAGCGTGCGAATCAGGGGGCGGGGGCCTCGCCGCCGGCTTGGCCGCCTGCCGCGCTCGCCGCCCCGCCTTCGCCGCCGGTCAGGTCAAAGTTCAACTCGTTACTGCCGCTCGTGACTTCGGCCGTCAGTTCGCTTTGGGAGTTGTACTTGGCAGGGATGTACATCTCGCCCACCGGCACTTTTTCGCCGGGGTTGGACTCGTCAAACTTGCCGGGCACGGGGCGGGAGGCGATGATCTCGACCTTCATTTTGCCAGCCACTGCCTCCATTTGGTACTGGCCGTTCTTGATCTCCGCGCTGAACGCCCGCGGATCGCTTCCCATCCCACGAAACGTGATCCGGCCCTCTTGGATGGGCTGGCCGTCGAACGTGACCTTGCCGCTGACGGGATTCGTGTCGAGCCCGGAGGAGCCACAGCCGAAAATCATCCCGGCGGCCAGGAGTGCAAAGAACGTGGTCAAACGATTTGTGCGCATCTGCATTTTCCTCAAGAGGTGGAAGTGGTCTAGTAAGCGCCCACCGCGTTGCCGTCTTCGCGGTTTCCGAGGTACCGGAAGGTTAGCGTGTCGACGCTGTCGCTGACAAACCGCACGGCGCTGTCGCACAGCACGACATTGACTCCGCCGGGATGATAGCTGCGTGCGAAATTGTAGCGGCCGGGAAGTCCGAGAGTGTTGCCGCTTTCGCACGGCGCCTTGGGCCACGTCGAAGTCTTGCACGTGTAGACCCGGTCGGGAACCGTCGTATTGGGCGATTCGGCCGAGGAGAACGCAAACGAACCGTGCGGGGCGCCGCCCCAGTAGCCGCCTATATCTCCCCAGGTGGCGCCCTGCTTGCCGCGGATAATGCCTTCGCTGGCCATCAGCACGTTGGCGGTTCCGTCCAGGGCGGCGGCAAGTGTGCGTGGGATTCCCGGATTGCTTCGGCCGAACATCCCGCCGTTCTCGACTCGACTGGCGGTGTCATAGAAGTTGCCATCAACGACCGCCGTATAGGGATAACCGCCGCCCCCGCAAACCGCATAGTTGCCCTGGAATCCGTTGTTCGAGCCGCCCCCGCCTACGGCTGGGCCGGAAGGATCAGAAGGACACATGAGCGCGGGGACCGCGCGACCGGCAATCTCAATGGGCATCCGATGAATGTACTCTCTTTGGTAATAGTCGGGCCAGTTCTCGTACTCGACCTGGTATGCCTCCTGTTCGATGAAGGGCAGGATCCGGTGATACCAGCAATCCCGCCGATGGGTCGAGCCCGTTGTCTCGAGCCGATGGCCATAAGGCAGGCATTTGTGCGTGTCGTGGTAGTTGTGCATGGCAACTCCCAACTGTTTCAGATTGTTGACGCACTGCGTGCGCCGGGCGGCCTCCCGCGCCGCCTGGATGGCCGGCAGCAGCAAGGCGACCAAAATGCCGATAATGGCGA
>CAYPGE010000184.1:0-16492 GCA_964409865.1 uncultured Pirellulaceae bacterium
AAGGCAGTCAGCTTGACGGACGTGTTGCAGGCGCGGATCGAAGCCCAAACTGCGCACCTGAACTTGAATCAGGCACAAAACCGCCACCGAGCGGCCTGGCGTCAGTTGGCGGCCGTCCTGGGACGGCCGGAGATGGAACCGGAACCGCTGGCAGGCGATGTGGACGCCGACTTGCCGGACCTGAATTGGGACGACACGCTGCAGCAGGTGTTGACATTCAGCCCGGAACTTGCTGGAGCCCTGGCGGGCGTCGAGCGGGCGCGCAGCAACGTGGCGCTGCAATGCGCCGGCCGGCGGCCGAACATCGGCGTTGCGGCGGCGGCCAAGTATGACACGGGCAGCTACAACACGGTCGCCGACTTGGCGCTGGTCGTTCCGTTGCCGCTGTTCGACCGCAATCAGGGGAACATCCTGGCCGCCCAATCGGAATTGATCGCTGCGGAAAACGAGGTGGATCGCGTGGGACTGGACCTGCGAAACCGGCTGGCCGTAGCATTTGAGCAATACGCCAACGCGCGGCGGCAGGTCGAAACCTATCTTGCCAGCATCCTCCCCGACGCCAGGCAGTCGCTGGACCTGGTCAATGCGGGATACCGGGCGGGCGAATTCGATTACCTGGCGGTGCTCACCGCACAGCGGACCTACTTCAGCGTCAATCTTGACTATCTGCAGAGCCTGCAGCAGTTGCGGGCCAGCGCCGTCGAAATCGAAGGAATGCTGCTCCGCGACAGCCTGACCGCGGGCCAGTAGTCGGACTGTCTCGCTTCAACGCACGGTGGGCGTTAGCCCACCGGCTTTCTTCGAGAGGTGCCCGCCAGCATGATGGGAACCGGTGGGCTAACGCCTCACCGTTCGCCGAAGAAAGCCAGCCAGGCTGTGCGTTCCCAGGCGGAGCCTGGGAACGAGGGCGGGTTGCCGCTATAATGCGGTTTTTCGCTTGCCCTTGGCCTGACGTTGTGGAGCCTGACCCATGTCTTTTGGCGACGACGCCATTCGGTCCCTGCGGGACGCCTTGAAGTTCTCTCCCGAAAACGTGCCGTTGCGGCTGCACTTGGCGGCTTCGTTGATGGGCCTGGGCCGGCTGGACGAGGCCCAGCAGGAGTACCGCGAGGCGCTGGCCCAAGCCGGCGACAGCGCCGATGCGCGGGTGGGTCTGGCGGAATGTTATTGGCGGCAGGGCAAGGCGTCGCAGGCGCTGGTCATTGTCGAGGACCTGGTCCAGAAGCGGACGGCTTCCGCCAAAGCAATCGTGCTGTACGCCCGGCTGCTGCTGCAGCGCGGCGACGTGGCCGACGCGGTGGCTCAATACAAACTGGCCCTGGAAATGGATCCGGCGGTGCAAGACCCGCAGCTGTCGCAACGGCTGGGCGTGGTGCCGGAGGAGGAGGCCGGCGAAGTGTTTGAGGGCCGCGTCCGGGCGGGCTGGGGGGAAGGGGCCGAGGAATTGGCCACCGAAATCGAGCGCCCGGAGATCACCTTTCGCGACGTGGGCGGGATGGACGCGCTGAAAGAAGAAATCGGCCTGAAGATCATCTACCCGTTGCGGCATCCGGAGATGTACAAGGCGTACGGCAAGAGCGTCGGCGGCGGGATCCTGATGTACGGTCCGCCGGGGTGCGGCAAGACGTACCTGGCCCGCGCCACGGCCGGCGAGATCGAAGCGGGCTTCATCGCCGTGGGCATCAATGACGTGCTGGAAATGTGGATCGGCAACAGCGAGCGGAACCTGCATCAGCTGTTCGAGCAAGCCCGCGATCACCGGCCGTGCGTGTTGTTCTTCGACGAGGTCGACGCGCTGGGCGGCCGCCGCAGCGACATGCACGGTGGCGCCGGCCGGCAGTTGATCAACCAGTTCCTGGCCGAGATGGACGGCGCGGGGAGTTCCAACGAGGGCGTCCTGATCCTGGCGGCGACCAACGCGCCCTGGCACGTCGATCCGGCGTTTCGCCGCCCCGGCCGGTTCGATCGCGTGTTGTTCGTGCCTCCGCCGGACGCGCCGGCCCGCGCGGACATCCTGCGGCTGCACTGCCGCGGCAAGCCGGCGGAGGCGATCGACTTTGACCACCTGGGCCAGAAGACGGAGGGCTTTTCGGGGGCCGACCTGAAGGCCGTCGTCGATTTGGCCATCGAGGGCAAGCTGCGCGAAGCGATGCGGACGGGCGTCCCCCAGCCGCTGGCGAGCAAGGACTTGCTGGCCGCGGCCAAGACGCTCAAACCGACCACGCGCGAGTGGTTTTCCACGGCGCGGAACTATGCCCTGTACTCCAACCAGGGCGGCGTGTATGACGACGTGCTGAAGTACCTGAAACTCGCGTGAAGTCCCGGATCCCCATTGCCATGAACGCCCATTTCCAACGCGCGGCCTTGCTGATGCAGCAGTCGCGAACCGACCTGGCAGAACAAGAACTTCGTCTGGCCTTGGCGGACGACCCGAACGAAGCGCGGGCGCACGGCCTGCTGGCCGTCTGCCTGGCGCAGCGAGAAGCCTTTCGCGAAGCGCTGGTCGAGGCCGGGCAAGCCGTTCACCTGGCCCCCGACGACTCGTTCACGCACTATACGTTGTCCGGCGTGCTGTACCACAGCAATCGCCCGCAGGAGGCCGAGCAAGCGATCCAGGAGGCCATCCGGCTGGATCCCACGGACCCGGACTATTTCGCGCGATTGGCCAGCATCCGCTTCGATCTGCGGAATTGGAACGGCGCGCTGGAGGCGGCCGGATTGGGCCTGCAATTCGATCCCGAACACGCCCAGTGCATCAACCTGCGGGCCATGGCGCTGGTCAAGCTGGGCAGACAGGACGAAGCCGGCGCGGCGCTGGAAACGGCCCTGCAGCGCGATCCCGAAAACGCCCTCACGCACGCCAACCAGGGCTGGCGCCTGCTGGAGCAGGGCGAGCACCGAAAGGCCCTGGAGCATTTCCGCGAGGCGCTGCGGATCGACTCGGAACTGGACTACGCCCGGCACGGGATCGTCGAGGCGCTGAAGGCCCGTCACTTCATCTACCGCGTCATGCTCGGCTATTTCCTGTGGATGGCGAAGCTCAGCGAGCGGGCCCAGTGGGGCGTGATCATCGGGGGCTATGTCGGTTATCGGCTGCTGCGGAACGTGGCCAGGAACAATCCGGCTCTGCAGCCGTGGATCATGCCGCTGCTGATCCTGTACATCGCCTTTGCCATCATGACTTGGGTTTCCAGCCCGTTGTTCAACCTGCTGTTGCGGTTGAACCGTTTTGGCCGGCTGGCGCTGTCGCGCGAGCAGATCGTCACGTCGAACTGGGTGGGGCTGTGTGTCGCCGGCGCTGTGGTCTCGCTGCTGCTGTACTTTACCGTGGGCGGGGACGGGCCGTTGGTCTCGGCCTTGGTCTGCGGGCTGCTGATTCCGCCCCTGGCCACGATCTACCAGTGCGAGCGGGGCTGGCCGCGGATCACCAGCGTGTTGATCACCATCGCGTTGACGGCGGCGGGAGTGACGTCCGCGGCGCTCGTCTGGAGTTCGCAGTTTTTGGCGGAAGAGAGTGCCCGGCTCGCCAGCGGCCTGGGCTGGCTGCTGTTTTTTCCTTTTTTGCTGGGAGCGATCGGCTTCCAATTCGCTGCCAACGTCCTGGTTTCGGCGAAGCCGCGCCGCTGACTCTGACTTTGTGCCTGTGCAAGATATAGAACCGCTGTTTTGTCGCCTTTCGCTCCGCGAAAGAGCGCTCTTTCGCGGAGCGAAAGGCGACATTGTTCGTGAACGGAAGCTTACCCCGACACGGAAGAAAGTGAAACGTGGTAGACTGGTAAACGGGAGGGAATCGATATGAGCACGTTAAAACTCGCCACCGTCGCGGCGCTGACTGTTCTTTTGGCCAATCCTCTGTCGGCGGCCGAACCGGCCACGCCCGAGGCGGACCAGTATCTCCAGCAGTACGGCTTGGCGGAGATTCACGCCAAGTATGCCAAGTTCTTCACGCTCCTGTCCGACGGCAAGGCGGTGGACGCCAATCAACTGTTGGCGGAAACCTTACCCGAGGGCGTCAACCCCGTGGTTCGCGACCAGGTCCTGCGGGCCACCGCGGGATTGTCCACGATCTTCGAGCGGGGCGTGGAGGACGCCGAATTGATCGGCTTGCAGAAGATCTCCAACAAGTCGATCGCCCTGTACTATGTGCTGAACAGCAGGAGCGGCCCGGTGCTGGTGATCCTGATGCCGTTCCGGCAACGCGACAGCTGGCGGACCCACACCTGGATGATGGAGACGAACGCGCCCAAGATCATCGAGGCGCTGAAGGGCATCGGACGTTTCCCGGTCCCCGCGGTGATTTCTTTCAAACCGCGGGGCATAACGGCCTGAGCCCCGTGCGTGACTCCCCGCACGGCGGGACTTGTTTTTCCGGGTCCCGAGCGGCTGGATGGGTTGACCGGAGCGGCGAGCTTCCCGACAATACGCCTTTCCCAATTTGGTCGCCCCAGGCGGCAGCATCTCGTGGCAAAGGAAACCTCATGCAAACTTCTCTGGGTGAAAACGGCGGGGCGACGCTGGGCGCGGTCGAGCGCGTGACGTGGTACCACTGGCTGGTGGTTGTCATCGCCTCCTGCGGCTGGCTGTTCGACTGCATGGATCAGCGGATCTTTGCCCTGGCCCGCGAACCCGCGCTGAAGGAATTGCTGCCTGCGGTCGTGGTGCCTGCCGACGAGACGCCGGCCGAGCAGAAACGGCGCGAGGAGGTGCGCGGGGCGTTGGTCAAGTCCTGGGGCGGCTGGGCCACGGGCATCATGATGATCGGCTGGGCTACCGGCGGCATCATTTTCGGCATGATGAGCGATCGCTGGGGGCGCGTGAAGACGATGACCGTGACCTTGCTGGTCTATTCAGGTTTTACCGGGCTATCCGGGATGGCGCGGACGCCGATGGAGTTTCTGGGCTACCGGTTTCTGGTCGGACTGGGCGTGGGAGGCATGTTTGGAGCGGCCACCACGCTGGTGGCAGAAAGCGTCCCCAGTCACATCCGCGCGATCGCCTTGGGATCGCTGCAGGCGTTGTCGGCCGGCGGCAACATTATGGGCTCGCTGATGAGCACCTACATTCAGCCCGGCAAGGCCGATTTCATGTTCGGCATGTCGGGCTGGCGGATTATTTTCTTCGTCGGCATCCTGCCCGCGATCCTCGTCGTGCCGATCATCCTCGTGCTCCGCGAACCGGAACGCCGGAAGCAGGCCAAGCAGAAAGCGCGCGAGTCGGGCGGCTCGGCCCAGCACGTCGGCTCGATCCCCGACTTGTTCCGGCATCCCGTGTGGCGCCGCAACCTGCTGGTCGGCGTATGTTTGGGGCTGGCCGGAATGGCGGGCCTGTGGGGCATCGGTTTCTTTTCGCCGGAGCTGATCACCGAGGGCCTGAAGGCCCAGGGCGAGCCGCAACACGTGATCGACCTGGTTCGCGGACGCGCGACCGCTCTGCAGGACGTCGGGTCCTTTCTGGGTATGGTCGCCTTTACGATTGTGGCCACCACGCTCGGCCGCCGGCCGGCTTTCTTCGGAGCGTTCATTCTCTGCCTGATCGCGACGATCTTCGTGTTCAATCGCCTGCACACCAGCACCGACGCCTACTGGATGTTGCCGATGATGGGGTTTGCCCAATTGTCCGTGTTTGGGGGCTATTCGATCTACTTCCCGGAGATCTTCCCCACGCGGCTGCGGGGCACGGGCGTGGGCTTCTGCTACAACACGGTGCGTTATCTGGCGGCGGCCTTTCCGCCGATGCTGATGTACCTGAACACGATGATGGTCAATCAGGGCGTCGAAGAACCGTTCCGCAAGGCGGCCACGTACCTGTCGTTTGTTTTCGCCCTGGGATTGGTGGCCTTGATATGGGCTCCCGAAACCAAGGGCCAGCCCTTGCCGGAAGATTGACCGTTTGACGACTGCCATGAGCCATTCGACCTTGCCCGACAAGAAAACCAAGATCGTCTGCACCATCGGCCCGGCCTCCCAAGCGGTCGAGGTGTTGGAACGTTTGATCGCGGCCGGCATGAACGTGGCGCGGATCAACTTTTCGCACGGCGATCTGGACTCTCACCGGCAGGCGATCGCCAACGTCCGGGCGGCGGCGGCCAGAGTCGGCCGGCGGGTCGCCATTCTCGGCGATTTGTCCGGGCCGAAGATGAGGATCGGCAAGTTCGCTGCGGAGCCGGTCGAGTTGCAGCGCGACCAGGCGTTCGTGCTGCAGATCGACGAGATCGTGGGCGACGAGCACCGCGTGTCGATGAGCTTTCCAGCCTTGCCGAAAGTCGTTCGACCGGGAGATCGGATTTTCCTCAACGACGGATTCATCCAGTTGCAGGTTACCGCGGTCCGGGACCGCGAGGTCGCCTGCCAGGTCCTGGTCGGCGGCGAACTCCGCTCGCACAAGGGCGTTAACCTGCCGGGCATCGACCTGGGGATCAGCGCGTTCACCGAGCGGGACCGGGAATGCCTGCAGTTCGCCGCCGCGGAACGATTGGACGCCGTCAGCCAGTCGTTTGTCCAGGATGCCTACGATATCGCGGCGGTCCGCCGGGCGGCGGACGAGCTGGATTATCACCCCCTGATTATCGCCAAAGTCGAACGCGCCCGGGCGGTGGACAAGCTGGACGAGATCCTCGCCGCCGCCGACGGGATCATGGTCGCCCGCGGTGATCTGGGCGTGGAGATTCCGTTCGAGCGGGTGGCGATCACGCAGAAGCGGATGATCCATCAGGCCAATCTGCTGGGCAAGCCCGTGATCGTGGCCACCCATATGCTCGAATCCATGATCCACAACCGCCGCCCGACGCGGGCCGAAGCCTCGGATGTGGCCAACGCCATCCTGGACGGGACCGACTGCGTGATGTTGTCGGGCGAGACGGCGGTGGGCGAGTATCCCGAGGACGCGGTGGCGGCGATGGCGGCCATTGCCCGCGTGACCGAGCAGGAGCGGGAAGACCACTTCCTGGCAAGGCTGCTGCAGCTGGAGAAAGTCCGCGGCGAAATCCGCCGTGAGGATCTGGTTTCGCTGACCGTGTACTTGGACGTCGAGACGATGAAGCCGGGCGTGGTGCTGATTCCCAGCCGCAGCGGAGCGACGGCGCGGCGGGTGAGCCGTTTTCGGCTGCCGATTTGGATCGTGGCCGTCAGCGAAGACGAAGCGGTGTGTCAGCGAATGCAGTTTTCCTACGGCGTGTTCCCCGTCTGCACGGAGGATCCGCCGAACTGGTCCCATTTCGCCGTGGATTGGGTCCGGCAGTACGTGCCGGCGGCCGAAGTCGTCCTGTTGACGCGCGAGGGCGACGCCCGCCGCGAGCGCGACTCGACGCTGATCGAGATCATCGACCTGAGGCCCTCATGAACACCCCCGATCTGAACTTTGACATTCCCCGGCTGGGCGAAGCCCGCCTGGATTCCCCCGTTTCGTTGCGGTTCCTGGAGGACGACCGGCGGGTGCTGTTCGATGTCGACCTCCAGACCGTCCAAGCCGCGTTGGCGGCCGGCCGCCGGCCCGCTTGTTTTGAACTGGCCGGTCCGCGGCGGAAGATTTTCTTTGACCCCGGCAAGCTGTCGTGCGGCATCGTGACCTGTGGCGGTCTGTGCCCCGGACTGAACGACGTCATCCGCTCGATCGTGTTCGCCCTTTCCTACCACTACGGCGTGCAGACCGTCTGGGGCTTCCGCTTTGGGTACGAGGGCCTGGTGGCCCGCTATGGCCACGAGCCGCTGCGGCTGACACCCGAGGTAGTCGACGCCATTCACGAGGACGGCGGAACCATCCTGGGATCGTCGCGCGGCCCGCAGGACGTCTCCGAGATGGTGGATACGCTGCAGCGGCGCGAGATCGGGATCCTGTTCACGTTGGGCGGCGACGGGACGCTGCGCGGGGCGTTGGCGATCGCCGAAGAAATCCGCCGCCGCGATCTTCCGATCAGCGTCATCGGCGTGCCCAAGACGGTCGACAACGATGTCTCCTTTGTCCACCAGTCTTTCGGCTTCCATACGGCAGTCACCCAGACCCGGACGCCGATCATCGGGGCCCATTGGGAGGCCAAGGGCGTGCGCAACGGCGTGGGGCTGGTCAAGTTGATGGGCCGCTACAGCGGCTTCATCGCCGCCTATGCGACGCTGGCCAACAGCGACGTCAACTTCTGCTTGGTGCCCGAAGTGCCCTTCACCTTGCCGGGTTTCCTGGACGCGCTGCAGCGCCGGCTCGAGCGGCGCGCCCACGCCGTGGTCGTCGTCGCCGAGGGCGCCGGGCAAGAGCTGCTGCAAGCCGGGCAAGAACGCGACGCTTCGGGCAATGTCAAGCTGGGCGATATCGGTCCCTTCCTCAAAGACCAGATTGCGCAGCACTTTGAAGCGGTGGATCTGGAGGTGAACGTCAAGTACATCGACCCCAGCTACACCATCCGCAGCATGCGCACCGACGCGCACGACGCCGCCTTTTGCCTGCTGCTGGGCCGGCACGCCGTCCATGCCGGGATGTCCGGCCGCACGGCCATGCTGGTCGGGGACTGGCGCGGCGAATTCACCCATGTCCCCCTCGCCGCCGCCGTTTCCCAACGCAAGCAGATCCACCCCGACGGCCGCCTCTGGAACTCAGTCCTGGCCGCGACCGGCCAGCCAGCGCGGATGTGAGCGGCAAGTTTGCCAACGCGGCCCGCCGTCGGTACGATGAAGACAGCGGCCGATTTGGAGTGCGGTGCCTTGTCACCGCTTTGGCAGACGCGTTGTCGGACGCAGGCCGCCTGGGTTCATGGGACGGCTCGCGAAAAGCGGCGACAAGGCGCCGCACTCCAGGGGCCGCCGGCGAGGGGTGACGTGGGCGCGGACATCGACGAGTTGGAACTGGTCCGTCAGGCCGTGGCAGGCGACCGCTCGGCTTTGTCGCAGCTGTTGCTGCTGCACTACGACGGCCTGCAACGGCACTTGACCGGGAAAATCCCGGCGGAACTGCAAGGCTTGTTGCGTCCGGAAGACGTTTTGCACCAGACGTTGATCCGGGTGGCTCAGGCGATCGGCACCTTCGAGCCTCGGCATGCCGGCGCCTTCCGCGGCTGGCTGGAGACCATTGCCGACAATCTGCTCAAAGATGCCGCCAAACGCCGCCGGCGAGAGCGCCGGGCAGGCGAAGCGGTCAGGGGCGAGCGGGCGCCGGACGATAGCTCGATGGCGGCCCTGGTCGAGCGCATCGCGACAGACAGCAGCACGCCCGCCGGCCAGGCTCAGCGCCGCGAGAGCATGCGCCGCGTGCAGGCGGCGCTGGCCGCGCTGCCGGCCGAGCAACGCGAGGTGGTCCAACGGTACTACCTGCAGGGCCAGTCGTACGAGCAGATCGCGGCCGCTACCGGCCGGACCAAGGACGCCGTCCGGGGCATCAGCTATCGAGCCCGAAAGAATCTGCGTGAGATCATGGGGCGATCGTCGTTGTACTTCAGTGGGTGAAGAGGTTTTCTGGTTACGAGGCCTTTCTGGTTTTCTGGTTACGAGGCTCCGCCTCGTAACCCAGCGCCTGCGTGGCTCCGCCTCGCGTTGGGCCGGCAGAGCCGGCGAGGCAGTGCGTTCCCAGGCAGAGCCTGGGAACGAGAGTTCATTCTGGTCATGTCGATGATGCCAACTTCCGTCACCTGCGAACCGCGCTCGGACGAGCGCCTGCAGCGCGCGCGCCGCGTCGTTGGCGAACTCGCGGGGCTGCGTGCCAGGGGCGTCGCCGCGTCCGACGAAGACGTCATCGCGCAGCACCCGGAACTGCTTCCGGAGCTGGCTGAGGAGCTGCGCAGACTGGGAGAAATCAGCAGCGCCCTGCTGGACGCGGATGCAGAGAACTGTTTGCGCGCTTGGGAGCGGATTCAGGGAGACTGGGTCGAGGACCGGGCGGCTTGTCACGACACGGAGGGCAGTGGCCCCGCGGTTGACTACGGTGCGGACTCCGATGCTTCCGGGCCGGCGGCCGATTTGGCGACGGAGCCAACGCCGGAGAAGATCGGCCGCTATCGCGTGCTCCGCGTGTTGGCCCACGGCGGCTTCGGCTGCGTGTATTTGGCGCGGGACGACGAGTTGGCTCGCAATGTGGCGATCAAAGTCCCGCAGCGGCACCGGGTGGCGGAGCCGCGCGACGTGCAGGCTTACCTGACGGAAGCCCGTCTGGTCGCCCGGCTGGACCATCCCGCCATCGTTCCGGTGTACGACGTCGGACGGACCGAGGACGGTCAATGTTACGTCGTTTCGAAACTCATTTCCGGCCAGAATCTGGCGACGCGAATTCTCGCCGGGCGTGTGCCCGCTGGCGAAGCCGTCCGCATCGTGATGGAGGTCGCCGAGGCGCTGCACTACGCCCACACGCAGGGCCTCGTCCACCGCGACATCAAGCCCGGCAACATCTTGCTGGACGCCGAGGGCAAGCCCTATGTCGCCGATTTCGGTCTGGCGCTGACCGACGAGGATCTCGGCCTTCGCCGCAGCTATGCCGGGACGCCGGCGTACATGAGTCCGGAACAGGCGCGGGGCGAAGCGCACCGCGTGGACGCGCGTTCGGATATTTTCAGCTTGGGAGTCGTGCTGTACGAGTTGCTGACCGGCGTCAAGCCGTTCTCGGCCGAATCGCACGAAGCGCTGTGGCAGCAAATCGTGCGCGGCGAGCCGCAGCCGTTGCGGGCGTGGGACTCGACGATCGCCGAGGAACTGGAGCGGATCTGCCTGAAGGCCTTGGCCAAGCGGGCCACCGACCGGTACGCGTCCGCGCAGACGATGGCCGACGATCTGCGGCACTACGGGCAGCGGGCCGAGTTGCCGCCGGCCGCCGCGTCGTACTGCGGAGACGTCACGACGCTGGTTGCGAGCAGCACGACCCCAGGCACAACCGCTGCAGATCGGCAGCCGCCGCGCGTCGTGCCCAAAGGGTTGCGGGCCTTTGACGCGAACGACGCCGGTTTCTTTCTCGATCTCGTGCCCGGCCCCCGCGATCGCGACGGGTTGCCGGAGTGCCTCCGGCACTGGAAGCACCGGATCGAGGAGACGGATCCCGGCGAGACGTTTGCCGTGGGCGTGTTGTACGGGCCGTCGGGTTGCGGCAAGTCGTCGTTGGTGCGGGCCGGCCTGCTGCCGCGGCTCGCCTCCCACGTCCAGCCGGTGTACGTCGAAGCCTCGGCGGACGACACCGAAGCCAGGCTCCTGCGCCGCCTCCGCCGCAAGTGTCCGGACTTGCCGCCGGAGGCCGGGTTGGCCGAGTCGTTGGCCGAAGTGCGGCGCGGACGCCGCTTGCCGCACGGCCGCAAGGTGCTGCTGGTCCTCGACCAGCTGGAGCAGTGGCTGCACGGCCGCATCGACGAGGACCGCCGCTCGCTGGTCGAGGCGTTGCGGCAGTGCGATGGCCAGCGTCTGCAGTGCCTGCTGCTGATCCGGGACGATTTCTGGCTGGCGGTCAGCCGGTTTCTGGCCGAGTTGGAGATCGACCTGGTGCAGGGCGAAAACGCGTCGCTGGTGGACCTGTTCGACGTGCCTCATGCCCGCAAGATCCTGGCGGCCTTCGGCCGCGCGTTCGGTCAACTGCCGGGCAGTCCGGCGGAGTTCACCAGCGTTCACGAGACGTTCCTCCAGCGGGCCGTCGAGTCCCTGGCTCACGAGGGCCGCGTGGTGCCGGTGCGGCTGGCGCTGTTCGCCGAAATGGCCAAGAGCCGGCCCTGGACGCCGGCGACGCTCCGCGAACTGGGCGGGGCGTCCGGCGTGGGCGTGGCGTTCCTGGAGGAGACCTTCGGGGCCCGGTCCGCCAGCCCGCAGTATCGCCTGCACGAGCGGGCGGCTCGAGCCGTGTTCGAGGCCCTGCTGCCCGAACCGGGCAGCGACCTGCGCGGCCACGTCCGCTCGTACCCGGAACTGCTCGACCTGTCCGGCTACGGCAACAGCCCGCGGGTTTTCAAGGAGCTGATGCGGATTCTGGACAGCGAGACCCGGCTGGTCACGCCGGCCGACAGCGGCGACGGCGGCGGCGACGGCGGCGGCGACGAACCCGCCACGCGGCCGGGGCAACGGCATTACCAGCTGACGCACGACTACCTGGTGCCCTCGGTCCGGGAATGGTTGACCAAGAAGCGCAAGCTGACGCGCCGCGGGCGGGCCGAGCTGCGTTTGGCCGAGCGGTCGATGATGTGGAACGCCCGGACGGAAGGCCGCCAGCTGCCGTCGTTGCGCGAGTGGATTACGATCCGCCTGCTGACCCGCAGCGCGGATTGGACGCTGCTGCAGCGGCGCATGATGCGCGTCTCGGCTCGACATCACGCCCGCAACCTGGGCGCCATCTTCCTGCTGGTCCTGGTGCTGTTGTTCGCTGCCGGCGACGTGACGGGCTGGATGCGGCAATGGCTGCTGCCGATCCGGGCTCGCAGCGCGGGCGTGCTGTTGGCCGTAGGCCAGGAGGCGGCTGTTTGGCCGCTGCTGAAGCACGAGCCGAATCCCACTTTGCGGACGCGTCTGATCCACGACCTGCGTCCCGTGATCATGGGCCCTGTGGGACTTCTCCGTCAGTTGCCCAAGCAAGAAGACGTTTCCGTCCGCCGAGCGCTGATTCTGATGGCTGGCGAGATGGTCAGCGACCCGGACGATCCGCAGGGGCCGCGTGCCACGGTGCGCGAAGCCGAGCCGCCTCAGGAACTGATCGACAGCCTGCTGCGATTGTATCGCGACGATCCCGACGCCGGCATCCACGCGGCCGCCGCCTGGGCCTTGCAACGCTGCGGCCAAGCGTCCGGCCTGACGCGCATCGACCGGGAACTGGCCGCCGCCGGCTCGCCCGCCGGCCGCCAGTGGTACGTCACGCGTCAAGGCCACACGCTGGCGGTGATCGCGGGCCCGGCCGAATTCGGGATGGGGTCGCCGCCCGGCGAGGCGTCACGCGGCAGCGACGAGCCGCAGCATCCGTGGCGGATTGCCCGCAGCTTTTCGCTCGCCGCTCGGGAGACTATGGTCGAGCAATTCCAACGCTTCCTGCGGGACATCGATCGCCCGCAGTCCGCCCGCATTCCGTCCGGTGGAGCGGCACCCGAGCACCCGCAGGGCTCAGTGACCTGGTTCGAAGCCGCCGCTTACTGCAACTGGCTCAGCGCCCGGGAAGGCATCCCGCAGGACCAGTGGTGCTACGAGCCCACGGCGGACGGCCAGTGTGCCGCGGGGATGAAAGTGGTTCCCGACTATCTGTACCGGCAGGGCTATCGTCTGCCGACGGAGGCCGAATGGGAGTACGCCTGCCGCGCCGGCGCCGCGACGGCCTTTTCGTTGGGCGACGCCACAGAGCGGTTGGGAAACTACGCCGTCTATCGCGAGCCAAGCGGCGGTGAAACGCGGCCGGCCGGACAACTCAAGCCGAACGACTTCGGCCTGTTCGACGTGCACGGCAACGTCGCGGAATGGTGCCAGGACCGTTATCAGCCGTATCCGCTGGGCGAATCTCCGTTGTCGCCCCTCGCGGTGCCGGACGGCGAGACGGTGCGCGAGTCGGACCCCCGCGCCGTGCGCGGCGGCTCGTTCCTGGACGGACCAGCCCGCCTGCGCAGTGCGGCCCGCAATCGGCAGCGGCCTGACGTGCGGCAGGCAGGCGTGGGCTTCCGTGTGGCGAGAAGCTATCCGTAGTCTGTCTCTCAGGACCGGCGAAGCAATACCTGTCGCAACTTCACCGTAGCCATCACGCTCCGCGTGATGATCGCCGATCCCGTGTTGACTCCATGCGCCGCAAACAGAACAATCGTGGTTTGGAGTTCGAAGTCTTCGTCCCTGCCGCATAGGCAAGACACAAGGCACTTCTGAGTGGAGAAACTTGATGAGTCGCGCACGAGATCTGCAGGCCGGTCGCTCTCGCTTTCTAACGCGCCGTCAATTCCTGGCAGCCGGCGCCGCGGTGGCGGTGGCCGCGCCGAGTCTGCTCCCGGCCTCCGCGCTGGGACGCGACGGCCACGCGCCGCCCAGCGAGCGGATCGGGATGGGCTTCATCGGCTTAGGCGGCCAGGGCACGGGGCACTTGCTGGGCGGCGCGTGGACCTACGTTCCCGGCGGCTACATCGCCCGTGACGATGTGCAGGTGCTGGCCGTGTGCGACGTGCGCCGGGAGCGGCGCGACCAGGCGCACCAGCGCTGTAACCAGATCTACGCCGAGAAGTCTGGCCAGGCCGGCTACAGCGGAGTCCAGGCCTACAACGATTTTCGCGAAGTCCTCGCCCGGCCCGATATCGACGCCGTGTTGCTGGCCCTGCCCTATCACTGGGCCGCCTTGATGGCCACGATGGCCTTGCGGGCCGGGAAAGATGTGTACTGCGAGAAGCCGATCTGCACCACCATCCGCGAGGGCCGCAACCTGGTCGAGACCTGCCGGCGTTTCGGCCGGGTCTACCAGGCCGGCATGCAGCAGCGGTCGGAGTACGACGGCAAGTTCCGCCAGGCCTGCGACCTGGTGCGCAACGGGCGGATCGGCCGGCTGCAGGAAGTCTATGCCTACCGCTCGCCCGGCGCGTTCGTCCCCAGCGACTGGACCTCGGACGAATCCCAGCCCGTCCCCGAGGGCTTCGATTGGGACATGTGGCTCGGACCGCTGCCCTGGCGGCCGTACTCCGGCGGGGCCGGCCATGCCCTGTCCGGATTCTTCGTCGGGGATGTGAACTGGAGCCCGCACCACTACGACATCGTCAGATGGACGATCAATCCGGATCCGGCCGAGATCGTCGAAGCCTGGCCGGAGAATGGAGCGGTCCACTATCGCTACGCCGACAGCGGCGTCGTGATCCATTCGACGGGCTACCCCGGCGAGAACGTCGGCTCCGACGGCGGAGCCTGCTTCGTCGGCAGCGCGGGGCGGATTGCGGTCGATCGCAGCAACATCGTCTCCTACCCGGCGAGCATCCTCCGGGAACCACTGCGTCCGGGCGATGCCCGCGTGTATCATGCGACGAGCCACTCCGGCAATTTCCTCGACTGCATCCGCACGCGGCGGCCCACGATCTGCGAGCCGCAGACCGCCGTGGACAGTATGACCTTGATCCTGGCGGGCGGCATCGCCCTGGCCCTGGGGCGAAGGGTCAAGTGGGATCCGACCGCGGGCGAATTCCCCGCCGACGACCAGGCCAACCGCCTGCTCGCCTACACGCCACGTCCCCCGTGGCGGTTGTGAGCCACGCCACAAAAATGCGTTGGACGATTGATGTTTTCGGACATTCGGGTATGATGCAGGGCAATTTGGCCCTGGACTAACCGTACTTTGCAAGGAGCACGCCATGAGTTCCCAGCATCCGCCTCTGGTCAGAACCCGCTTGTCGATCATGATGTTCCTGGAGTTCTTTCTCTGGGGTGGTTGGGCGGTGGCCATCACCGGCTACGCCGCCTCGCTCGGCTTTTCGGGCTGGCAAATCGGCTGGTTGGGCGCCGTGGCGGCGATCGGTGCGATCGTCTCGCCGTTGTTCGTGGGCTTGATTGCCGACCGGTACTTTGCGGCCCAGCGAATCTTGTTCGTCCTGCACTTGCTGGGTGGTTTGTGTCTGATCACGGCCGGTTTCCAGACGACTTTTCCCGGCTTGATGACCCTGATGATGCTGAACGGCCTGTTCTTCATGCCGAGCATTGCCTTGGTGAATTCGGTGGCCTTCCGGCACATCCCGGACCCGGACAAGTTTCCGCGGATCGCCGTGCTGGGCACGGTCGGCTGGATCATGGCCGTGTTGCTGGCCTCCGTTTTCCTGGGCGGGGCGGCAAAGCCCAACTTCCTGTTCCAATCGGGAGCGGCCGGAATCGTCCTAGCTTTCTACTGCCTGACGCTGCCGCATACGCCTCCTAAGGGCAAAGAAGCCAGCGGCGGGGACGTGTTCGGACTGGGGGCTCTCAACCTGCTGAAGGAGGGTTCGCTGCTGGTCTTTACCCTGTGCGTGTTCATCGTCGGACTCGTCGCCTGCGGATACTTCTTCACGCTGCAGGTCCCCATGCTTCAGCAACGGGGATATCCTTCGCCGCTGGCCCTGACCTCGCTGAATCAGTTCTCCGAACTCATTTTCATGTTCAGCATGCCCTGGTTCGTATCCCGCTTGGGGCTGAAGCGCGTCGTGGCACTGGGCATGCTGGCCTGGGGCGTGCGCTATCTGTGTTTCGCCTGTCCGGATTTCTACGTGGCCCTGCTCGGACTCGCCTTGCACGGACTCTGCTATAGCTTCTTCTACGTCGGCTCCTATATGTACTTCAACGAACGGGCGCCGGCGGAGTTGAAGTCGAGTGCGCAGAGTCTGATCACGTTCCTGTTGGTGGGCGTCGGCATGTTCCTGGGCAGCCTGGGCGGCGGCCAGATGATGGAGCAGTTTCCAGCGCCCGTTCGCAACATGGCCGCGGCGCTGGGCGGTACGGATTCCCGGCCTTTGCCGCCGTGGGAGGACCCCAACGCCGCCACCAGCGCATGGCGATACCTGGATCTGTCGGGAACGCTCAGTAGTCTGGTGTACGGCGAGCAGGCGAAGGAGGCCGCGCCGGACTTGGCTGCGAAACTCGACGCC
>CAYPGE010000185.1:0-16460 GCA_964409865.1 uncultured Pirellulaceae bacterium
CTCAGGAATCAAGAAGACAAGAGTCTGGGATAATTCTTGGACAGACTCCTAGGCCTGGACAAGTCGGAAATGGCATCCTGGTGTTGGTTTCGCTGACTGGCGCCGGATTTGACAACACGATGTCGGTAGCTCTGCGGTCTACCGCTGGGACCGAGTATCTCGCCGAGGAATTGAGCGTCGAGTCGTACACCAACGTTACGGTGAGGTTCCCCTACCATGTGCCCCCAGGCACCTACACGATCGTCGCGACTCGACCCGACGGCGCCAGCGCAGAACTACCCGACGGCTTAAAGATTCTCGACTCGGCCAACGCGAGTTTCTGGTCGAATCTGATCCTGCCTGACGCCCTGGGGTTCCACCAACTCGCCACGATCTACGTCGAATATGCGAATACTGGGGATCTAGCGATCCCGGCGCCCTTGTTGGTCCTCTCGGTCAAGCAGGGTGAACGCGAAGACGCCATCATGACGCTCGATGCCTCGCGTCTATCGGAGGGTTTCTGGACCAGCGCCATGCCTACGGGCTTCACCAATACTATCCAGATTCTGGCCAGCGGGAGTCAGGCAGGCATGTTGCTGCCGGGCGAACGTGGCCGGGTGCCCGTGTATTGGGCGGGTTGGCTTCAGCCGTGGGATGCATCTGAGCCGTTTGAGTTCGGGCTCGCTGCAGTCACCACCGACGACCAGACTCCGTTCGCTTACTGGGGGGAACAGGAAACCGAGGCGTTGCGACCCCGCAGCGTCGCCTCCGATGTGTGGCCCACGCTGTTCGAGAACTTCCTTGGCAACATTCCGGTCGTCCCGGTGGGAAACTACGCGGGGTTGAGGACCTGGGGCACCTACGTCGCGGCCCTCGATCGGCTCGCAACCTACCTGGACCGGATCGGTCGACATGTCATCGACGTCACCGAACTGTACCGATTCGCCCTAGGTATTGCGAACGGCGATTTCCATCCCGCCGGCTACTTGGCTGGGGCGGAGGACATCACGGTGGACGCGCCGGGGCTGCCGATTACGTTCGCGAGAGTCTTTTTGGGAACTACGCTGACCGGCCGGTTTCGACTGGACGCTTTGGGACGCGGCTGGACGCACAATTGGGATTGGTCTGTGGAGCAGCGGACCGATGGCACCGTCGTCGTCATGACGCCGACCGGCATGTTACGGCGATTCCAGCCGGATAGCCGGACACCCGGACGATACTTCAACTCGCCCGGCGACAACGCCGAACTGACCCTGGCTGCTAACGGGACATTTATGATCAAGGAGAGCGACGGCCAGGTATACGCCTTCCGCTCCGACGGAAGATTGGATTACCTCCAGGATGCCAACGGCAATCGCATTACGGCCCAGTACACCGCCGGGGCGTTGACGAGGCTGACGCATTCCAGCGGCCAGTTTCTTGCCATCGGCTACACTGGGGCGGGACGCATCGCCACCGTCACCGATCCGCAGGGACGAGCTACGTCCTTTACCTACGACGCCGCCGGAGAGCACCTGGTCTCCGCCACAGCCTACGACGGACGGACGACCGAATACACGTATCTGCCGGAGGACGATTACCACGGCTACACGGGGCACGAACTGGAAATCATCGCCTACCCCGACGGCACAAACCGCTACTTCACGTACATTGGAGGCACCCAGCTCTACGAAACGCACCTCGACGGGAATGCCGAAGCGATTGTGTATCGAGAGATACCGGTCCCTAAACCATTCTTCATCCCCAGTGAGAAAGGCGGAACGCCGTCCGCGTCCTACGCAATTGAGCACCAGGACGCCGGGTTGATGACCGTGTCGTACGACAATCGTGGGCTCGTCGCCAAGGTGGAAGACCCGCTAGGCCGTGCGATCCAAGCCGATTACGACAGCGAATACAATCTCACGCAGGTTTCCGACCTCACCGGCCGCTCAGCCAAGTTCACGTTTGACAAGACGAGCAATCTGGTCACCGCCCTCGACCCGGCAGGCGCGGAGGTGGCATTCACCTACGCAGGCCCCTACGACCGAATCGCCACGGTCACCGATCCCAACGACAATTTGACGACGCTGACCTACGACGATCGTGGCAATCTGGTCGCGCTGACATACCCGGACGGGACGCAAGAGAAATGGGGATACGACGCCCAAGGCAATGTGACGGCTTCGACCAACGGCCGCGAGCAATCTGTCACCTACACTCACGATGCGGCTGGCCGGCTGACGTCGAAGGAGTATCCCGACGGATCGACAGTCGCCTACGTCCACGACAATCATGGCAATCTTACAGCTGCCACCGACGCCAAGGGGACTATCCACTTCACTTACGACGGCAACGACTACCTCACGCGGATCGACTACCCGGACGGCAAGTTCTTGGCCTACACCTACGACACGGCAGGGCGACGGACATCGATGAGCGACCAGTTTGGTCACGGGACGGTTTACCATTACGATGCCTTGGGACGCCTGGAGAGCATTGCCAATGAACTCGGCGCCCCCATCGATGCGTACGAGTACGACGACCTTGGGCGTCTGGCCAAGGAGACTAAGGGAAACGGAGCCTACACAACGTACGAGTACGATGCGGCAGGTGAATTGGTCCACTTGGTGAACTACACGCGGCTGGGCAGCGTGCTGTCCCGCTTCGATTACGAGTACGACGCCGCGGGAAACGTCAGTCGTATGACCTCGCTGGACGGCCAATGGTCCTACACGTACGACCTCTCCGGCCAGCTGATTCACGCCGTCCTCCAGTCGGTCAACCCGAACATTCCCAACCAGGACATGGGGTGGGAGTACGACGCAGCCGGAAACCGTGTGTCCGCCATTGCCAACGGCGTCACTGAAACGTACACCACCAATAACCTGAACCAATACACCGCCGTGGGCGGCGTCGAATACCGCTACGATGCCGACGGCAACCTCGTTGCGAAGATCGACGGGACGGATGTCTGGACGTACCAGTACGATGTGGAAAACCGCCTCGTCGCGGTGACCGGGCCGGAAGACACTTGGACCTACGAGTACGACGCCTTGGGGAACCGCGCGGCGACAACACACGATGGATTTCGCACGGAGTTCGTTGTCGATCCCTTCGGTATGGGCGACGTGGTCGCCGAGTATCGTGGCGGCGCCGGCCCTACCTACTACGCCCACGGTCTCGGCTTGGCGGCCCAGCTCTCGCCGGGGAGTGCGGCGAACTACTACTCTTTCGACATGCTGGGCTCGACGAGCGTCGTGACCGCCGCCAATGGGCAGGTCCTGGATCAATACTCGTACGATCCATTCGGAAACATCTTGAGCAAGATCGAGTTCGCGCCGAATCCGTTCGAGTTTGTGGGGCGCCTGGGCGTCATGGAGGCAGGGCACGTTGGCTCGGCGGTTTCGTACGACGTCAACGGATTGACCTTCATGCGTGCACGGTTCTACGATCCACTGGCCGGACGGTTTATTTCTCAGGACCCCATAATGTGGGCAGGGTTGGATGTCAATCTCTATCGCTACGCATGGGACAATCCGGTCCTCTACGTCGATCCATCGGGATTGCAGGTGGATGACCAAGCAGAGTCTGTGGCTAAAGAACTCAGACGCAAACTGGGGGCAGCAGCAGATATGGGCGCAGCCATGCATGATGCAAGGAAACTAGCAAAGGGTGAGCAGATCAAACTAAATGAAAAAGGTTATTCGCCCGCGGATACTGCCACACTCGGAAACAGGAAGGCAGCAAACATATTTGTTGAAACGGGGCACATTCTTGACTGCGGGTCTTCAAGCTGCCGGGGCGGAACCCCTGTCAGCGAGGGCAGCACACCCTGGGATGATGTTAAGCGCGGGGCCCGTTATGTGGTCCAGATTGTCTTCGGAATCGATCCGAACGCAAAGTCCAATGCGCAGGGCTACGGCGTGAGCGGGTATGTGCGCGGTGATGGGCTGCTTTCCTACCGCATCGACTTCGAGAATGATGCCGACGCGACCGCGCCGGCGCAGCGAGTGGTTGTTTCCGACCAGTTGGCGGATACGGTCGATCTGGCCACGTTTGAACTGACACAGATCGGCTTCGGCGACCAGATCATCACTGTGCCGGCGGGCTCGCAGCACTTCCAGACCACGGTGCCGTTCGAGGCCAACGGCAAGAGCGTCGAAGTCCAGATCGAAGCCGGATTGGACGCGGCCAGCGGCCGTGTATTTGCCGTGTTCCAGACCATCGATCCGGCGATCGACCTGCCGCCGGACGTGATGACGGGCTTTCTGCCGCCCGAGGACGGCACGGGACGCGGCATGGGGTTCGTCAGCTACGTGATCCGGCCCAAGTCCGGCCTGACCACGGGGACCGAGATCCGCAACGTGGCCCTGATCCAGTTCGACTTCGGCGAGACCATCGCCACCAACCAGATCGATCCGCACGATCCGGGCCAAGGCACCGACGCGGCCAAGGAATGCCTGAACACGATCGACGCCGGCACGCCGGAGAGCAACGTGGTCGAGTTGCCGCGGGTGAGCGTGACGACGGAATTCACGGTGAACTGGACGGGGCAGGATGACGAGGGCGGTTCGGGGATCGGCACGTACGACGTGTACGTCTCGGACGACGGTGATGGGTGGGAGAAGTGGCAGGACCGCACGCCGGAGACATCGGCCGCCTTCGTTGGCGAGCCGGGCCATACCTATCGCTTCTACAGCATCGCCCGCGACAACGTCGCGTGGGAGGAGGCTTCGCCCACGCCCGACACCTTCGATACGCTGACCACGGTGATGCAAGTTCCCTGGCAGAATCCGGTGAACCAGTACGACGTATATGGCCAGGACGGTGTTTGGCCGCTGGACGTACTGCTGATCGTCAACTACATCAACGCGCATCCCGGCGAAAGCAGCGTGCCACCCGCGCCGCAAGTCCCGCCGCCGTTCTACAATGTGGACGGCGACGACGGCATCACGGCGCAGGACGTGTTGCTGGTGATCAACTATATCAACTCCCAGAGCGCCGCTGCCGGCGAAGCGGAAGCGACAGCGACGCCGACGGAGGCTGAGGCCGGCGCAATCGCGGGGGCGAGGGACCGTTCCGCGGTTTGGGATTTCGACGCGCCGGCCAGCGACGATCGCGACCTTGCGCCTGACACCTCGGCGCGAGACCAGATCTTGGCGGGGGGCGAGCCGTTCGATCCCATCGTCTGGTTGGCCGTAGGCGATCGCGGTTCCGATCGCTCGGAAGCGCCTGGGCGGCGGGTTGGGGCGGGTTCGTCCGATCTGGACCTCGTCGCCCGGGACGAATTTGCGGTGGATGGTGTGTGGGGCGAACTCGTAGACGCCGTGGCCGCCCAGTGGTGAGCAGCAAGGTCATGGTCCCGGCGGGCGACGGCCGCTGTCCGCACCATGCTCGTGTCGAGCACACACGTTTGTATTGGGGTTGCCCGGTCTCCTGCTTCTCCGGCGTGTCTTGGAGTGCGGCGCCTTGTCGCCGCTTTGGCTCGATCGCGACGAAGGACCGCCGCTTTGTGTTCGGGTGCCTTGCTGTGTCTCCTGAACCCAATCGGCCGCACCGTTGCAGGCCGCTGCCCAAAGCGGTGACAAGGCACCGCACTCCAAGACTTGGCTGCGGCCGTCGCGATTGCAGGCGGCAGGCCGTAGACGGCTACTGGTGTTCACGTCCGCCCGACTGGTCAGCCTGTTTGTTCTTTGCGCCCTCATCAGGTAAGCTTTAGAAGGGGGGATGGGCTTGCGCTCGCGGAGCGAGCGGCCTACGGTGGGGTGCGGGCGGCAGTTCGGGTTGAGGAGACGGTTTGTGAGCAGCATTGGCGTCAAGTTTTCCGTGTTAGTGGGCGTGTTCGCCGTCGTTTTTGCGGTGTTGGTCGTGTGGCTCACTTGGCACTCGACCGAGCGGAACTTGATGCACCTGACCGACCAACAGGCCGAATTGGCGCTGACGTTTGATGTCGCGATCCGCGAATATGCGGCGGATGCGATTCGACCGGCGATGGCGGATCGCGTCCAACCGGGCGAATTCGTCATCGAGGCGATGAGCACTTCCTACATCGCCCGCAGCGTGTTTGAGAAAGTGAACCGCCGCTTCGAGGATTACTTCATCAAGTTTTCCTCCGAGAGTCCGCGTAATACCAAAAACCTCGCAGGCCCGGATGAACGAGAGATTTTGGCGTACTTCCGCGAGAATCCGCAGGAAGAACGCTGGAAAGGGATACGGCGTCTGAGTACCAAAGACGGCGACGAACTGGAGGAGTACTACGTCTGCGCACGCGTGATGCGCATCGAGAATGCCTGTCTGCAGTGTCACGGCCGGCCGGAGGATTCTCCGAGATCGCTGCTGGAGCGGTACGGTTCCAGCGGCGGCTTCGGATACCGGGAAGGCGACGTGGCGGGGATGGATGTGATCGGCATTCCGATGAGCCGCGTGTACGCGGCGCTGTGGAAAGACGCTGGCCGGAACATCCTGCTGTTGTGCCCGTGGCTGGCGGCCCTGTTTGCCGCCATGGTGGTCGCGTTTCGGGTCGTGGCGGGCCGGCGATTGGAGGCCATGGCCCGTCATTTCCAGGCGGCTGCGGCCTCCGATGAAAACTCGCCGCTGGCCCTGATTCCCGAGTCGGGACGCGACGAAATCGCCGTGGTCGGTCACAGCTACAACGTGCTGGCAGAGCGGTTGCGGCAATTGCACGCTTCGCTGGAACAACGGGTCCAGCAGCGGACGGCGGAGTTGGAGCGGGCGAACGTCGAACTGAGGAAGTCCCAGCGCGAGGCGGAAGAAGCCAATCGCGCCAAGAGCGATTTCCTGGCGAACATGAGCCACGAGATCCGCACGCCGATGAACGCGATCATCGGCATGACCGACCTGGTGCTGGATACGGAACTGACGCCGCCCCAGCGCGAGTACCTGACGCTGGCCCGCCAATCCAGCGAGCAGCTCTTACGGCTGCTCTGCGACATCCTGGATTTCTCGAAAATTGCGGCCGGCAAGCTGGAGATCGAAGCGGCGCCCTTTGCGCTCCGTGAGCGCGTCGGCAGCGTGGTGAAGCCGCTGGCGATGTCCGCCCACCGCAAAGGCTTGGAATTGGCCTGCCGGATCGACCCGGCGGCCCCCGACAACCTCCTGGGCGACTGCACGCGGTTGGACCAAATCATCGTGAATCTGGTCGGGAACTCGATCAAGTTCACCGAGGAGGGTGAGATCGTGCTGGAGGTCAAGTGCCAGCGGCAAACGCCCGTCGACGCGACGCTGGAATTCTCCGTCCGCGACACGGGGATCGGCATCCCTGCGGAGAAACTCGCGTCCATTTTCGAACCCTTCACCCAGGCCGACGCCTCGACGACGCGCCGCTACGGCGGTACCGGACTGGGGCTCAGCATCGTGGGACAACTGGTGCGCCTGATGGGCGGACAGATCGGGGTGGACAGCCAAGTGGGGACCGGCACCACGTTCCGTTTCATGATTCCCTTCCCGCTGGCCCATGTGCCCGCGGCCGGAGAGCCTGCAGAGCGGCCGCGGTTTGTGGAAGGCACGCAGGTGCTAGTCGTCGACGACAACGCCACCAATCGGCTGATTTTGGAGGAGATGGCGCGCAACTGGCGAATGGTGCCGACGGCGGCGTCCAGCGCCCGCGAAGCGATGGACGCATTGCAGGCGGCTGCGGAGCAAGGGGCGGCATTTCCACTGGTGATCACGGATTTGAACATGCCCGTGGTCGACGGTCTGACCTTGACGGCGTGGATCCGGCGCCAGCCCGGTCTGCCGCCGACGGCCGTCATCCTGCTCACCTCGGCCGTTCGTCCGGGCGATGCCGAGCGTTGCCACGAGTTGCACGTGTCCGCACGCCTGATGAAACCCGTCAAGCAGTCGGAACTTTTCAATGCCATTGCGGCGGCGTTGGGCGGTGAAGCGGCCGAGATCGCCGTCCGCCAACCGGCCGGTCCGGCTGCGGTGGCGCTGCCTCCGCTGCGCATCCTGCTGGCCGAGGACAGCCTCGTGAACCAGCGGCTGGCCGTAGCGATGCTGGAAAAGCAGGGACACACGGTTACCGTGGCAAGCGACGGCCAAGCGGCGTTGGAAGCGCTGCAGGACGGCGCGTTGGATTTGGTCCTGATGGACGTCGAAATGCCGAAGATGGACGGTTTGGAAGCCGCGGCCGCGATTCGCCGGCGGGAAGGCGACAGCGGCGGACACGTTCCCATCATTGCCATGACCGCGCATGCCATGAAAGGCGACCGCGAACGCTGCCTGGAGGCCGGCATGGACGACTACGTGTCGAAACCGATTCGCGCGGCCGACTTGTTCCAGAAAATTGCCGAGGTGCTGGCGCGCCTGGGGCCTACGCCCGACTGAGCCCGATCATCCGTCAGGCCGCCGTGCGTGTGGGCTGATCGGTTGCGGGCAACGCGAGATGCGCCGGTTCCTTGCGTTCCTGCTTCTTCACCGGCTTTTCTTTCCAGCGCCGGTGGACCCACCAGTACTGCTCCGGCGCGGCCAGGATGATTTCCTCGAGCACCCGATTGTACCATTGCGTGAGCGGTTTTACGCCGGACAGATGTTCGCTCGGAATTTGAGGATCGGCAATCCCCGCGAAGCCCAGTTCAAACTGCAGGGGTCCGCCGGCACGCTTGCCGTACGCCACCACCAGCGGTGCTCCGCTGACCAGCGTGAACAGGGCTACGGCTTTGTGACAGGAGGCCGGACGCCCAAAGAAATCAACCCAGCAGCCCTTGGGGCCCGCATGCTGGTCAGCCAGCAGGGCAATCACCCCACCGCTGCGCAGCACCGCTTCCACTTGGGCGGCACTGCCTTCCTTGGGCAGAATGAACTGGCCGTGCGTGCTGCGAAACTGGTTGACGTACCGGTCCAGGTACGGATTGTCCAAGGGACGGGCAATCGCATAGGTGGGAAATCCGTACAAGCCCATCATGTACGAGGAGAGTTCAAAATTGCCGAAATGCCCGGACACGAAAATGGTGGGACGCGGGTCCAATAGGTACGCGACCATCTCCCGCTTGCCATTGAAATGGAAGTAGTGCCGCCAATTGGTCTCGTGAATCTTGCGCGGCGCCTGGGCGATTTCGCAGCCCATCAGGATCAAGTGCTCCCACATCCGCCAGGCCAGTTCACGACGCTCACCGGCCGAAAGGTCCGGAAATGCTTGCCGCAGATTCCCCTCCACGACCCGCTGACGCAGCCGGATCACGTCGCACGCCACCCAAGCGAGCAGCCGAGCGATCGCGTGGCACGATTCCAGGGAGATGGCCTGAACGAAACAGATCGCCAACCGCACGAGGAGATAGACCAGCCAATCCGTTAGCTGTTTCATGGCGTTGTCCTACTTCTTTGCCTTGGCCTTCAACGCCGGGTCCCCGCTCAGCGGCAGCGTCACACTACGGCCGGACTCGCCGGCCTTGTAGATTGCCATGATCACCTCCACGCTGCGGCGCCCCTCAGCTCCGTCGATCAGCGGCCGCGAACCGCCGCTGATGGCCTTCAACACGTCTTTGAACATTGCCGTGTGCCCGTGGTGGCCGATGGCGGCTGGGTCTGCCGCGCCGCCGCCCGTGTGCGTCTTGCCGGCCATCCGCTCCAGCAGCGCTTTGTCGCGGGCCGTCGGTTTGGCAAAGGACCACATCTTGATGTCTTCTTCTTCCAGCACCGCCGAACCTTCCGAGCCGTGGATCTCGATGCGTTTCAGCGCACCGGGATAAGCGGCCGTAGTGGCTTCGATCACTCCCAGCGCCCCGCTGGCGAACCGCAGTGTGGCCATGGCCACATCCTCGACTTCGATCCGCTGGTGAGCCAGCGTCGCCGTGTGCGCCGTGACCTCGACCACGGGGCCCATCAGCCACAGCAGCAAATCGACGCTGTGGATCGCCTGGTTCATCAGGGCCCCGCCGCCGTCCAGCGCCCAGGTCCCGCGCCAGGCCCCGCTGTCGTAGTACTGCTGAGTGCGGTACCACTTGACGTACGCATCGCCGATCGTCAGCCGTCCGAAGCGCCCCTGGTCGACGGCCCGTTTCAGCAACTGGGCGGACTCGTGGAACCGCGACGGGAAGATCGTGGCCAGCGTTACGCCCGCCGCTTCGCACGCGCGGATGATCGCGTCGCAACGCTTCAGGGTGACTTCCAGCGGCTTTTCCACGATCACGTGCTTGCCTGCTTTGGCCGCCGCCAAGGCGGGTTCCATGTGGGCTCCGCTGGGCGTACAGATCGTAACTACGTCCACGGCGGGATCTGCTAGCATCGCATGCAGATCGTGGTAGGCTCGGCAGCCCACCTGAGCGGCCAACCGGTCCGCCGCCGCAGGCACCATGTCAAAACAGGCCGCCACCTTCGCGTTTCGGATATCCGCCACCGCTTTGCAGTGGAAATTGGCAATCATGCCACAACCGATAATGCCAAACCCGGTTGCCATCGGACCCTCCCCTCGCTGAGTTGTGAAATGGAAGAGCCGGTATTATAAGGCCCCCGATGGAATCGGAAAGCCTGATTCCATGTGGCCGAACAACCCGCTGACGAGGGAATCGCTTCACAAATCGGCCAGCTGAAGCTCAGGCTTTCGCGTCTGCAGACACTCGTTCAACAGATCCTCGATGCGGGCGTTAAGTTGGTCCAGTTGCGCGAGCACTTCGTCTTGCCGTTGCTCCAACTCGTCCAACAGGCTGCTCTTGCGATCCGGATCGGGCATGGGTGGACGCCGATGCGTGAGGCGGGATGGTGGGGCGGGTACGGGCATAATCATCGTCCGCAGAATCCGGAAGTTTTGAACCGTCGCTGCAAAGTGATTGCCGCGCCTGTTGCGCAAAGTTGGCAGGCTCCAAACCGCGTCAAGCTGGTGAAGCCGTAGCGGTCGTTCGCGTCATACGGTTGGACGGTCCGGCACCGAGACGGTACAATCATCCGTCAGGGACTGTGCTTGCCGAGCGGGTCCATACATCCGACAATATCACGGTTACCCCCAGCCTATCACGGAGGTTTACCATGACGTGCGTGCATCTCAAGCAACTGTACGACCTGTGCGTAAAAGAGGACCTCAAGCTCGGCGGCACGGATCTGATCCGGATCGTGTGCAACCAGTGCGGCGAACAGGAGGTCTGCCCGTCCATGCTGATGGAGGAGTATGAAGCCCAGCACCCGGAAGACCGGCTGGAAGCGGACGATGCAAATAGGGATGAATGACGGAACGGCAACCATGATGGCTCGCGCGATCCTGACGCTGCTCTTCGGCGGTCCTCTGACATGTGCCCTGGCGGCCGGCTCGGCTGTGGCCACCTTTGCGTTGAACGATCAACTGAATCGCGACTGGGAACACGAATTGGTGTTTTACCCAGTGGCCGATCACGTGTTCGGCCGCGAGGATTTGACGTTGCTGGGACCCGGCGACAAGCCCGCCGTCTACCAATGGGTGCCGGCCGAAGTGGCCGACTCCGGCAAGAAGTCCGTGGCCTTCTTCGCTGCACTGCCGGCTTTTGGCAGCTCCGTGTATCGGCTGGTTCCCGGCGCGCCGGCCCGCGACACGGACCTGCGCGTTGCGGAGGGCCAGAATACGGTGACGCTGGAAAACCGGCTGACGGGGGTCCGCCTGGGTGGACCAGGCGCCGGCACGGAGGGGCCTCTGGCAGGCATCCGCCTGGCCGGTGGACGCTGGGTCGGAGGCGGGCAGCTGAATTGCCCGCTGAAGCCGTTGAAGCAGACCGTCCAGATTCTGGCCCGCGGGCCGGTGTTCGCGGATGTGCGGGTCAGCTACGAGTTTCCGAACTTCTGCTACTGGCGGTTCCGCGTTCGAGTGCCGGCTGGCGAGCCGGTGGTCCTGGTCGAAGAGGAATTCCTGTTGCCCGAAGGCTCCCAGTACCAATTGCGGTTGGCCAAAGGCTGGAGCCCGAACGAACTGTTCTACCGCGACAACGCAAACCGCTGTCAGCTGGCCAAGGTCGCTGGCGTGCCGGGCGACACGGCGTTCCTGCTCAAGGCCTGGCCGGCGTGGTGGGGACAGATTCCGGAGTCGCATTGGACCTCGTTGTGCGAGAGTTCCGGCGACGATCTGTTGATGCTCGGCTGCCGCGATCCGGGCGTGTGGGTCGAGCCCGGACGAACCACATGGGATACGGCGGTGCCCGTCGCCAAATCCACGCTGACGGCGAACTTTCAATTGCAGGGCTTTCGTCGCCACTGGTTGCTGGCGGCGTTGAAGAAATCGGCATCGCTGCCCGGCCCCGAGCCGCTGGTGGCCCCGCTGCCGCAGCAGTACTTGATCCGCCACGGCGACGTGCGACTGGATGAAGTCAAGGACTATGGCCTGGATTGGAACGACGACGGCGCCAGGCATCCGGGATTGTTCCTCACGCCGCAGGAACTTGAACGGGTCAAACGCAGTTTCCAGGTCGATCCCGCTCGGCTGGCGGCACTTCGCACCACGGCCGTGTTTCCTTACCAAATGGACGACCACGTCACGTACTTCCTGGCGACGGGCGACGTCGAACTGGGCCGCAACCTGGCGAAGAAAGCGACTGAGTTGCTGCAGCAAGCCGTCGATGGTTTCGTCAAACAGGATCAACTCCGCAACCAGGGCAGCTGTCCTCATCATCGCACGGGTACGATCATGTGGTCCGCGATCCTGGCCGATCTGGCCCTGTCGCCCGGTGTGCTCACGGCGCCGGAACGAGCCCGCCTGAAAGCCCAATTGGCCTTCCTCGGCTATACGCTGGCCAGCCCTACGTTTCATTCGCCCGAACGCGGCTACGAGGCCAATCCGAACATGACCACCACCGCCCGCGGGATGCTGGGACTGGTGGCCTGCTGCCTTGGCCGGCATCCTCAAGCCCGCCCATGGGCGCAAATCGCGATCGACGAGATCGGGCACGAGCTGGACACCTGGTGCGACGCCAACGGCGGCTGGCTGGAAGCTCCGCACTACATGACGGTGAGCATGGATGCCATCGTGTCGGTGGCGCTGGCCCTGCGAGGCACGGGGTTTAGCGACGTCGAGTGGGCCTATCACCCGAAACTCAAGAATGCACTGGCCTGGCTGGCGAAGATCTCCACGCCGCCGGACCCGCGTCTGGGCGGCGACCGGCACATGCCGGAGATCGGCAATACGTATCTTGGCGAACGGACGTGTCTGCCCGGCTGGGCAGCTTGGATCTGGCGGGACCGCGACCCGGCGTACGCCCGCAACATGCAATGGATGTGGCAGTCGCACGGCAAACCGCGCACGCCGGGCATCGGCGGCGCATATCCCGGCTTGCAGGGCTACGCCTCCGTCGTTCTGGACGAGACCATTCCCGCCGTGCCGCCGGCGTGGAAGAGCGAATGGTTTCCCGACGCCGGGGCTGTGTTTCGAGCCCATTTTCCCGGCGACCGCGAAACCTATCTGCATTACATCCAGGGGCGGATGCACCAGCACTACGACTACGACGAGGGCTCGTTCATCCTGTGGGGCAAGGGGCAGCCGCTGTGCGAAGACTTCGGCTACTACGGCCGAGCGCCGGCGGCGGACCATAGCCGCGTCGACGACGGCTTTGCGGAGGCCCTGGGCAACGAAGGCCAGATCCGCGAATTCGCCATCGGGGCCGCCGATTACCTGCGCGGCGAGCGGGCCGGTTGGCAGCGCCAGATCTTGTTCGTCAAGGACGACGATCCGTTGGGCCCCAACTACTTCGTGATTCGCGACAGCGTCCTGTCCGGCCGCGAGGCCGATTGGCGAGTCTGGATCGCGACGGACGAGGCGCCGGACGTGAACGCCAATCCGGTGCGAGCCCAAGGACGGTTCGCCGCCGACCTGGTGGTCTTCCTCGCCGAGGGGCCGGACACCAAGCTTACCAGCCAGCAGATCACTCGCCGTACGGGCGCCAGCGGCTTTGCGACCCAAGAGACCACGCAGCGCAGCCTGCAATGGAAGATGCCGCCCGACCAGCCGGTGACGGCCGTGCTGTACCCCGTGATGAAGGACCAGCCGACGCCGCAGTTTGTGGTGCTGCCGGGTGGCCGCGTGATCCGCATCACCGGCAGCTTCGGGACCGACTATGTCTGGCTGGGCCTGGAAGCGTTCCGTTTCTCCGGCGAAGGCCTCGAACTGCAGGGCAAGGCAGGCGCCGTCCAGGTTCGATCCGGCAGGGTGCGGATTTCGCTGCCGCAACGTGGCAAAGTCGTCTTCCAAGGCCAGACGCTGGAGAACAAGACCGGCGGGCCGGCGACGGTAACCCAGAAATGGTGAACGCAGGAGTCCGCGCGTTTCGGCATCCGCGTGCGACTAACCCTTTGCTCCCCTTGGTCCCATGTATCCCATTCGTCCCATTCGCTTTACACCCCACCCCTTTAATGAGCTTGGCACTGATGAATCGCGACGACGCTTACGCCCTGCTGTGTGAATACACCCAAACCGAAAACCTGCGCCGGCACATGCTGGCGGTCGAAGCCGCCCTGCGGGCTTACGCTCGCAAGTTCGGCGAAGACGAGGAGAAATGGGGGATCGTCGGCCTGCTGCACGACTTTGACTACGAGCGCTGGCCCAATCTGCCCGACCATCCGCTGCAGGGCGCGGCGATCCTTGCCCAGCGCGGCTATCCGGAGGACGTGATCTACGCCATCAAATCGCACGCGGGCGATCATCTTCCCGACTGCCCGCGCGTGTCGCGGTTGGACAAGACGCTGTACGCCTGCGACGAACTGACCGGGTTCATCACCGCCGCCGCGATGGTCCGGCCCACGCGAATTGGCGGACTGCAGGCCAAGAGCATCCGCAAGAAAATGAAGGAGAAAGCCTTCGCCGCCGCCGTCAACCGTGAGGACATCGTCCGCGGGGCCGAAGAGTTGGGCGTCGACTTGAACGAACACATCCAGTTCGTGATCGACGCAATGGCCGGTATCGCAGAGCAACTGGGTCTGGCGCCGGCGTAGGCCGCCCACCTGCATCGCGGAAGTCACGGACGGGTGAGGGCACTAACAGGACTGCAGGATGCAGGCCCCGAAGGTGAATCCGCCGCCGAAGGCGCACAGGCCCAACCGTTCGCCCTTCTTCGTGCCGGGCAGGACGTCGGACAGGCACAACGGGATG
The DNA here is from genome assembly GCA_964409865.1 of uncultured Pirellulaceae bacterium. Classification (GTDB taxonomy): domain Bacteria; phylum Planctomycetota; class Planctomycetia; order Pirellulales; family Pirellulaceae; genus Anammoximicrobium. Next base: position 15,011 of record CAYPGE010000185.1, read on the forward strand.
CTGGTCGACGACGTGTTGCCGTACTTGCGGATGTTGCTGTACACGCGGACGCCGATGCGGCTTTGAATGGCGTCGATGATCCGCTGGTTGGCCTGATGCGGGATCACCAGGCTCAGGTCTTGAACGCGGAGCCCCTCGCGGTCGCACGCGCGATTCAGGCTGGTGACCATCAGGCGGACGGCCTCGCTGAAGACCCGCCGGCCCTTCATCTGGATATAGCCGTCGTGCAACAACGGGACCGTCAGCGTGCTGCCGTCCTCGCCCTTGGCCGAGAGTTCCGGGCGGTGCAGCCGGGCCCTGGCTTTGTCAAAGTGCGCTTCGCCGTACAGCACCGTGGCCGAGGTGGCGTCGCCGAACAGAATCGTGGTGTCGAAGTCCTCGGGGTCCAGCAGGGGCGACAAGACCTCGGCGGTGACCACCAGGACGCGGCCCAAGGGCGTGCTTTGCAGATAGTCGTAGCCCGCCTGAAAAGCGTACAGATAGCCGGAACAGGCCGCGTTGATATCGTACGCTTGCGCCATCAACTCGCTCTTGTCCTGGGACAGGGCGTTCAGCACCTGGCAGGCCATCGACGGTGTCGACTTGGTGGGGCTGGTCGTGCTGCAAATCACCAGGTCGATGTCTTCCAGGATCAGCCCTTCGCGATCCAAGACGTTCCAGCACGCTTGCGCGGCCATGTTGACGGCGTTCTCGCCGTTCTGGGCCCACATGCGGCTCTCGATGCCCGTGCGGCGGATGATGTCGTCGGCCGACATCGCCGGGACGTGCCGGATCGCGCCGCGTTCCAGTAATTCCGAGTTCGTCACGACGCGGCTGCCCGTCACGGTGGCGACCGACGAGACGCCCACATCGAACGGCCGGCGCTCCTTGAATTGCTGCGGCAGGTGCAGCGTGCCGGTCGTCGTCTTGCGAGTCAACACCGGCGTGCCGCACTGTTCCTGGGTGATCGGTTTGGGCCGCTGGGCCTGCTGGCCGGTGTTGATGCGCATCATCGGCGCACCGATTTCGACCACGTCGCCCGGAGAAACCAGGACTTTCTCGATCACTCCGGACGCAGGCGAGGTCAACTCGAAGACGCTCTTGGTCGCTTCCAGCGAGGCCAACAGATCGCCGCGTTCAACCCGCTGTCCGGGTTGCACCATCAACTCGACGACCGTCACGGTATCGTCCGAAGGACCCGAACCGATCGCTTGGACGATGTGTACGCCCTCCTCCGCTTTCGGGGGCGGAGTCCAGCTGATTTCGAGGTTCAACAACTCCGCGGCCGTCGTCAGCACGCGCTGAAACGAAGGCATGACTTCCATCTGATTGACGAAGTTGCAGGGAATATGCGTGTCCGGACGCGTGACGCGGCGCATGGCGACCGGGACGCGCGTGCGCTGGGCCACCGTGGCCAGGATCTCGCCTCCCAAACCGCAGGTCTGGTTGTCCTCGTGGACGACGATCAAGC
>CAYPGE010000186.1:0-16382 GCA_964409865.1 uncultured Pirellulaceae bacterium
TGGGCACCCGTGGGGCACCAACCTGACGCACTCGACGGCAAGCGTCGAGGATCAGGGGAACGCCGGCCGGGCATCCGTGGGGCACCAACCTGAAGCACTCGACGGCAAGCGTCGAGGATCGGGCAGCGGTCGGTTCCGGCGCAGCCGGACAAGTTCTCTCTCGCTGCGTTACAGCTTGTCCAGGGCTTTTTGGGCTTGTTCGCGCGTCTGCGGGCTCTTGGTGCGATCGAGCACTTTCTGCATCGCGGAGCGGATTTCGTTCTGATGGCCGGCGGGGAGATTGCTGGCGATGGCTGCGGCGGCTTGGCCGACGTCTTCGGCCAGCGTGGGATCGTCCAGCAGGGAAACGGCCAGCGCCAGCGATTCTGGGGTGGCGGCGCGGGTTAGCACGCCTAGCGCCAGTTGCTTTTCGTCGCGGCGTTTGGCCAGGCGGATCGCGTCGGCCAGCAGCTTGAGATCGGCCGGCCGGTCGCCTTCGGGAGCGGCGAGCCGCACCAGTCCGCGGATCGCCAGCACATGGTGGCGGAGGCTTTCGCCGCCGGCGATCTTGACCAGCCGCGGCGCGACGGCTCGGTCGGGCCACACCGACAACATGCGGACCGCTTCGTCGCGGACCGACTGGTCCTCGTCGTCCAGTCGGCCGCCCACGGCCTGCAGCGCCTCCGGGCCTCCCGCGCGGGCCAGGGCTTGCAGCAGCACCGGCCGCGTCTGCGCGTCCGCGTTGGCCAATCCGGCGGCAAGCGCCGGCACGCATTTCTCCTTGGCACGGCCGCACAGCGCCAGCAGCGCCGCCTCGGCCTTCGTTCGCTGAGCGTCGGCAGTCGCCGCCATGAGCAGCTTCACCAGGTCGCCGGTTTGGCCTGCGTCCGCCAGCACGCGCAAGGCGTCCAGGGCTGCCAGAGAGACCGCGGCGTCCGGGGCGGATGCGCTGGCCAGGATCGCGGGGAGTGATTCCTTCGCATTGCGCACTGCCAGGATCTCCAGCAGTTTGACGCGGACGTTGGGGGCGGCAGGGGCGAGCGCCGCGGTGATCGCGGCATTCACCCGGTCGCCTTTCAGCTGCACCAGGCTTTGCGCGGCCGCCAGTTGTTCGGCGGCCGAATCGGCGGCGGTCCGCTGCACGAGCAAAGACACGTCGGCGTCACTGCCCACGCCGGCCAGCGCCCGCAGCGCGGCAACTCGCACCGGCTCGTCCGAGCTTTGCGTCATCTCCAGAACCGCCGGCCGCGCCGCCGCATCGCCGCGTTCGCCCAAGGCTTCGACCAGCTCCGCACGCGCTTCCGGCCGCAGCTTCGGCAGCAGCTCGACAAAGCGTTTGGTCGCCGCTTCGCCGGGCGCTTCGTTGCGGACCTGCTGCAGGCCGATCGCCCGCATCTGGTTGTCGGAGTCCCCGACCAGATCGGCGATCAGTTGCAGCAATTCCTCGCTGGGCGCCTCGGCGGCCAGGGCCCGTCCGGCAAGCGTGCCGGCCACGATGATGACCGCCAGAGATGCGATGCCCAGGATTTGAGCCAAAGAATGGCAAGACTTCGTTTTCTTCTGCGTCGCTGGCATGATCTACCTCCTGCTCAGGCCGGCTTCGAGCGCCGTGGCCACGGTCTTCAACGCCTTGATCCTGGCGTGTAGCTTGTCATTTGCTTCGAGGATCGTCCAGGGGGCATTGGTGGTGCTGGTGCGGCGGAGCATGTCCGTGACGGCCACTTTGTAGCGATACCATTTCTCGCGGTTCCGCCAATCTTCCTCGGTGATCTTCCAGTTCTTGTAGGCCGTCTGCTCGCGGCTGCGGAACCGCCGGAGTTGCTCGTCGGGGTCGATGTGCAGCCAGAACTTGACCAGCACCATACCGTACTCGGTCAGTTGCCGCTCGAATTCGTTGATCTCGCGATAGGCCCGCTTCCATTCGTCCTCGGTGCAGAATCCTTCCACGCGTTCCACCATCAGGCGGCCGTACCAGCTGCGGTCAAAGATCGTAATATGGCCTGCCTTGGGCAGCTGTTTCCAGAAGCGCCAGAGGTAGTGGTGCGCCTTCTCCTCCGCCGTCGGGGCGGCAATCGGGACCACCTGGTAGCCGCGCGGATCCAGCCCGTCCGTCAGGCGGCGGATGTTGCCTCCTTTGCCGGCAGCGTCCCAGCCACAATAGACGATCGCGGCCGGAATGCGGGCCGAGTACAGTTCGTGCTCCAACTGGCGGAGTCGAGCCTGCAGTTTGTCCAACTGTTTCTCGTATTCCTCGCGGTCCAGCGACAAGCTCAAGTCGACTCGATCCAGGATCGAATGTTCCTGCGTGGGCGACAGCTGAGGCTCGGGCATCGGTTGCGCGGGCACCGGCGGATGCTGCCGGCGCCGGTCGAGTTCCTCTTCCAAGGCGTCGATGATCGTCTCGAAGGCCTTCGTGCGGGTGTAACGGTCGTGGGTCGCCTCGACGACCGTCCAGGGAGCATGGGCGGTGAGCGTCCGTTCCAGCATGGTCTCGACCGCCGCCAGCCACTCGTGGTACTTGCGGTTCTGCCGCCGTTCGGGCTTGCCGACCGTCCAGGCCGTCGCCGGGTCGGCCAGCAGTTGTTTGTGCCGCCGCCGTTGTTCCTTGCGACCGATGTGCAGCCAGAACTTGACGATCACCGCCCCAGAGTCGGCCAACTGCCGTTCGAACTGCAGGATGTCTTCGTAGGCCTGGCGGACCTCGGTCGGCGAGGCGTGCTGTTCCACACGCTCGTCCAGCACGCGCATGTACCACGAACGGTCGAAGATGGCGATCTGTCCAGCCGCCGGCAGGTTGTTCCAAAAGCGCCACAGCCAGGGGTAGAATCGCTCGGTTTCGGTCGGCGGCTTGATCGGGTACACGCAGAAACCGCGCGGGTCCAGTGCTTGCGTCACGCGGTTGATGACCGTGCCCTTGCCGGCGGCGTCCCAGCCCTCGAACACGAGGATCACCGGCACTCCCGCCTCTTTGGCCGCCCGCTGGCATTCGCCCAGTCGGACCTCCAGTTTTGGAAAGACTTCATTATAGATCTCTTTCGGTAGCCGCCTGTTTAGATCGATCAGTTCCAGCATGTTGCACACTCGCAGGTTTCATCTGCCGCGACGGAGAATCATACGCCGTCCGGCGACCATCCCGTCTTTGCCACGAAGTCCCTCCCTCGCTACGATAATCAAGCTTACGTCGATCACAACCAGTTCCGGCGCTGGGGCCCGGATTACGGGCAAAAAAACGGCTCCCCTCGTCCCCTCTCGTGGCCAGGCGAAGCTGGTCAGCGCAGCAGCGTGATCCAGAAAAATGCGGCGATCATGGTCAACAGGGTCCCAATAGCCACGCCGTGCCACACGCCAGCCCAACTGGCAGCCAGATAACCCGCGCAGCCGCCAAGAATTGGACCCAGCAGCGCGGTGGCCCAAAATCGGACCGAAGCGTCGCGATAGGTCAACATCCAGCACGGTACGGACAAGACCGCGACCACGGCCAGCAGGGATCTCAGACTGAATTGCCAAAGTCTGGCCATCTCTTTCCGATCACGGCAAGGCGTGCCGAGACGCACGACGCTAAATCGCAAGGCGACGCCTCTTTCCCTGCGCACGTTCGATGCGGCCAGTTTCAGGGCAAGCAAATCACGCAGGACGGAGCCGGCAACCCGCCCTGCGTGAGAAACTGATCCGTCATGGCTATCCCGATCCCATCCGGTTTTCAGACCTTGTCGGGCGCGGGCACTTCGAAGCCGGCCCGCTGCGGGTCCTTGACCAGCTTGTTCGCTTCGTCAGCCAATTCGCCGGTAAACCGCTCGGTCTGGGCATCAAAGGTCAGCCACGGGCCGACGACATACTCGGCCTTGTCCTCCGGCACGCCGACGCCGTCGCGCATGATGGCGTGCAACTTCATGAAGTGTTCGTAAGCGTCAGCGACGTCACCGAACCGGCCGGCCTTGGCATTGAAAGGCACTTTCTTGCCCAGCCGGTACGAGTTGTTGATCAGGTGGCCCAGCGTGCAACTGTGATGCGCCTGGTCCGCGTTGCCGTTGGCCATCATCGGGTCGCCCGCGCGGCAGGCGGCAATGAAGGCGCCGAAATTGCCGCCCGGGGTGACCTTTCCCGGCGGCACCGAAATCTTCTCGCCTTTCTCGCTGCCCTTGGTGTAGTACTGCCCGCGCACGATCTTGCCGCCGTCCTCGAAGTAGTACTCGTTCTCGACCTGGTGCTCGTAACCCTTGTAATTCACATTGCGGACGTTGAAGAACACGTATTGGCCGTTGGGATACTCGGCAATGCCGAACAGCGTGTTGGGCGTCTCGCCCTGGTCTTCCCATTGGAACCGCCCGCCGATGGCCATGGCCCGCAAGGGGTGCGTCATCTTCGGATCGATCGCCCAGAAGGCCATGTCCAACTGATGCGTGCCCTGGTTGTTCAGTTCGCCGTTGCCGGTGACCCAGAACCAGTGCCAGTTGTAGTGCACGAAGTTCCCGTGGAACTTGTCGATGACCGCCGGGCCGCGCCACAGGTTCCAGTCCAGGTTGGCGGGCGGATCGGAGACTTCCTTGAAACCGATGCCGTTTCGCGGTTTGCAGGCCAGGCCGTAGGAGACCTTCAGTTTGCCGAACTTGCCCTCGTGAATGGCCTGGTGCAATCCCGCGTTGGCCGCGCTGCTGCGGCTCTGGGTGCCGTGCTGGACGACCACGTTGTATTTCTTCTGCGCTTCCCAGGCGACGCGGCCCTCGGCAATGTCGTGGCTCATCGGCTTCTCGACGTACACATGCTTGCCGGCCTGGGCCGCCCAGATGGTCATCAACGAATGCCAGTGGTTCGGAGCGGCGATGGAGACGGCGTCCAGCGTCTTGTCCTCCAGCGCTTTGCGGATATCCGTCACGCCTTGGCAGGTGTATTTGCCGGCAACTTTCTGTTCCAGCGCCTTCATCCGCTTATCCAACACGTCCTGATCGGGATCGACCAGATAGGCGACTTCGACGTTGGGTTGTTCCAGATAACCGCTAATGTGGCTGCTGCCGCGGCCGTTGATGCCCGCCACCGCGATGCGCAGACGTTCGTTGGCGCCGAACACCCGAGACGTGGCTGCGGTGCCACAAATCAGCACGCCGGCGCCGATGGCCGTTGAGTTTTTCAGGAACCTACGACGAGTGATGTTGGACATGATCATTCTCTCCCTTGGTTGATGGTTGCGGTCTGAACTCGGGTCCGTTGTCAAGCAATGTAACATCTTGCCGGCAAAAAACCACACCCGCCGCCGGGCAAGAGATAATTCCGACTCCTTCGGAGAAACCTTGGTCTGGTGATTTTCGGGGGCCTCACCTTCAAGCTGCCAAGCGACGGACTTGATTCCAACCTACCGCGGCACATACCGCCGCTGGGTTTCGTTCCAGATCAACTGGCCGCGCTGCGCGTCGTACCAGCGTGCGAGTCGGCCGTATTCGATGTCCCAGGCCAAGGGCACGGGCGGCAGCGGTCGCGGGCCGGCGATTTCGGACAGCAGGGCATGAGCGCTGGCCCGCTGTTCGATCGAACCCGACTGTTCCGCTTCGCGCAAGGCGGCCACGGCGTCGTCGCCAAATCCGCGCAGCTTCGCGGCTGCCTGCTCGCGGCTGCGGAAGTCGTCGCTGTCCAGCTGGCGAATCGCTTGGGCGATCTCGGCGGCGGAGGCCGTGGCCGAGTCCGGCACGTCCGCTTTCGGCTCCTCGGGAATCCGGACTTCCTGGCCCAGCAGCGATTGCACTCGCTCGGCCGCCAACCGGCGGAACTTCTCGGCCCGGTGCCGCAGCAGGCCGATCCAGTAGATGGCGTGCCGATCGAGTTTCAGGGTGTCGATCAAACGCCGCGAACGCTCGTCCAGCTGGCGGTCTTCGCCTCGCACGGCAGCGATGAATTCGGCGTCATCCGAATCGTACGCCAGCAATCTCGGTTGCTGGCCGACTGGATTGATGCCGCGATTGGCGCGGAGAAAGGCGTGGGGGCCGAGAAACAGGTTCAGCTCGCGCTGCATATTCCGTTTTTCGAAACGGCAGCGGTCCAGGACCAGGGCGGCGTTGGAATGGATCGTCAAGTCGTGATTGTCGATGAAGCGCGTGGTCCGAATGTAGGTCGGCTCGCCCTGCGACCACATCGGGCCAAACGGCCGCCCGCCCATCTGCTCGTCGCCGCCCTCGAACAGGCAATCTTCGATCAGCATTGCGCCGGCCATGCGGGCGATCGCGCCCTGCGTGCTGTAGTTGACGATCGTGCAATTCTGCAATTCCACGGCGCCGCCCGGAATCCAGCGCGGCGAGCCATCCGTTTCGCCCCCTTGGCAGTCGATTGTCAAGTCGGCCAGCCGCCAGCGGCTGCGCTCGTTCAGGGGGCCGAAACCGTTGACGTACTTGAACGAGAGCGAGGTTCGCTCGGCTCCCAACCCCAGGAAGGCGACGTCCGTCACCGGTTTGCGGTCGCGGTGGATTTCCAAGACGAACGACCCGGCGCCGAGTTTCACCACGTCGCCGGGCTGAAGCTTGGGCAACGCTTGTTCCAGGGTGGCGAACTCCGCTTCGGCTCCGACTTGGACCGCCCTGCCCGTCACTCGCGGCCAGACTTCCCAGCCGACGCGAATATAGTCGCTTTCGAGTTCCGGGTCGTTCAGGCCGCTCATCATCTGGCCCTGGTATCTGCCCAGGAGTTGCGCCACTGCCTGACGTTTCCTGTCGATGTCGCCCAGGGAATCAGCCGCGTAGTCGATGGTGTTGGCATCCATTTCCAGCAGCAGATCAAGGAATGCCCGCTTCTGGTCCTGGTAGCCTTCGGTCAAACGTTTCCAGACGGTCGTGTCGATCGTCCGCCCGTCCGGGATAGGAATCAGCAGTCCGTCGGGCTTCGTCGGCTGGCGGTCCGACACGAGTCCCACGCTGGGGGAGAAAGCGGCCATCGTGCATACCAAGAAGATCGCAATTCGGTACATGGAATGCTCCTGTCTGAGAATCCGACGAGCTTGTGGGCATCGCCGTTCTTCATTCCTCTGGTAGAATAAGGGCACGGCAGGACCGTTACAAGACGCGCCTTCGTCAGATTCAACGGTGCCCCTTCGCAAGCGCGGTGACCTATAGTAGTTGAGCGAACCCGTGGAACAGCCAATTCGTGGCTGCAAGGCCCCCGTGCTTGTGGCGTTGACAAGCAGGGATGCTCGGCGACACGACGGGACTGCCAAAACAGCCAGTTTGAAGATTGTAATTTTCGTGCGTCACGGAACTTGGGACATGGAGCGGGGTTGATGCAGGTAAAGGAATGAGGGTGCGCGCCGAAGAGATTACCCCGAGAATCGCGATGCAACTTCGGCGCAAGCGGAGTATAGTGGAATTGACGAATTTGCGGTCGAGAGGTTGACGGTCGAACATTCCTGGAACATCGCTGACGGTAGCGGAGGTGATACTGTGATCCGGTCTTGGATTCCCGAACGACCCCTCACGTTATGGGTGGGCGTCGCGTGGTTACTGATGGCTTGGCTGGGAACTTGCAGCATCATTTCGGCTGCGGACCCGTCGTTTGTGGGCGTGTTGGCACTGGCCGTCGACAAGGATGTGGCTGATCGGCTGGGGCTGTCGGAGGAGGTCCGCGGCAGGTTGCGGCAGTTGGTCAACGAGCGGGAGGATGCGGCGCTGGAGATTGTCCTGTCGAACAAGGACTTGCCGCCGCTGGAGCAGACAGCCCGATTGACGCCCTTCGTGGCCGAGTCCGAACGACTGGGGTTCGCTTTGCTGACCGTTGCGCAGCGGGAAAAACTGCAGCAAATCCGACTCGCTCGGGATGGCATGAGCGGGCTGGCGGAGCCCGGCCTGGCGGAAGCACTGGGCTTGTCCAGCGAACAGAAGACGGCGGTGGAACAGGTTCTTGCTCAGCGGGCCGCGGACATGACCAGGGGCGGCGAGAGCGAACGGCGAATCACCCGCGCGGTTTACGAGCGCAAACTCGCGTCGATTCTGAACGAGTCGCAACGAGCGACATGGGAGAAAATGGCGGGACTAACCGACGCTCCCGCACCCCAGATCGCCGGCGCCGCCGAGCCGAAAATGGAGACTGCGCCAAAAAGCACCGCGCCGGCTTCGGGCGCCGCTCCGGCCGGCGAATCTGCGGCCAAGGTCGAAACGCCGCCCGTGACGGAACCGCCCACGCAGGCGGCCGCCCAGCCGGCGATGCAGGCTGCCCCGGAAAGCGCCGCGACGCCTCCGGCCGACGCTCTGGCCGGCGAATCTGCGGCCAAGGTCGAAACGCCGCCCGTGACGGAATCGCCCACGGAGGCGGCCGCCCAGCCGGCGATGCAGGCTGCGCCGGAAAGCGCCGCAACGACTCCGGTCACCGCTCCGGCCGGCGAATCTGCGGCCAAGGTCGAAACGTCGCCCGCGACGGAACCGCCCACGGAGGCGGCCGCCCAACCGGCGATGCAGGCTGCGCCGGAAAGCGCCGCGAAGACCCCGGCCGCCGCTCCGGCCGGCGAAGCTGCCGCCGAGGCCAAATCCGCGCCGGACACGGCGACGCCCCCGGAATCGACAGCCCATCCCGAAACGGAGTCCGCGCCGCAGCGTTTGACACCGGCTGCGAGTACCGCGCCGGCTGCCGAGGTGGAGCCATCGCCGGCACCGGCGGTACCGGCCGAGCCGACTGCCCAGCCGGAGATGGGAACCGCTCCCGCGACTGCTGATCCTTTTGCCGATCCGTCAAAACCCGTGCAGATGCCTCCCGAAGGCGTAGCGCCCGAGCAGGCCGCTCCGCCTCCAGGACCTCCGGCGGCCGTTGCGACGGAAGCGCCCCAGCCCGAATTGCCGGCGGCGGCCGGACCGGGCTTGCTGCACTTCCAGTTCGATGCGGCGCCCTGGAAAGACGTGCTGGAATGGCTGGCGCAGCAAGCGGGACTTTCGCTGGCCATCGAGACCTTGCCGGTCGGGACCTTCACCTACCGCGACGAGCGGACGTACACGGTCGACGAGGCGCTGGATCTGCTGAACAGTTACCTGTTGACCAAGGGCTACACGCTGATCCGCCGCGAGCGGATCCTGCTGGTGTTGGACGTCGAGAATCCGATCCCCGAGGAACTCGTGACGTTGGTGACCACGGAGGAGCTGGACAAACGGGGGCGATTCGAACTGGTGAAATGCCTGTTCCCGCTGGCCCGGATGAAGGCCGAGGACGCGGCGGCCATGATCAAGGACTTCATCGGTCCGCAAGGCAAAGTGATTCCGTTCCCCAAGGCCCGGCAGATTCTCGTTACGGAGACGGCGGGCAAGCTGCGGACGATTCGCGACATGATCGCCCGCTACGAGGACCCCCTGTCGGGCGGCGCGGAGACGGTTTACGAAATCAACTTGCAGCACGCGTCGTCGGAAGAGGTGCTGTCCATCGCGCGGCCCTTGCTGGGAATCCCGGAAGGGCAAAACTCCGGCAGCGATATCAACTTGTCGGTGGATCTGCTGGGCACAAGGATCTTTGCCTCGGGGAGTGCGGACAAGCTGCAGTTGCTCCGCGAACTGATTCCCAAGATCGACAAGGCGCCGGCCGAGGCGGGAGAAGCGGCCAAAGAGCCGGAGAAGTTGACGCTGAAGACCTATTTCATCAAAGCGGCCGACGTGCAACTCGTGTTGCGGGTGGCGCAAACGCTGCTGGCCGACCTGCCCGGCGTGCGTTTGGAAGTGGACACGACGTCGGGCAAGCTGATTGCTTGGGCGCGTGCCTCCGAGCATCGCATCATCGAGGAGACGCTCCAACAGTTGGAGGGCCAGGACCTGCAGTTTGAGGTCATTCAACTCAACAAGACCGACCCGCAGCTGGCCGTGGCGGCCATCAACAAGTTCTTCAATCTGGGCACGACGGCCACGTCGTCCTCGAAGGACGCGGCGAAAACCGCCCCGCAGGGCCCGATCGTCGACGGCGATCCGGTGACCATGCAGCTGTGGGTCCGGGGCACCGTGTTGCAGATCGAACAGGTGAAGGACCTGATTGAGAAGCTTGACGGGGCGGAAACGGAGCAAGCGTCGGGAGAGACGATTCGCACCATCCCGCTGTCGGGAGCGGCCGCCAAGTCCGCGCTGGAAACGTTCGAAAAGTTCTGGACGCGAAAGAACAAGATCCGGTTTGTGACGCCGTCGGCGCTGACGCCCTCGGCGGACATCAAGCTGCGCGTCATCACTCCGCTGCAGCAGGAGCCGGAAGGCGCGGAGCCGGCAGACGTGCCGCCGGAGATGCCCTTCGAAGGCCGGCCCCCGATCCCTGCGCCGCCCGTCCGCCCGCAGGCCGAACCGCCGGCCAAGCCGGCAGCGGAGACCTCGCCCCAGACGGGCTCGGCAGCGGAGAAGTCCGCCGGTCTTTGGCCTCAGGATGCGGCCGGGCCGCCGGAGGACGCGGGAGCCCCTCGCTTCTTCTTCGTCAGCGAGCCGAAGCCGGCGGAGCAGCCGGCCGATGCAGCTTCGGTTGATCCCGAAGAACACGAGTCAACCGACGCGGCCCAAGCGGGCGAAGCGCCCGAAATCCGCATCGCGATTACGCCCAGCGGCATCATCATCGCCTCGGAGGACACGAAGGCCTTGGATGAGTTGGAGAAGTTGCTCCGCACGGTCTCCGGGCCGACCGCGCTGCAGGGCCAGCGGGAGATCTCGGTTTTCTATTTGAAATACGCCAAAGCGGATGTGGCTTACCAATTGTTGCAGGAGGTCCTGGGCGGCCACACATCAGAGACGGGCGGCTCGCTGTTGGGCGACATGGCTTCGAACCTGTTGGGCGGCGGTTTGATCGGCGGGCTGGTCGGCGGCCTGGCCGGAGGAACCAGCAGCGGCAGCTCGAGCAGTTCGCCCACGCTCCAGGCCAGCGGTCCCGTGACCATGATTCCCGATCCGCGGCTGAATGCCCTGATCGTCGAAGCGAATCCCGTCGACATGGCTTTCGTCGAACAGATGCTGCGCGTGATCGACAAGGAGAGCAGCGAGACGGACATCGAGACGGCCGGCGTGACTCGTTTGATCCCGGTGATCTACAGCACCGCCGACGAGGTGGCGACCGTTGTCCGGCAGGTTTTTGCCGATCGCATTGGAGCCACGCAGGGCGGAGGTCAGGGCCAGCAGCCTTCGCCGGAGGACTTCTTGCGGGCCTTGCGGGGCCAGCGCTCGCGGCGCGAAGACGCCCAAACCCGAGGCGAACTGCAGAAGATGATCATCGGCGTCGACTCGCGCAGCAATTCGCTGATTGTGACGGGCCCGGAGCCCTTGTATCGACAGGTTGAGGCCCTGGTGCGGCAGATCGACCAGCCGGGCGGCACCGATACGGATGTCGTCAGTGTCGTGCCGATCAAGGTGTCCGATCCGGAACTGGTGCAGAAGACGCTGAACTCGATCCTGGGCACCTCGACGAGCCGAACGGGATCGCGTTCGTCCAGCGGTTCACCGTTTTCGGGAGGCTCCAGCGGCGGTTCCAGTGCGGACGATATTCGGCGGCGGATGGAGTTCTTCCAGCAACTGCGCGGATCGGGAGGACCTCCTGGCGGTTTCGGCGGACCCGGAGGGTTCGGTCCCCCCGGGGGATTCGGAGGCTCCTCGAGCGGTGACCGGTCGGGAGGAAGCCGATCGTTTGGCGGCCGATCGCGGGGGCGATGAGCAACGGGAACGCATCCCATCCGCGGTCGTCCTCGGAGGAGCCCGGCTTTTTCGGAGAAGCCGGGCTTCTGAATTGGCGGTACGTTGCCACGAACGTGGTTTAACGCAACTGCGTGAGGAAGGACAGTCATGGATTTCGTCAACCGACTGATCGCTTGGGCTGCCTATATCACCGGAGCGGTGCTGATCGGTTCGGGCGCGTTTTTCGCCTTTCATTACTATCGCCAGCCCGGGGTGGCTGGCGGAGTCGCCTCGGTCCCGTCGACCGTGAGCGAAAAGCCGAGCGCCGAGCCCCGCGCCGGCTCGAACGGTGCCGAACCGAGCCCGCCCGTTGAACAGATGTATCTCCAACGGGCCCAGATTCGGCGGCTGCAGACGTTGTTGGATCAGAAGACGAGATTGCTGCAACAGAGAACCGAGTTGCTGGATCAGAAGAACGCGGAGCATCGAGCGTTGCGGTCCGAATTGGATGACGCGATCGACTTGCTGGGACTCCTCGCGGCGGAAGTCGCGGCGCGGAGCCCGACGTCTGACAACCGGGCCGCGGACGCGCCATTGCAGATGGAGTTGGAGAGGCTCCGGGAGGACTCGAAAAAGAGCCGGATGCTGGCCGAGCAACAGCAGGCGGAACTCGATCGTTTGAAAGAAGAATTGGGAGTGACCGATCAAGGGATCTCTGAACTTGAACAACAGGCCGCAACGAAGTTCGAGGCATTCGTAGAGGACAGGACTGCCTTCGAGGCGGTGGTATCGGAGACGTTGGTCCGGATCGGTGCCGAGGCCGTGCCCTCCTTAGTCTACCAACTCGGCCATTCGCGTGCGGACGTCCGGCGGTGGGCGGCCACGATGCTCGGCGAATTGGGGCCGACCGCCAAAGAGGCCGTTCCGCCTCTGCAAGACGCCCTCAAGGACCCAGATGTCTCGGTTCGTAATGCCGCGCGGCGCGCTCTGGAAAGGGTGGCCCCGCTGCATCGCTGATTGACGAAAGATAAACTCTTGCATAGACTTGGGTTACATGCCCAGGGCATTGGTAGTCGGAGTCACCGCGAGTCGAATTCGGCAGTTAGTAGCTCGGGAACCACGGGAATGCGAGCGATGTGAGGATGATTGCCATGCAAACGGCGAGAGGGAGAAGATTGGTCTTGGCGGCTGTCCTGTTGGTGATGGGCGGCAGTGCCCGTTGGGGCGTGGCCCAAGGTCCGGTCGACTTTCTGCGGCGGGCGGACGAGAACGGCAACGGGATGCTCGATCCCAATGAGTTGGAAGGCCGCATGGGCGGTTTCATCCGGCGGATGGCCGAGAACAACCCTCGGCTTGACCTGTCGCGGCCCATCCCGATCGATCGACTGGCGTCCGAGTTCGAGCATGCGCGGGAGGAGCGCATGCGGAGCGGTGGCGGTGGACCGCCGTCGGGCGGCGGTGGACCGTCATTTGGCGGCGGGCCTCCATTTGGCGGCGGCTTTTCGCCCTATGGCGGTGGACCGCCGTTTGGCGGCGGCTTTTCGCCCTTTGGCGGCGGTCCGCCTTTCGGCGGCGACGGGCGCGGTCGAGACTCGGGCCGCGGTGGGCCGGGCGGCAACGAGTCGTCTCCGTACAGTGAGCGCGTCACGAAAGTCCAGCCGCTGGTGCCGGGTTTCGGCGTACCGAACGCGTCGACGCCCCCGCCGGGATTCGGTGCGGAAGGGCAGCTGTTCACGATCAACATTACCGAAGAGGATCGGCGCGAGGCGGAGCGGTCGTTCCGTTATTACGACCGAAACCAGGACGGCAAGATCGATGCGGAGGAAATGGGCCGCAGCCGCTACGGGTCGGACTTGCCGATGTACGACCGGAATCGCGACGGCGTGATCACGATGAACGAGATGGAGTACCGCTACGCCCGGCGGCGGATGGAGAACACGCAGGACAGCCGCAGCCGTTCGGGTCAACCGAGCGGCGATCGGCGCGAGGACGACCGCCGTAGGGACCGATCCCGCGACGGCGACGGCAGAGGCGAGGAGCAGGCGGCGACGGAGACGGATAGTGCCGAGCGGAAGTCGTATCGGCGCAAGCCACCGATCGAACGCCTGCCGGAAGGGATTCCAGACTGGTTCCCGCGCGATGACGCGGACGGCGACGGTCAGATTGCGATGAACGAGTTTTCCGCGTCCTGGACGGATGGGGTGTTGGCCGAGTTCAATCAGTTCGATCTGAACCGCGATGGACTGATTACGCCGTCGGAATGCATGCTGGCCAAAAACAACGGCGCTGTTCGTGGAGGCAGCATCGGCCCGGCGAGCAGCAGCACGCCGGCCCCGGCGACGACGTCGGCGCCGGCAGCGGGACCTGCGACCTCTGAGCCCGCCGCAAGTGCCGCCACGCCGCCGGCTTCCACCAGCGCCGGCCCGGCCAAGATTGATCCCCGCTATTATGAGTACTTTAAGAAAGTCGTCATCAAGTATGACGCTAACAACGATGGCGAATTGACGCCGAACGAGTGGTCGAGTATGTCCAAGAACCCGGAAGCTGCCGATACCGACCGGAACGGCCGAATCACCATCGAGGAGTATGCGATTTGGCAGACACAGCGTTGAACCTAGACCGAGTGCCTCGGCCTGAACGATGAACGGGAGGAAGGGATGATGATGAAGACGCGAATGGGGTGGCTGGCAGTCCTGGCCGTAGGTTGCTGTGCCGCGGTGGCCGGTTCGTATGCGCAGGCCCAACCGCAGCGAGGTCCCGGAAGTGGTCCGGGGGCCTTCGGCGGTCCGGGAGTTTTTTTCGGCGGCTTGGGCGGCGGTGGTCTGGCCGATATCCTTCGCCGAGAGGACGTCCGGAAGGAATTGGAATTGCTCGATGACCAAGTGGCGCAGCTGCAGAAGTTGGCCGAGGGGCGTCGAGAGAAGATGCGGGACTTGTTCTCCGGCCTGCGGGACGTACCGCAAGAGGATCGCCGCGTTAAGATGCGGGAACTGATCCAAAAGTCCCAGCAGGATCTGGAAGCGGAGATCGGCAAGGTCCTGCTGCCTCACCAAATGAAGCGAGCCAAACAGCTGGAGACGCAGCTGCGGATGCAGGGCGGGCGAGGGATGCTGAGCGACCAGGTGGGACAGGATCTGGGCTTGACGGAGGACCAACAGGAAAAACTGCGAGCTAAGGCAGAGCAACTGCAGGAGGAAGTGCGCAAGAAGCTTGCGGAGATGCGAGCCCAAGCTCAGAACGAACTGCTCCAGCTGCTGACGCCGGCGCAACAGGCGAAGTGGAAAGAGATGGTGGGCGAGCCGTTCGAGTTCCAGCGGGAGACATTCCCGAGGCCGAGCGGCGGATTGCAGGGCAACGCTCCCGGCGGCCGTGCCCGTCGCAGCGGCGGGCGCCAATAGACGCGATTGACATCCGGGGGGTCCGTTTGCAGCGTGCGCCATCGCCAGAATCATCCGAGGGCGGCAAACCAGATTGAAGGAGGGCACGGGAACGAGCGACCAGCGGCGCGTTCCTGCTTTCCCGGAACGGTGACTTGAGTTTATGGACGCAGGCGAAATACTCCTACAACGCGGTTTGCTCGATCAACGGCAACTGGACCAGGCCCGCCAAGCGGACGGCACGTCCGTGCTGGATGCCGCCATCGAGTTGGGCTTCGTCGGCGAAGAGCCGGCTCTGCGCGCGGTCGGCGAGGCGGTGGGGCTGGAGTACGTCGATCTGGCCGCCGTGGAAGACGAGCAGGAGCTGCGCGAACTGCTGAAGGATTTCCCCCAGAAGCTGATCTACCGTCAGTCGCTGTTTCCCATTCGCCGCAGCAACGGCTCGCTGGTTGTCGCCACCTGCGATCCCTTCGATCTGTACCCGCTGGATGAAGTCAGCGCAGCGACGGGGCTGTTCGTCACGCCCGTGCTGGCAGGGCGCAAGGAGATCGCCAAGCTGGTCAAGAAGTATCTGGGCGTGGGCGGCGAGACGGTCGAGGGGTTGATCGCCCAGACGATCGACGACGACGGCGTGCAGCTGCTGGAAAGCATCGAAACGGACGGTTCGGAGCTGTCCGAGATGGCCCAAGAGGCCTCGGTCGTCCGGCTGGTGAACGAGATCCTGCTGGAAGCGATCGAGTTGAAGGCCAGTGACGTACACATCGAGTCCCAGCCGTCGGGGCTGGCCGTCCGCTATCGCCTGGACGGGATGCTGCACCCACAGCCGGTGCCGCCGGAGATCCATCGTTTCGAAGCGGCGATCGTCAGCCGGCTGAAAATCATGGCCCGCCTGAACATCGCCGAAAAACGCCTGCCGCAGGACGGCCGCATCAAGTTGAAAGTGCGCGGCCGGGAGATCGACGTCCGCGTGTCCGTGATTCCCATGATCCACGGCGAGGGCATCGTGCTCCGCATCCTGGACAAGGGCGCGATGGTCTTCGACCTGCGCTCGCTGGGGATGGACGAGCGGACCTATCAGGTTTATCGCCAATTGATCGAACTGCCGCACGGGATCGTGCTGGTGACCGGCCCCACGGGCTCCGGCAAGACGACGACGCTGTACAGTTCACTGCTGGAAATCAACCGGCCCGACGTCAAGATCATTACGACCGAGGATCCGGTCGAGTACCAGTTGGAAGGCATTAACCAGATCCAGGTGCACGCCAAGATCGGCTTGACGTTCGCCCAATCGTTGCGGAGCATCTTGCGTCACGATCCCGATGTGGTGCTGGTGGGCGAAATCCGTGACTTGGAGACGGCGGAGAACGCGATCCAGGCGTCGCTGACCGGCCATCTGGTGTTCAGCACGCTGCACACCAACGACGCGGCCGGCTCGTACACGCGGTTG
>CAYPGE010000187.1:0-16378 GCA_964409865.1 uncultured Pirellulaceae bacterium
ATATCTGGTGAAGAATCTCGACACGGCCGAGCGATTCAAACATCACGGCCGAGCGATTCAAACATCTGCCAACCGTCAGCGGCCCGTGGCGTGTGCGCGAGGATGTGTGGATCTGGTATCTGGGTCGCCACGGGCCGCTGACGGTTGGCTACGGGGCCAGGCAAGACCGCATCGGGCCGGAACTCGGTTTCGGGTACGTCGTCGGGGATGCGTTGGACAATCAGGTGCTGCTGATCAAGTGCGCGTGGGGCGGCAAGAGCCTGGCCAAGGACTTCCGCCCACCGAGTTCCGGCGGCGAGGTGGGGCCGTACTATACGCAGCTCGTGCAGCTGACCAAAGACGTGCTCGCAAGATTGAAGGAACTCTTCCCGGCCTACGACGGACGCGGCTATGAACTGGCCGGCTTCGGCTGGCATCAGGGCTGGAACGACCGCATCAACCAGGCGTTCAATGACGAGTACGAAAAGAACCTGGCCAACTTCATTCGCGACATGCGCCGGGATCTCGGCACACCAAAACTGCCCTTCGTCATCGCCGAAACGGGCATGAGCGGATTCGAGGAAAAACACCCGCGGGCCCTGTCGCTGATGAAAGCGCAGGCGGCGGTGGCTGATTACCCCGAGTTCATCGGCAATGTCGCCTTCGTCGGCACCAAAGCCTTCTGGCGCCCGCAGGAGCAGTCGCCCAGCGGCCAGGGCTATCACTGGAACACCAACGCGGAGACCTACTACCTGATCGGCGAGGCGATGGGACGGGCCATGCTGCAATTGCTCGCCGCCCCGGCGCAAGGCCGATGAGCGGCACCGGCATGCCCCGGAACCGGCGTCAAAACTCTGCGAGCCCCGCACCCTCGACGGCGATGCACGGCATGGCGGCGGGTTCCAGACCGCGCGGGCGGTAGAAGCGAGCGGCCAGCGTCTTGCGGACTTCGGACGTCGATTCCTCGCGAGCCAGAATCATGATGCACCCGCCCAGTCCGGCGCCGGCCAATTGCGCTCCGACGACGCCGGGAACCGAACAGGCGATGTCGACCATTTCGTCGATTTCGGGAGTGCTGCACGCATAAGCGCCGGGCTGCATGGACAGTTGGGCTCGGAGCACGCGTTGTGGGTCCTCGCTGGCCAGGTCCCCGATCAAGCGGTCCAGGAACTCATCGCCGCAGTTGGCCTCCACCGGCTCGTAATGGCCGTCCCGACCCGGCCGGCTGACGCGGTCGCCGTGGTGACTGATCTTCATCAGTTGGCCGAACGTCTCGATCTGGCCCGACTCCAGCAGATCGACGCACATGCGACTGCGCTGGATCTCGGCCACGCCGTACAGCAGCACGCCGCGCGGATGGTACACCTGCGGGTCGGCATGGCTCGCGAAATTGACGTCCAGCAGATCGCGGTGTTCTTTCGAGAGCATTTCGCGAAAATCCTTGCGAGTCATCGTCGCGGGGACTTTAGCCAGGCAGCGGTAGATGTCGCTCGTCGAGCAGCCGAGCTTGGCCGGCTCCAGGTCGCGGAGGTGCTCGACCACTCCGGCGATCCCCGGGCAGCGCTGCTTGAGAAGGGCCAAGCCCAAATTGTAGCTGGCGATGCGCGAATTGAATTGGTCCCGCGCCGATGCGCTCTTGGCCGCCTTGATGTGGCTGTTGGCCAGGATCAAACAGTACCCATCGGGCGCCGCGATGATCCGCTCGACGCGGAACGGCAAGTAGCCGACCTGGGCGATCTTGCCGCGCTGGCCGAGATAGATCGCGGCATGATCGCCCGCCCCGCCGCGCGAGCCGACAAACCACTCGCCCTCGCCGCACAAGTCGATGAACTGCTGGCTGGTCAGATCGAAGTTATTCAGGGCGATGGCGGCCTGCAGGGTCGCCACGACCAGCGTCGAACTGCTGCTCAGGCCGGCAGCGATCGGGACGTTGCCGGAGAGGGCCATGTTGAGCCCGCGCACGCGCACGTCCTGGTAGCGGTGCTGCAGCCGGAGCATGGCGGCCTTGATGTAGTTGCCCCAGTCCCCGGCGCTGACGTAAACCATGTCGCGCACCCAGTCGCTGTTCACAAAGTCCAGCCAGTCACTCCAGGCAAACCGGCCGATGAGTTCCGTCATGCTGCAGTGGACGGGCTTGAACTTGCCGGGTTGCGTGTTGACGGCCACCACCTGGTCGTCTTCGCGGAGTCCCGTCACCGCGATCGTCTCGCGATCGATGGCCAGAAAGTTGGTCATGCCGCCCCGATGATCGACGTGCCGGCCCATGAGATTCACGCGGCCTGGAGCGCGCACCAGGCACACTTTTTCGTCCATGCCGAAACGCTTTCCGTAGCATTCCAGAACCGCCGCCAGATCCCGGCACTTCTGCCGGTGCAGGTCCTCGTGAGGGCCATAGACGCGGTTCAGCCAACGCTTCAAGGACGGCCCCACGGCTTCCAGCTTGGCCAGCCACTGGCGGATCGAGGCGTACTGCCTGGCCTTCAGTCGCGGGCGGGCCTCGACGCGCACGATCTGGCGCTGTTTGAGCTTCTGACGGCGCAAATAATCCTGAATCGCCAGCAGTTCATCCGGCGAATTGAATCCTTGCACCCATTCGGCTCGGTCCAACGGCACGGCGCGGACGCGAAAGCGTTGGTTTCCGTGAGGATCCTTCAGGCCGGCCAGCAAGCGGATCATGTCGGTGATGTAGTATTCGCCCTGGGCATTGTCATTCCGGATCATGCCGACGCCCTGGTAGAACACACCGGCGCGCATCAGATACAGGCTGGGGTTGACGCCGCTGCAGAGCCGATCGAGCTGTTTGCCCGTGTACGACTGGCCGCCGATCTGCAGTTGGTATTTTTCGCTCCGCAGAACCCTTTCCAGCTTCGTGCGATCGATCGTTTGGTTGGACGTGGCCAGCGCCAGCAGATCGCCCACGGCCCGCTCCTGCTTCTCGACTTGCGGGACATGGGCGTCCACGATTCGCCGAAGGTCGAGGCCGGTGACGGCGTCGCCGCGAGCCAACATCTCCCGGATTTCGTCGGCGAGCAGTTGGCGAGCCAGATCGACGCGCTCGATGATATCCAGCGCATTGCCGTCTTCGTCCACCAAGACGCGGCCGGCGGAAACCTCGGCGGCCTTGCCCTTCGGCACGGTTGCCAGGGCCAGGTCCGCCCGCTGCCGCACGTAGCCGCTGACCAGGGTCTCCAAGGCGACTTCTTCCAGGAGCTTGTCGCCCATCGAAACCAGGACGAAGCCTTCGTAGCCCATGGCCTGCAGGGCTTGGGCCGCCACCTTCGCCGCGTGTCCGGTTCCCAACTGCGGCTCTTGACGCACGTACAAGACCTCCGGATGCTCCTTGGCGACCGTCTCCATGACCTGCTCGGCGCGGGCGCCGACGATCAGCAAAAAACGGCGAAATCGCGCCTTCTTGAACACATGGATCAGCCGATTGATGGCTGGGACGCCGTCGATTTCGAAGCACACCTTGACCAGGTCGGCGCGTCCCATTCTGGTCCCCTTGCCGGCGGCCAGAATGACGACCATTGTCTGTTCAGGGATTCCCTGGTTGATTTCCACGGCGAAGTTCTCCTGATTCAGCTCGATTGCCCAGAACAACCGTACCCATATTACTTGAGCCTGCGGTTGCAGCAAAATGGAAATTTCAGATCTCAGATTTCAGATCTCAAATTTCAAATGTGAAATCTCAAATCTCAAATCTCAGATCTCAAATCCCAGATCTCAGATCCCAAGTCCCAAATCTCAGCTCCGAAATCCGAAAACCAATTCAAAGACACAAGACCCCAAGATTCCAACCAACAGAGCCGCGTGTTGTCAGGAAAGAGTCTACGCGACGGCTCGGATCGAGCCAAGGACTTCGCGACCACATGGGCGGTTAACGCCGCGAAGTTGAAAAACGAGAGCATGACAAGGGTTTTCGAGCGCGCCCGCATCGTCGATAATGGCAGCCGGCCGTGGTCGCAGCCGAGTTTTTTGAGTGCGGTGCCTTGTCACCGCTTTGGGCCACCGCCGATGAACCAACGCTCGGAGGTTTCACCATGGCAACATCATTTCGCTTGCACGTCCCAATCGCAGCGCTGGTGTGCGTGTCCTCGATTGCGGCTCTGGCACAATCGGATGCTGACTGGAAGGCCGGCGTCGCGCGGGTCAAGATCACGCCGCCGCGGCCGGTGGTGCTGTTGGGCTACGGAGACCGGACAGGCCCGTTCGAGTCGGTCGTCGCGGACATTTATGCCAAAGCCCTGGCGCTGGAGGATCGCCGCGGGCAGCGAGCCGTCATGGTCACTGCCGATCTGGTCGGGTTCCAAGCCGCAGTCGTGACCGACGAAGTCTGCCGGCGGATCGAGGAAAAGACGGGCCTGCAACGCAAACTACTGCTGTTCAATGCTTCGCACTCCCACACGGGGCCGCTGGTCAGCCTGGATCCCCATCCGGCGGCGAATTCCGTGGCGCACGCGCCGTTGACTGCCGGCGACGTCCGCGAGACGGTCACCTACACGCGTCAGTTGCAGGGGCAATTGGTGCAACTGGTCTGCGACGCCCTGTCGCGACTCGAGCCCGCTCGCTTGGCGTGGGGCGCCGGACAGGTGGACTTTCCCATGAACCGCCGCCTGCCGCGGGACGGACGGATTGTGATGAGCGACAACCCGGCGGGGCCGGCCGACCGCTCGGTGCCGGTGCTCCGCGTCGATGCACCGGACGGAACGCTCCGCTGCGTGTTGTTCGGCTGCGCGTGTCACAACGCAACGCTGACGGGCCGCGACAACGTGATCGCGGGCGACTATGCGGGTTTTGCCCAGCAGTACCTGGAACAGCAACATCCCCGTGCACAGGCGATGTTCATGAGCGGTTGTGGAGCGGACGCAAATCCGAGCCCGCGCGGTTCGTTGGAGATCGCGCGGCGGCACGGGGCAACGTTGGGCGGCGAAGTGGATCGGGTGCTGGGCACGCCGCTGAAGCCGATTCAAGGCAATCTGAGCACGGCGTATCGCGGCGTCGAATTGCCGCTGCAGGTCCTCTCGCGGCCGGAAGTCGAGGCACGATCCCGGCTGCCGTCGGCCGAGTCGGTAATGGCCCGGCACATGCTGCGCGTGCTGGACAGCGGCGAAACGCTGCCTCGGAATTACCGCGCCCCGTTGGCCGTGTGGCAGTTTGGCAACGCGTTGACGCTGGTCGCTCTGCCCGCCGAACCCGTGGCGGACTACGCCGCGCTGGTCGGCCGCCTGCTAGGCCCGGACAACCTGTGGGTGGCGGGCTTCAACAACGACTGCTTTGGCTACTTGCCCACGGCTCAAGTAGTGCGCGAGGGCGGTCACGAGGCGATCGGTATCACGCGTTGGATTTGGGGCCGGAACCTGTCCACAAACGTAGGCTTCTTCGCGCCCGAAGTCGAACAGGTGGTGCTGAACGCCGTTGGTGAACTGGCCCAGGAAGTCGGACGCGCGGTGAAGGACGACTCGTCTACCGCATTCAGCTTGCCTAGCGGGCTCGTTTTCCCGGAGGCCGATTGGGTCCGGATCTCCCCAGAGCAAGCCGGTTTCGACGGCGAGAAACTCGGCATCCGGCTCGCCCAGGCCCAGGTGACCGGCGGCAGCTGGGGCGGCGTCCCCGTGGGCGAAAACGACTGGGGCGCGGTGCTGACGCGAGGCGGTCAGCAGCGTTCGAGAGATAACTGTCCAGGGTTTCTTGCCGATCATCACACGGAGTGTGATGGCTACTTTGACGGGGTGACAGTTGTTTCTCGAACGCTGCTTGCCTGGTCGAGACGTGGGGAAACCCGAAATTCAAGCAACCTTCGGCGTCGCTCGGCAAGTGCATCGTGCGCGCGATTTTCGGGCTCACCGTCGAAGCCGGACTGATCAACCCGGACGAACCGATCTGCGAGAAATGGAGGGGCCGGGGAGAACTGTCGCACCCGCACAAGTACCTGGATGCGGGTCAACATCGGACGATTTTCCTTTCCCAAGGAATTGATCAGCGGGCCGATTCGATGAGATACGAAGGCTCGGCACTTGCGTCTGACCGGCGTGGCCCGTAGGATAACGGCGGTTTCCGCAGACAGATACGAGGCATTTCGATGGTGAGACATACCGGAACCTCAACGGCCGTGAAGGGCTCCAGCCGATCGCGCCGGGTCCCGGGCGGCAGTCTAGGGATCAAAACAGCAGATCTCATTCAGGTCACGCGACAACTGAAGACGGGACTCCCCTACGACTCTTTGACGCGTTTCCAAGAGCAAAGCGGGCTGACACTGGAGATAATCATCAAAGTCATACAGATTCCGCGCCGCGGTCTGGCCCATCGGAGCGCCCGAGGCACTTTGACGCCGCACGAGTCGGAACGCCTTCTTCGGCTCGCACTGGTGTTCGAGAAGACGGTCGACTTGTTTGAAGGCAATGCGGACGCAGCGCGGGATTGGCTGAACACATCGAACAAGGCGCTGGCCGGTGAATCACCGCTGGCCATGGTGGAGACCGAAATTGGCGCGCGGGAGGTGGAAGACCTGATCGGACGCCTGGAACATGGAGTGTTCGCGTGACCGTGACGGCCTGGCGCATCTTTAAGCCGAAGCACGCCGCTGCGGCGTTCACGGGAGAAGGAGCGAGGCTCTACGGCGGCCGATGGAACAGCAAAGGGACCGCCGTCGTTTACGCCGCCGGCAGCGCGGCGCTGGCCGCGTTGGAACTGCTGGTCCACCTTGCCCCGCAGCGGATGCTGGAATTGTATCAGCTGTGTGACGTGACCTTCGACGAGAAGATCGTAAAACAAGTCAGTCACGCGGATCTTCCAGCCAACTGGCGATCCGATCCAGCGCCACAGGCTTTGAAAGAAATCGGGGATCTTTGGATTGCCAGCCAAACGTCCGCGGCTCTACGCGTTCCTAGCGCAGTCATCGATACCGAATCCAACTACTTGCTCAACCCGGCACATCCCGACTTTTCTCGCATCCAAATCGGACGAGCCCGGCCATTTCGCTTGGACCCGCGCCTAGCCAAATGAGGTGGAATCTATGTGGAACCTTAGCGCGTTAGCAGGATTTGCTACCGGGCTGTTCCTGAGCGGCTTACCCGCGTTGCTCGCCCAGCCGCCGGCGTCGCAGGCAACGTACCACATCCTGGCCGAGAAAAACGTCCGCATTCCGATGCGCGACGGCGTGACGCTGGCGGCCGAGGTTTATCGGCCGGACGCGGAGGGCCGGTTCCCGGCGCTGGTGCAGGTCAGCTACTACGTGACCGGCGCAGGGCAGGCGGACTTCTTCGTGCCCCGCGGCTACGTCTGCGTGCTGGCCAACAGCCGCGGCCGGGGCGGCTCGGAAGGCGAATGGGACCCCTACGTCAACGAGCCCCAGGACGGATTCGACGTGCAGCAGTGGGTCGGCCAGCAGCCCTGGTGCAACGGCCGGGTGGGCACGTTCGGCCAATCGTACAACGCCTTTACCCAGATCATGAGCGCCCCGCTGGCCAGCCCCTATTTGAAGTGCATGGTGCCGGTCGAAGGGCAGCAGACCTTTTTCGGCCACCAGTACAACGACGGCGTGCTGCAATTGAATGTGGTGTTCACGCACGGGCTGTTTGCCACCGGCGCCACGGGCTTGCAGGGCCATATCCCGATCCGCGATCCGCATTTCCTGCAATTGCCCTTGATGTCGGCCGCCGACAAGGTCCCGCACCCGCAGGCGCAGCGGATCAAGAAGTGGCTGCAGCACGCGCGGTACGACGAACATTGGAAGTCGTTTGGCGTCAAGGACAAGTACGACCGCATCCAAGCGCCGGCTTACTTCGCGACCGGCTGGTACGACAACCTGGTCCACGAGAACTTCCGCAATTTTGTGGGTTTCCGCCAGCAGGGCGGCAACGAAGCGGTCCGCCGGGGGACCAAGCTGCGCGTGGGCCCCGGCGTTCACGGCGCGAACCGGTTGCCGCAGGCCGAATCCCTGCGCTGGTTCGACTACTGGCTCAAGGGACTGCCGACCGGGATCGACCAGGAACCGCCGCTGCAGATCTTCGTAATGGGCGCCGGCCGCTGGCGCGACGAGTACGAATGGCCGCTGGCCCGAACGCAATTCACAAAGTTTTACTTGAGCAGCGGCGGCCAAGCCAACTCGGCGAATGGCGACGGGCGGCTGACAACGACTGCGCCGCGCGGCGACGGTCGCCCCGACACTTTCGTCTACGATCCGGCTAACCCCGTGTACACGCTGGGCGGTCAGATCTCGACCAACCCCGAAGTCTGGGGCCCGCAGGACCGCCAGTCCGTCCAGACACGAAAGGACGTGTTGGTGTACACCACGGAGCCGTTAGCCGAAGACACCGAGGTCACTGGCCCAGTCGAAGTCAAGCTGTACGCGGCATCCACGGCCGTCGACACCGACTTCACCGCCACGCTGACCGACGTCCACCCTGACGGGCGCGCGATCCACATCTGTGAAGGCATCCGGGGCGCGACGTTCCGCCAATCGCTGGAGCATCCCACGCCGATCGTTCCCGGCCAGGTGTACGAGTACTCGATCAGCCTCTGGGAAACCAGCCAGGTGTTCGCCAAGGGGCACCGCATCCGGCTGGAAATCTCCAGCAGCAACTTCCCCCGCTACGCCCGGAACCAGAACACGGGTTTGCCGCTGGGCACCAGCGCCCAGATCAAGACCGCCACGCAGACCATCTTCCACGATGCCCGGCAACCATCGCACCTGCTGTTGCCGATCATTCCGATCACGCCGCTTGGACCGAGGTAGTTCGCGGGGGTCAGACGTGATCTGGCTCACGACACGAACAGATTCTTCGTCGAGAAGTTGGGATCGCTGGTCAGGTGTACGCCCAGGCGGCGCAGACCCGCCTCGTCGCCCGGCGTGGGGATGTGCGTGATGTGGACGTCGCACCCGCGCAGGTCCTTGAGTTTGTCGAGGCACAGTTGGGCGGTGGGATTTGTCGTGATGCTGATCCCCAGAGCGATCAGCGTCTCTTCCAGGTCCAAGCTGACGGTTTTTTGGCCCAAAATGTCTTTTTTCACCTTGGCCACGCATTCGATGATGGTCGGCGCCAACAGGTGCATGCTGTCCGGCAGCCTGGCCAGGCGTTTCACGGCATTGATGACCACGCTCGAAGCGGCGTGCATCAACGGCGAGTTTTTGCCGGTGACGATGGTCCCGTCCGGCAATTCGATGGCTGCCCCGCAGAACACGCCCTCGTTGCCCTTGCCCTGTTGCTGGGCCTGCTCGGCGGCCTCGCGCGCGGGGACCACCACCCGGCGGTCCTCCGGCTTGGCGCGAACGACTTCCAGCAATCGCTGGACTCGCTGCACCGTCCGCTCCTCGACCAGCCCCATGGCATATTCCGAGGCGTAGCGAAAATAGCGGCGAATGACTTCGGAACGCGAGGCGGCTTGGACGGCCTCGTCGTTGACGATTCCCGCCGTGGCCCGGTTCACTCCCATTTCCGTCGGCGAACGATAGACCGGTTCCCCTCCCGTAATCCGCTCCAGGATTTTGTGCAGCACCGGAAAGGCCTCGATATCGCGATTGTAATTGACGGCGGTCTGGCCGTAGGCCTCCAGGTGGAACGGATCGATCATGTTCACGTCGTGCAGGTCCGCCGTCGCCGCCTCGTAGGCCACGTTCACGGGATGGCTGAGCGGCAGGTTCCAGATGGGAAACGTCTCGAACTTGGCGTAGCCGGACCGGATACCGTGCCGATGGTCGTGGTACAACTGGCTCAGGCAGGTGGCCAGCTTGCCGCTTCCCGGTCCCGGACCGGTGACCACGACCAGCGGTTTCTCGGTTTCGATGTAGGGGTTGGCCCCGTAACCGTCGCTGCTGACGATCCGCTCCGCGTCGGCCGGGTAGCCCTTGGTAGAGCGGTGAGTATACACGGGGATCCCGCGCCGCTGGAGCTTGTTCTTGAACTGGACGGCGCCGGGCTGTTCGTCGAACCGCGTGACCACCACGCCGCGCAATTCGATCCCCCAATCGCGCAGGTCGTCGATCAACTTCATCGCGTCCGCGTCGTAGGTGATGCCGAAGTCCGCCCGCATCTTCTTGCGTTCGATGGCCCCGGCATGGATGCACAGCAGGATCTCGGCCTTGTCCTTCAATTGCGCCAGCAGACGCATTTTGACGTTGGCATCGAAGCCCGGCAGCACGCGGGCTGCGTGGTAGTCAAACAGCAGCTTGCCGCCGAACTCCAGGTACAGTTTGTTGTCGAAGCGGCGTACGCGTTCCAGGATGGCCGCCGTCTGTTCTTCCAAGTACTTGCCGTTGTCAAAGCCGATTCTGTCCATCATCGTTGGCCGCTCACTCCGTTGGGACGCCGGCAGCCACGCATGCTGCCGTCGTTGCGGTTAGGGTCTGAGTTTTCGGAAAGCGCGTGCGCTCCGTGGACTGCACAGGATTCGATCGTAGCGGCATTTCGGCGATCCCGCCAGGGGGCTATCCACGCCGGCCTCCTTGACACCGTTCTCGCTGGAAAAAAAACGCAGAACCGCCTTACACAGCTCTGTGAGCGGAGTTGCCGAACCGTGCTTTCCGCAGGCAAGGGAGTTCGCCCACGTCAGAACACGCTCAAATTCAGGGCTCTCTGGGGCGCGAATTTGCGCGGTGCAATGATTGCGGATCCGGGATCGCATAGGCCAGGGCCATCAGGATGATCCCCGCGACGGCTGCGGCCAACAGGGCGGTCTGCCAGACGCGATGGATGCCGAGCATTTCCAGGAACCGCTGTTCGCCAACAGACACGTTCCGGTCGGGCCCGCGGCGCAGGTCTTGCCAGACGGACCAGACCTGGATAGGACGCAAGGATTCGATGTCGGCCAGTCGCGGCCGTGTCAGGTGCAGGAAAGTCAACAGACCCACCGCAGCAGCGACGACGAACGCGCCCAGCAGGATCCAGCCTTGCCGTTTGCTCCACGGCCGCCTGCGTCTCTTTCGGCCGGCCGCTGCACTGGAGGCCAACTCCAGCTTGGAGAGTTCACTCAAGTTGGGCACCGTGAGACTGGCGCCACATTCGCAGGGGACGACCTCGCCCGCTTGCGTGGTACTGACCGGCAGTTTCCGGCCGCAAACGCAGGGTAGTAGGTGTGTCGCACTCATTCTTACTACGTTTCGTCCACTGTTGGCGATCCCGTACCCGGTCCCAGGGTCCACACGCGTGGCCGGTACGGATGATCGCGTTTCCGCAGCACTTTGGCTTCGATGATCTTGTCGGCCGTGGGCACGCGGATGTTCGGATTGGGGTTGATCCGCAGGGACTCCGGGGTCGGCGGCTCGCGCCGCTGGAGTTTGGCCAGGACTTCGAGGCCGCGAACGACCCGTCCAAAGACGGTGTGGTTGCCGTCCAGGTTTCCCAGCGGCAGGAAGGTCAAATAGAACTGCGACCCGCCGGTGTCGCGTCCGGCGTGAGCCATCGCCAGACTGCCGCGAAAGTGCAGCCGATGGTCGTCCCGATAGCATTCACAGGGAATCATGTAATCCGGCCCGCCGCTGCCATCTCCGTTCGGACAGCCGGCCTGAGCCATCTCCTGCGCGATGACGCGGTGGAAGGTCAATCCGTTGTAGAAGCCCTGCTCGACCAAGAAGATAAAGTTGGCGACCGTGTTGGGCGCTTCGTTCTCGAACAATTCCAACTCGATCTCGCCCTGCGTGGTTCTCAGCAGCACCCGCGGCAGATCGCCCGCACGCCGCTCGGCGGCGCGAAGTTTCTGCTCTCGCTCCCAGGCGGATTTGTAGTAGTCGATGTCTTTCAGGCAGCGGGCGGCGACGTCGGTGAGGGCCTCTTCCTGGTTGGCTTTGCGGAGGTGTTTTTCGGCCAAGTCGAATTCGGCGGTGGCAAAAGCGGCCAGCCCGGCGATGATGCGCATCTGCCGAGGTGAGAACCCCTGGTCGAGCAGCAGTTGCGCGAGCCGGAGCGCCTCTTCGTACTCCTCGCCCTCCATGAGCAGCGACGCCACGCCAGCCAGGAGATTCGCCAGATCCGAGTTGGCTTCGGGATTCTTCGCGTAAGCCGTGATGGCCGCGTCGATGACCTGCTGCTCTAACTCGCTGCCTCGTGCCACCAATTCCTCGTATTGGCCTCTCATTTCGTCGCGGCGGCGCGCCGACGCGTTCTGGTACGTGAGATCAACATGGCGCAGCTGGCCGATGACCGCTGACCAATCGCCGTAGAGTTGGTCGTAGTGGCGCCGTTCCGCCAGACCAAAGCCCGGCGGGCCGGCAGGCGGAGAATCGTCCGTCGGCCTCACCTTGTCAGGAGCGGCCCCACAGCCCCAGGCCAGAGCCAGGACCGCGGCCAACGCCAGCCAGCGATAGATTTCGGGCGGCGCGTCCATCACAGCACCTCGTGTTGCCCGCCGGAGGCCGCCGGAGGCATTCCTTCCGGGACATGTTTCTCGGTTCCCGCCAGCAGCCGCGCGCTGTTGGTGATCACCAGCAGCGCGCCCACGTTGTGCAGCACGGCGGCCAACAAGGGGGCCACGATCCCCACGGAGGCCAGCCAGACGAAGACGATCGACGTGCCGGCCCCCAGCAGCACGTTGTAGTGGATGGTGGTCCGCGTCCGCCGGGCCAGACGCACGGCCATGGGCAGCCGGCCCAAGTCGTCCGCCATCAGCGCCACGTCGGCGCTGCGCAGGGCCACGTCCGAGGCCGCTGCGCCGAGCGCGATGCCTACGTCGCTGCGGGCCAGGGCCAAGGCATCGTTGACGCCGTCCCCGACGACCATCACCAGGCGCCCGGCATCCCGTTCCGCGCGGACCACTTCGAGCTTCTCTTCCGGCAGCACCTCGGCGACAATCTGATCCACCCCCAGGTCGCGCCCGATCTGCTCGGCCACCTGCCGGCGGTCGCCGGTCAACAGCACGGTACGCGTTAGACCCAACGCCCGCAGATCGCCCAAGGCCTGCTGGGCTTCGGGCCGGATGCGGTCGGCCAGCAAGAAGCAGCCGAACGCTTCGCCGGCGCTCCGGCCTCCACCGTCCAGCCGCCCCAACCAGACCACCGAGCCGCTGTGCTCCGGAGCTTCGGGCAAGGGAATGTCTTGAGACAGCAGCCACTCGCGGCGGCCCAACAGCCAGCGGTCGTCGCCGTCGGAGGCCAGGATTCCTTGCCCGGCGATTTCCTCGACCGGGCCCGGATAGCCGCCGGGCTGGATGTTCTCTTGCTGGGCCGCGTGTACGATCGCGCGGGAAGCCGGATGCCGCGAGGCATGAGCGCAGCGGAGCGCGGCGCGGAGCACGTCCCGCCGGCTGCGCCCGTCGAGCGGCTGCACGGCGGCTACCTCCAGCCTGCCCAGCGTGACCGTCCCCGTCTTGTCCAGCACCACCGTGTCGGCGTCGCACAGCGATTCCAGGAAGCGGGTGCTCTTGATCAGGATCCCTTGCCGCGAGGCCGCCGCCAACGCGGCCACCATGGCGGTCGGGCCCGCGAGAATCAACGCTCCGGGACAGCCGACCACCAGCACGGCGACCGCTCGGGACATGTCGCGCGTCACGAACAGCACCACGCCGGCGATGGTCAGGATGATCGGCAAGTAGTAGCCCGCGTACTGCTCGATCAGCTTCAGCACGGGCGTTTTCGATTGCTCGGCGCCCTGCAACAGTTCGACCACTCGGCCCAGCGTCGTCTGCGAGCCCGTGCGGGTCACGCGCACTTGGAGCACGCCGGCCAGGTTCAGCGAGCCTGCGAAGACGGCGTCGCCGGGGCCCATGTCGGCCGGGACGGACTCGCCCGTGATCGAGGACTGGTCGACCGACGAGTTGCCCTGGATGATTTCCCCGTCGGCGGCGATCAATTCGCCCGGACGGACCAGCAGCACGTCGCCGCGGCGGAGCGTCTGCGGATCGGTTTCGCGTTCCCCCTCCGGCGTCAACACGGTGGCCTGACGGGCGTGCAGGTGCCGCAGACCCTCGATCGCCGCCTGGGCGCCGAGGATGCTGCGCTCTTCCAAAAAATGCCCCAGGTTCATGATCACCGGGATGAGCGTCGCCGTGACGAAGTTGCCGCTGGCCATCGCGGCCAGCGTGGCCAGGGCGACCAGCTGATCGCCGAACGAATTCGGATCCATGGCCAATACGCCGCGCACGGCCGCGACAAAAATCGGCACGGCCACGATCAGCGCCGCCAGCGCGATAATCAAGTCCGCGATCTCGCTCAGTTCCGGCGGGCCGATCCGCTGCTGGATCAGACCCACCGCGAGCAACCCGCCGGCGAGCATCGCCGAACCGAGCTGGACGGCGATCTTGCCCCGTTCCCGCAACGTCAGGGGGACGTCCAGGGTTCGTTCCAGGTGCGCCGAAGCGGGGCGAGCAAAATGAGCCACAACAGGTCTCCCAAACGCTTAACGCTTGCCATGCCGGCTTCCGCCGGTTCCGACCGCCTGAAGGCGGCACTACGAACGGTCCTCAATCATCCAAGATCACGCGGTCGTCCGGTGACACGAAATTCAGCTTTCCCACACTTGCCAGCACTTCTTCCATGGTTTCCAGGTAGATCCGGTTTCGCACCAGACCCGGATTTTTCTGATATTCGCTGTACAGTTGCTCGAAGACGGAGTATTCCTGCGTCGCTCGGGCGTTGAGCGTATTCCGATAGGCGGCGGCTTCCTGAATCAGCCGGTTGCGTTCGGCCTCGGCCTGCGGCGTTTCGCGAAAAGCGAACCCCTCCGCCTCCCGTTTCTTGGTTTCCACGTCGATCTGCGCGCTTTGCACGTCGCGGAATTCCGCAATCACGTGACGCGGCGGGTGAAGTTGCTTGAATTCCAGCGCCGCAATGGAGAGCCCGCAATCCAGCCGATCGAGCCGTTGCTGGGCGTTCTTGCGGACGCTGTCCGCCAGGCCTTCGGCTTGGCCCCCCCGCGCCGGATCCTGCCGCTGCAACCGCAGCACATCGTTCACGCTCCAGCCCGTGATGGTTTGGGTCAACGCGGCCAGCACGATGTCGTGCAAGATGGCCGGCGGATCGGCCGTATCCAGCTGGAAAGACACCGGATCGCTGATCCGGTACTTGACCACCACTTGAGCCTGCACGATGTTCTGATCGCCGGTCAGGCAGTAGCCCTCCAGCAGCGGATCGATGCGGTCCTGCGCCTCCGTCTGTTCGATCCCTTTCCAAACTTCCTTGATGACCACCTCGCCTTCCTGCTTGGCCGGCACCTGGATCACGCGGTCGATCGGGTACGGCAGGGCCAGCAGCAGTCCGGGCTCGTGGACCTGGGCCAACCGGTTGGCGCCCTGTAGCTTGCCGAACCGCAGCAGCAAACCAACCTGATCGGGATCGACCTCCTGAATTCCGGAAAACCAGAAGAGCACAAACAGCAGGAGCACGACCCAACGGAACATGCGCAGGCCGGCTTGCAGCCCCTGGAAGACGGTCGGCAGCGTTTTCTCTGCGGCGGACGTCATGGCTGACGGTCTCCTTTCGCGGGTGGCGCGGGTTCTGCAGCGCGAGGCGCCGCTGGCATCCTCAACAACGGGGATTCCGGGCTCTTCGCGGCCCCTGCTTTGCCGCTGGAGGCGTCTGCGTCCGCACCCGCCGCCTCCGCTCCGTGCGGCGGCTGGGAAAGCACGTCGAAGAATCCCTGGTCGGTCCGCAGGATGACCGTGGACTTGCTGCCCAACGTTTTCTTCATGGCTTGGAGCGATCGCCAGAAGCGGTAGAATTCGGGATCGAGACGATGGGCGCGGGCGTAGATTTCGGCGGCTTCCTTTTCCGCCTGGCCTTGGATTTTGCCGGCCTCCTCCCGTCCTTGGCGGCGGATCTCCTCGCACTTGACCAGCGCCTCGTCGCGGATTTGCTGGGCTTCCCGCTCGCCTTCCGCGCGCAGCTTGCCTGCCTCGGCCCGCCGCTCGGCCCGCATCTGCTGCAGCACGGTCGCGATGTTCTCTTCCGGATACGCGATCCGCTTGATCCCCACCTGCTCGATGGCGATGCCGAACTTGGACAACGCCGACGGGCCGACGTCGGCCAAAATCGCCTCCTCGATGGCCTCGGTCTGAATGGCGCCCGGAGTGGTCGACACCAGGGACGACAGATCATATTGGCCGAGGTGGAAGTTCTTGCTCGCCGCGACCATGCCGTCCAGCTTCTGTTCGGCCGCCTCGGCCGCTTCGGCCGTACCCAGCGACTGCAGGAACAACAGCGGATCCTCGACGCGCCACACGGCGTAGGTCAGCAGGATCACGTTCTTCTGGTCGCGCGTCAGGGTGGCCGTAAAGGGCGTATTGTAAACCCGCCGCCGGACGTCGATTTGGTGGACACGCTCCACCGGCCACGGCCATTTCCAGGCCAGTCCCGGTTCGTGGAGCGACCGCACCGGGTCGCCGAATCGCGTGACCACCGCGTTGTAGCCCTCCGAGACTTGAAAGTACATGCTGTACGCGACGATCAAGCCGACCACCACCGCGGCCAACAGGA
>CAYPGE010000188.1:0-16369 GCA_964409865.1 uncultured Pirellulaceae bacterium
CCCTGACTCCTGTCCCCTTCTACCGTATCGCGATCGCCTGCTGCAACGGTTTGAGGACGTTTTCGGCCACGTAGCTGTCGACCAATTCGGTACACAGCTTTGCTAATCGCTGCATGGCGCCGACGTAGTTTTCCCCCGGATCCAGGCTGCCGCAACGGCGAGCGGTAAAGTACACGCTCAACTGGTCCTCCGGGTATTCGCCGGTGCGCACGTGGTAGGCCGAAGTGCGCGTCTCGAAGCTCAAGCGGCATTGAATGCGGCAATCTTCGTCCAGGGCCAGTTGCAGGGCGGGCTCGCTGCCCAGCACCATTGCACCCGGGATGTCCAGCATGCGTTCCAGGGCCGGCGCCAGCCCCAACGCTTCGACCAGCAACTCGCTATGGTTTCCCCGAAACGTGAAGTCGAATCCGTACATGACGTTCAGGGATTCACAGTCCAGCGGGCTGACGGACAAGGCGTACGGAGCCAGTTCCAGCGCCAGTTCATGCTGCCGGAACGCTTGTTGCGGCGTCTCCGGGTTGACGTGGCCGGAGCAGACGCGGCGCGGTTCGACCGTCGCCCAGCGGTAGCTGCCCTGGTCCTTGTCTTCTTCCAACACGAACTCGCCGCGTTCCCGGCCGTAGAAGTTGCGCATGGCCGGGTAGCGTTTTTGAATCTGCTCGAAATAGTGCAAAACCGTCTCGCGCGACTGCGGCAGATCCATCTCCGTGTTCAGGTTCATATTGATGTAGTAATCGTCACTCAGCGAAGCGTAGTGACTCATGGTGTCCTCCTCTTAGGAACCGAGAAGGCACGTCTGGCAGCCGTCCGCCCCGTCGCGCCCAACTTGGTTGCTTCCGAACGTCCAGTATAGAATGATACCGTTGCCGCTGTCAAAGCGCCCGCTCCCCGTAAACCTTCGCGCCCCAACAACCGCCGAGGAGCCAAACGATGCCCCGAAACCGAGGCTCAAGAACCCTAACGACCTCCATCTACGTTTTCCCGTCCGCGCTCGGCTGGCTGGCCGTGCACTGGGAAAATGGGCACTTGCTCGCCCTGGTATTCGGCTGGGCTAGCAGACAGGAAGCAGTAAACGCTCTGCTGGACGCGGCGCGCGTGCCGGTCACGCTCTGGCACGACATCGGACAGGATCCGCACGCGGCCAGCGTCGAAATCCGCCGTTTCGCCAAACGAATCCAAGCCTACGCCGAAGGGCGGCGGGATGATTTCCGGGATGTTCCCGTGGCCCTGGGTGAAGTGACCGGTTTTCAGCGGCAAGTGTTGCAACAGTGCCGCCGCATCCCTTACGGCCAGACGCTCACGTACGGAGAATTGGCGGCAAATTCCGGTTTTCCCAGGGCGGCGCGAGCCGCCGGCGGGGTCATGGCGGGCAACCGAGTGCCCTTGGTCATCCCTTGCCATCGCGTCGTCGGGGCGTCCGGATCGTTGGGGGGATACTCCGGGGCTGGCGGCGTCGCTACCAAGCAAAGACTGCTGGAACTAGAGGGCGCATGGTAGCGCTTGCGTGGGCTGGCAGAAAAACGCATGTCGGAAACACAGCCCACAATACCGCCGTCCGTTCCCTTTCGATGCGGATTGACTGTGTTTTCCCAGCTTTATTCGAATCGCTATTTTGCCCATTTTCACAGTAATTACACGGCGCTCTCGGCGTGGAAAAAGGCACCTGCTTGCGAGCCCTTTTCGCCGAAAAAAGAGCCCGGCTTTGCGAAAAAGCCAAGCTTTTGGGCCCGGCCCACATTTGCGGGCAGCGAACTTCCAGGTTCGTCTTGTGCGATTCGCGGTTTCCGCGTAGTCTCTGCCGCCTCTATCTCTTGGCGGACTCCATTTCCAACTGAGGCGCTAGCAGCAGATGCAGACGCATCCCCTCGGTCTCCGGCACACACACCGCACGGCAGCGGCGCGCGGGCATCTGGCGGTATCGCTGGCGGCGATGGTCATGATCGCGGTATCGGCGGGCTGCCGTCGCGATCCCTATGTGGACGCGTACTTCGAGATGCTGAACGCGGAGAAACGAGTTCTGGAGGACCGGCTGTACGATACTCAGTACAACTACGAAAAGGCGCTGGCGGAACTGGAGGCCGCGCGAGGCGGCGCAAAGAACGGGCGCAAGCCGGCAACTGGCAAGCGCGCGGCGGAGTCCGAGCGGCCCTTGACGGAGCCCGCCGAGGGCGAGTCGCGCGAGCATTCCGGTCCGCCGGAGGAAGTTCCCGAATTGCCCAAGATCGAATTGCCTCCCGGCGTGGAGGAAGGCAAACGCAGAAGTTCCAGTCCCGGTGTGATGCGGCCTGCGTCGGCGGTCAAGGGCCAAGCGCCGGGTGTGACAGCGAAACAGGGGCCGTTGAACGACGAAGAACTGGCCGCGGCGATCGTCTCGGCGCTGGACCAGCGCGTGGAGTCGATCAGCCTGAATCCACGGCTGACCGGGGGAGCGGATTTCGACGGGCAACCCGGTGACGACGGGATCTGCGTGCTGGTCGAGCCCCGGAACCGCAGCGGCGATTTCGTGCCGGAACCCGCCCGCGTTTCGGTCGTGCTGCTGGATCCGGCCAGAACCGGCGAGGACGCACGGATCGCCCGCTGGGACCTCGATGCCGACGCCGTCGGCGAGTTCCTGCAAACCGAATCGCCCGACCGCGGACTGTTGCTGCGGTTGCCTTGGCAGGCCACCCTGCCGGAGCGCAACCGGGCGCACCTGTTCGTCCGCTACGTGACGGCCGATGGCCGGAAAGTGGAGGCGGATGGGGAGATCGAAATCGAATCGGCGGACCGAATCGCCCACAGCTGGACGCCGCGTCGCACCACCCTGCCGGAAAAGTCGGCCGGCCGAGAAGTGACCGTGGGTTGGCAGCCGCCGGCGAGCAGCGACCGTCCCGCGGTTGTGCAGGCGGTGGCCGAACTGCCAGCCGAGCCGGCGACGGCGCCCAGCGCCGAGAAGCCCACGCCGACTGCCCCCAGCGGTAGATTCTGGAAGCCCCAGCGGTGACGAGTGCGTCGTCCAGACTAAGAAGTGGGGTAAGCTTCCAGCTTGCCATCAACAAATCGCCGCAAGCTGGAAGCTTACACCACTTCCGCTACCCCAACATTTAGCCTGGACGCCGCACTAGAACGGGCGGGGGCGGTTGTCCTGGGCGCGATATTGGACGGATCGGTCAGATCCGTCCGATCAGCCCTTCCCCTCAGGCACTTTTCCCTCGGCAACTTGTGACGGCGTCCCCGGCCGAGTACAATTCGCCCTCTTCTGACTGAATTGGCCGCGTGGTCGGCGACATCGTTTTGAAAGAGGGAAGGACTATGAAGATCGCAGTCATCGGGGGCGACGGGACGGGGCCGGAAGTGACCGCAGAGGCGCTGAAAGTGCTCAAGGCAGTGGCCAAACTGGAGGGGTTCGACTACAGCTTGACCGAGTACGATTTTGGTGGCGCGCGTTATCTGAAAACCGGGGAGATTCTGCCCGCCGGCGCGATCGACGAACTGCGTCAGCACAACGCGATTTTCTTGGGCGCGATCGGCCACCCCGACGTGCCGCCGGGAGTCCTCGAACGCGGACTGTTGCTGCAATTGCGGTTCGAATTCGACCA
Source organism: uncultured Pirellulaceae bacterium (assembly GCA_964409865.1). GTDB lineage: Bacteria > Planctomycetota > Planctomycetia > Pirellulales > Pirellulaceae > Anammoximicrobium. Next base: position 3,579 of record CAYPGE010000188.1, read on the forward strand.
GTACATCAACCTGCGGCCCGTCAAGCTGTTCCCCGGCGTCGAAACGCCGCTGGCCGGCAAGGGGCCGAAGGACGTCGATTTTGTCGTGGTGCGGGAAAACACCGAGGACATGTACACCGGGGTCGGCGGCTTTCTGAAGAAGAACACCCCGGACGAGGTGGCTACGCAAATCGCCGTGTACACCCGCAAAGGCTGCGAACGCTGCATCCGCTGGGCCTTCGAATACACCCGCAAACGCAACAACCCCAAGGGCAAGAAGCTCACGCTGGTCGCCAAGACCAATGTGCTGACCTTTGGACACGACCTGTGGTGGCGGACGTTCCAGGACGTGGCCAAGGAATACAAGGACGTCCAACCGGACTACAACCACGTCGACGCTTGCTGCATGTGGATGGTCAAGAATCCGGAGTATTACGACGTGATCGTGACCACGAACATGTTCGGCGACATCATCACCGACCTGGCCGCCATGATCCAAGGCGGCATGGGCGTTGCGGCGGGCGGCAATATCAACCCGGAGCCGGGCGGGGTGAGCATGTTTGAACCCATGGGTGGCAGCGCGCCGAAGTACACGGGCAAGAACGTGATCAATCCCATCGCCGCCATCAGCGCGATGTCGATGCTGCTGGAACACACCGGCCAGGAAGCGGCAGGCAAACGCGTGTGGGAAGCCGTCCAGGTGGTCACCGGCACGAAGATGAAGAGTCAGGCGGCCGGCAAGATGGGCTACAGCACGACCGAAGTCGGCGACCTGGTCGTCGAAGCTCTGTAGGGCCGCGACGGTACTGCCGATGCCGGACCGCCTCGACGGCGAAACGGCGGCGTGATGGGAGCGAACGGACTGAGAGGGTGTTCGTGCGCGAAACACGTCGAACTCGGGAGGGTGGTTTCATGACCCGAGCGCTGATGCTGACGCTGGTTATTCTCGTGGGGAACTCGTTCGCTGCGGCGAGCGAGTTCTTTGTCTCGCCCACCGGCCACGACGCAAATCCGGGCAGTGAAGAAAAGCCGTTCGCCACGCTGGAGCGGGCGCGGGATGCGGCCCGCCAACGGCGCGTGACCGAGCCGCAGGGCGCAATGCGGATCGTGGTCGGCGGCGGGACGTATCGCATCGGCCGGTCGATCGTGTTCGATCTGCGCGACAGCGCCGCCGACAACGCCGCTACGGAGATCGTGGCGGCGCCCGGCCAGCGGCCGGTTTTCAGCGGGGCAGCGCCGCTGCCAGGCGGCTGGCAACCCGCGCCCCAGGAACTGGCCCGCCTGCCGGAACCGGCGCGCGGCAAAGTGTGGATGGCCGACGTGCCGGCCGACTGGCCTGCGTTTCGCACGCTCTTCCAAGGCGATATGATGCTGCCGCGGGCCCGCTCGCGGGGTTTTCGACAGCTGAACATCGCGCCGGCCGGCGGGCAGGCGATCGACCAGCAGCATCTGTACTTGCCGGCGGAAGCCGTGCAGAGCGTTGCCGATTTCTCGCAGGCCGAGATGGTGGTGGTGCCGATTCATCCCTGGGTCATGAACATCTTGCCGATGACCGCGGTGGACCGCGCGACGGGCCTGGTGCGGACGGCGGTGCCGGCAACCTATCCGTTGGGGCCGCCTCATTTCGCCAACTTCCCTCACGGCACGCTCTGGATCGAAAACGTGCTGGAGGCGCTCGATGAACCCGGCGAGTGGGTCCTGGACACCGCAGCCCGCAAACTCTACCTCTGGCCGCCGGACGGCAAAAAGCCGGGCGAGGATGTCGTTGCGCCGCGACTGACCGAGCTGATCCGTGTGGAAGGCAAGCTCGACTACGACGGTCCGAGCGACACGCCGGTGCGGGGCCTCGTGTTTCGCGGTTTGACTTTCACGCAGGCCGACCGTTGGCCGTGGGAAGCCGAGAAAACGGGTTGGGGCTTGCAGCACGACTGGGAGATGTTCGACCGCCCGACGGCCATGCTGCGGTTCCGCGGGGCCGAGTCGTGCCGCGTCGAGAACTGCCGGTTCGTCCACAGCGGCGCGGCCGGCGTGCGGCTCGACCTGCATTGCCAGCACGTCGCGGTGGTGCGGTGCGAGTTGGCGGAACTCGGGGGGGCGGGCGTGCTGCTGGCCGGGTACGGCCTGGGCACCAAGGACGTCAGCCGCGACAACGCCGTCACCGACTGCCACGTGCACCATGTCGGCCGTTTGCTCTGGCATTCGGCCGGGATCTGGGCCTGGCAGAGCGGCCACAACCGCATCGAATACAACCACGTACACCATACTCCGTACACGGCAATCCTCGTCACCGGCCGGACGAGTCCCGACCGCAACGGCCAAGGGGAGTGCAGCCGCACCGTGCGCTGGTCCGAGGTGGACGGGGCGCTCGGCAACAAACCGCTGACCTGGCACAACCGCGAGCCGCTGATGCACGGGCGGCAGAACATCGTCGCGGCCAATGACCTGCATCACTGCATGCAGATCATGGGCGACGGCAACGCGATCTACGTTTCCGGCACGGGGGGCGGCAATCAGGTGCGGAACAACTTTATCCACGACATCCCGGCGCAGAATATCAATGCCAGCATCCGCTGTGACGACGATCAGCACGACACGACGATCGAACACAACGTGATCACGCGCGTCTGCGGCGAGGGCATCATCTTCAAAGGCAACAATACGATCCGCAACAACATCCTGTACGACATCCGCGACCAGACGCCGGACGGCACGCCCTGCGTCCACAAGCGGGGCTATCTCGTGCTACCCTACGGGCAGGTGGACGGCTCGATCGTGCAGCGGAACATCTTCGTGTCGCGGATTCCGGGTCAATCGTTGTTGTTCGAGAGAACCGCACCGGCACCCAAGAATCGGAGAGGCATCACGCCTGCGATGTTGCGAACATGTGCCGCCGACTACAATCTGTACTTCAACACCGCCGAGGCCGGCTGGGGGCAGAAGCATCTGGAAGCCCAAGGCCGCTTCGGGATCGAACAACACAGCCTCGAAGCCGATCCGCAGTTCACGGACCCGGCCAAGGATGATTTTCGTTTGACAGAAGCCTCGCCCGCGCGAAAGCTCGGCTTCGAGCCGATCGACATCTCCCAGGTCGGACCACGAACAGAATGAGGTGTGAGAAAGCCGGCTTCACGCGTCTTCATCGGGAACTCAATGAAGGGACAAAAACGATGAAATTCGCCGCAACATCGCTTTCACTTGCTCTTCTGGCACCCTTGCTGTGGGCCGCGCCGCCGACGCTGCTTGCCCAAACGCCACCGGCAATCCGCGTCCTGATCTTCACCGGACAGAACAACCACAACTGGCGTGAAACGACGCCAAAACTGAAGGCGATTCTCGAAGCCGGCGGCCGCTTTGCCGTGGACGTGACCGAGCATCCCGAACAGTGCGACGCCGCCATGCTGGCCAAGTACGACGTGCTGGTCAGCGACTGGAACACGTGGGGCAAGCCACCCGGCACGAACTGGCCGGACGCCACGCGCGCGGCGTTCCTGGACTTCGTCCGCAACGGCAAAGGGTTTGTCGCGGTCCACGCCGGCAGTTCGTCGTTCTTCGACTGGGCCGAATACCAGCAAATCGCGGGGGCGTGGTGGAAACTCGGCCAGACCGGCCACGGCGCACCGCACGAGTTTTCCGTCAAACCGGTCGCCGACCACCCGATCACGCGCGGCGTCCAGCCGTTTGATACCACGGATGAACTCTGGCAGAAACCGGGTGTCCATCCGGCCGCAACGGTGCTGGCGACGGGCGACGACCAACCGGTGGCCCTGGTCACCGAATTCGGCAAGGGACGCGGATTCACGCTGCTGCTGGGGCACAGCGAGGCGTTCATGGAGACACCGGGCTTCCAGACCCTCCTTTGTCGCGGTGTGGAATGGGCCGCCAGCGGCCAAGTCACGGCCTCCACCGGGCCATCCGCGAGTTCGAAATGAATGGAGAGGCAGAGTGAGTCAAACTTGTTTAGCCGCGACCCATCGGAGCCCGCTGAGATACCAGCACGAACCGAAGTGGGGCAAGCTTCCAGCTTGCCAGGTTTGCACATTTTCAATTTCCAGGATGTCCTGAACTGCGTATTCGGCAAGCTGGAAGCTTACCCCACGACTTTTTCATGAGCCTCCGTTGGGTCGCGGTTAGACAACGCACGCCCCGTATGATAGTCCGACTCCAGAACTTAGGAGCACCATCCCATGACCACCCGTCGAAACTTCCTCCAGTGCGCCGGAGCCGCGGTCGCAGCGCCGCTGGTGCTGCCGGCACGCGTCCTGTTTGGCGCCAGCACGCCCAGCCAACGCGTCACCACCGCCTTCATCGGCGTCGGCGGGCAGGGCAGCGGGTTGCTCGGCGGCTTTCTGGGCGTAGACAGTTGCCAGGTGCTGGCCGTCTGCGACCCGTTCCAGGACCGGCGCGAATCGCGCGCGGAGATGGTCGATCATCGCTACGGCGCGAAGGGCTGCAAAGCGTATAAGGATTTCCGCGAAGTCCTGGCTCGCGACGACATCGACGCCGTCGTCGTTGCCACGCCCGATCACTGGCACGTCCCGATCTCGCTGGCGGCCGTGCGGGCGGGCAAGGATGTGTATTGCGAGAAACCGTTGGGCCTGTGCATCGAGCAGAACAAGGCGTTGCGCGCCGCGATCCACCAGTACGCCGCGATCTTCCAGTACGGCACTCAACAGCGTTGTTTTAGCTCGCATTGCGGTTTCGCCTGCGAGCTGGTCCGCAACGGGTACATCGGCGAGGTGAAAGCCGTCCACGTCATCGCCCCCAACGGCGCTCGCGGTGGCGACCCGACTCCGCAGCCGGTGCCGGAGGGCCTGGATTACGACCTCTGGCTCGGCCCGGCCCCCGTCAAGCCGTACACGCGGGATCGCGTCATCGGCGGCGGACGCTGGCACATCTACGACTACGCGATCGGTTTCATCGCCGGTTGGGGCGCCCACCCGCAGGACATCGCCCACTGGGGCTATCCGCACATCCCGGTGGAATACGAAGGCACCGGCGTGATACCGACGGAAGGGCTGTTCGACACGGTCGTCGATTGGGACGTCAAGGGGCGGTACGCCAGCGGCGCCGAGTTCACGCTCAAGGCCGGCTCGGACCTGACCACGTTCGTCGGCACCGAGGGCTGGGTCCGGGCGGGCCGCGGCCGGCAGACGTTGGCCGCCGAGCCGGCGTCGCTGTTGGACGTGAAGATCAAGCCGGACGAAATCCATCTCCTGCAGGAGAACCACCACTACGCCAACTTCATCCACGGCTGCCTGGCCCGCAAAACGCCGGCCAGCGACATCGACTCGGCAGTCCAGTCCGATTTCATCAGCCACCTGGGGGACATCGCCATCCGCACCGGCCGCAAGATCCGCTGGGACCCGGCCCAGGAAACGATCGTCGACGACGATACCGCCGCCCGCATGATGCACCGCGCCATGCGCGCGCCATGGAGCTTGTAACTCAGCTGGCATCAGAAAGGCGGAACTGATGTTTGTTCGCTCGACTGTTCAACACCAGCGACTTCGACGATCTGGAGCGGGCGGCGGCGCTGTTGCGCGTGGTCCCGCTGCTGCGGCAGAGTCGCGTCCTGGTCTCGCCGCCCTTCAAGGGCACGCCTGAATCCTTCGAGCCGGAGAAGGTCAAGGAGCGTCTCGGGGTCGAACTGGTGGCGATCCCCGACGGCCGCTACGACGAAGTCCTCACGGGGGTGGACGCGGCGGTCGCCGAGGCGGACGCCACACGGTGGATCGACGGGGCCAAGCAAGTCGTCGAGCCGACGCGCGAGGACGTCGTCAAGGCGGCGCAGGCCAGCCTGGCACAGGAACGTCTGATCGCCGAGCACGGCGTTCAAGCGTTGTGCGTCGGGACCTGCATGCGCTGGCTGCCGCGTGGTTTTCCCTGCCTGGGTTTCATGTGGCTGAACGGCCGGGGGATCCCGGCGGCGTGCGACGGAGACGCGGATTGCGTGTGGACCATGCTGATGATGCAGCACGCCTTCAACCGGGCCGGCTTGTTGGGCAACGCCGCCGGCGTGGACATGTCCCGGAACGCCTTTCACCTGGCCCACCTGCTGGGCCTGCGGCTGGTGGAAGAAGTCTAGTTCGCCCTAGTGCGTCGTCCAGACTAAAAGGTGGGGTAAGCTTCCAGCTTGCCATCAACAAATCGCCGCAAGCTGGAAGCTTACGCCACTTCCGCTACCCCAACATTTGGCCTGGACGCCGCACTAGTTGGCCGGGAACTGCAGGTCGCGGCCGGCCAGAAAGCGCATCAGCCAGCCCACGGCGCGGAAGTAGACCATCATGCAGGCGACCATCGCCGCCGCGCCCACCAGCCCGGCGACGAAGTTGCCGGTAAGGCTGATGTAGAACCCGATCAGGCCGCCGACGGAGAACATGCCGGTGATCAGGTAGGTCAGGCTCCACGGGTGCGGCCGCTCCGGGATGCCGCCCCAGACCTCGTTGGACAGCGGGGCCAGCGGCGAGTTGGACTCGAACATCGACACCAGGATCGGCGGAAACAGGGCTACGAACGACACGGCGGCGGTCAGCAGGAGCGTACCGCCGACTCCGGCCAACGATAGCACGATCCCCAAAGCCGCGCCGGGCAGAGCCGCCGCAATCGCCGCGCTGACGATGTAATGGACCCGCCCCCATTTCAGGAAGTTCACGCCCGGCCAGTTCTCGATCTTCAAAAGCCCGTTGGACGAGTCCTGAACCAGCGCCAGGCCGCAAGCCGCCGCGGCATACAAGAACGTGAGCCCGACAACGGCCAGGGCGGCCGTCGCCACCAGGCTGATCGCTTCGCCGAGCAGGGCCGAGCCGCCTTCGGGGGGGGCAATCCGAGTGATCCGTTGGAGCAGGAGCACGGCCAACTGAAACCACACGGCCAGGATTCCCAACCGAACCAGGGCGCGCCGGTCGGCGAAAAACGCGAACAACCCCTGCGTGAACCGCTCGGCGGAATTCTCGCGTGCTTCCGCCTCTTCCGCTTCCTGTTCGGCTCGCGCTTTTTCCAACAGCCTCCGGGCGGCGGCTTGCATGACGGTGAGCCCGCCCAGCGCGCCGGCGGCGCCGGTCGGCGTTCCGACGGGGGAGCCCTCGGCGAGCGTCTTCGGCGGCACGTAAGTCGCCGACGGCACTTCGACAGGCTCGCTCAACTTGAACAACTCCGCCTCTTCGTATTCCACGGGCTTGGCCTGCTTGCGGACCGGCGGAGGCTTGACAAGCACCGGCGAGTGGCAGTCGGGGCACTTGACGGTCTGGCCGATTTGCCTGCGCCGCGCGTGCAGCCGCGTCCCGCACACGTGGCAATCCACGCCGATCTCCTCGTCCTCCGACGGAGTGCTGGCGCGGAGCGCCGGCCGCAGCGGTTCGGCGTCTGCACCGGGTTGCGGCCACACCGGGCCCACGTCGATCGCTGCCGCAGGGCTCGCCGCTGTCGGCGCCGGTGCCGGCGCGGCGGCCGGGGGACGCGCCGCAGACGTGACCGGCGACGCTGCCGGACGGCCGGGCGGCGCTACGGCCGGCGGCCGCGGGACGGGGGCAGTCGGCGATGGCGGGGCCGGGACAGTCGCCGGCCGATTGGCCGCTTCGGGCACGTTGGACGGCGCCGCCACGCCGCCCGGAGCGATCATCTCCGCATTGCACCGTGGACAACGGCACTTCTGCCCGGCCTGCATCGCCGGAACTTTCACATTCCCGCCGCACTGCGGACAGGGAAACCGAATCGGTGCACTGGATTGGCTGCTCACCGCCACAACCGCCTCGACTTCTCGTGGTGCCAAACGACAACTCGGCTATTCTATCCGACGGCCCGACGGCTACAATGGTCGAAAACGCGAAATGGCCTTTCGCGAAAAGGGGACAGGACCCTTTTGCCGCAGCGGCCCGGAGGGTGCTTCGCACAAAAGGGTCCTGTCCCCTTTTCGCGAAACCTGATTTAGTTGCCGATATCCAGCGAGAGGACGCCCCCCATGCAGTTCGCACCAAGAGTCTGGATCGTCACCTTCGCCTGTTGGTCTGCCCTGGCCACGTTGGCTGCCGCTCAGCAGAAACGGCCGCATATCGAGATTCGAGGCTTGTACGGCGGGGCCCCTGATGAAGCGTTCCTGCAGGGCAAGACGTTCCGGCATTACGGGATCAACGCCATCTGGATGGGCTCCGGCGGTTTGACCGCAGAGCGCCTCGCGTCGCTCAAGAAGCAGGGCGCGCGGGTGTTTGCGGAGTTCAATACGATGCACCTTGCCGGCTACTTGAAAGACCATCCGGACGCGGCCCCTGTCGGCGCCGACGGCCAGGTCTGCCCGCCGCCGCACGGCTGGCAAGGAATCTGCCCCACGCATCCCGGCTATCGGCAGTCGCGGATGGACGATTTCCGCAGGGTGCTGCGCGACTTCGAGATCGACGGAATCTGGCTCGACTATCACCACAGCCACGCCAGTTGGGAACGAGCCGAGCCGGACATGCCTGACACATGTTTCTGCCGGCGCTGTGTCGATCGGTTCGCACGCGAAACCAACACCCCGTTGCCGGACGAGCCTCTGCCGCAGTTGGCCCAACGGCTGCTGGGCCAACATGCGGACGCCTGGGTGCAGTGGCGCTGCGACGTGTTCACCGATTGGGTGCGCGAGTTCCGGTCGATTCTGGACGAGACGCGTCCCAAGGCGTTGCTCGGCACCTTTCACTGCCCCTGGACGGAGGCCGATTTCGACGGTGCGCTGCGCCGCAAGCTGGCGATCGACTTGAAAGCCCAGGCCCGGTACATCGACGTCCTGAGCATCATGCCCTATCACGCCCGGTTTGGGCACGCGGCCGATCCGTCGTGGATCTCGCGGCAGACGGCCTGGTTGGGCAGGCACCTGGGAATCCGCGGCGAGCCCGGCGGACGAAACAGGATCTGGCCCATCGTGCAATTGGCCGATTGGGGCGAGTCCGTGCCGGTCGAACAGGTACCGCAGGTGCTGGATCACGGCACGCGTCTGCCCGCCACAGGCGTCATGGTCTTCAGCTGGGGCTCGCTGCGCAAACAGCCTGACAAAGTCGATGCGATGTTCGAGGTGTTCCGGGCCATCCGGCCGGATTGATCATATCGAAGGGAAGGTGTCATTCCATGCTGCACGATCCCAGCCACTATGAACCGCCGCCGATCGCGGAGGAGATCAAGTTGCGTCCGGGGGACAAGGACGTTCTGCGCCGGTTGGGAGGCGAATTGGCCGAGATTGCGGCGCTGAGCGTACACCAGGACAAGGCCCGCTTGTGGCAGCAGCTGAACGATCTGCAGTCCGCACGGCCGATGGTCTGGATCAACGAGATCCCCTGGCACGAAATGAACGTCGACGACGAGTTGACGCTGCAGACCGAGCATCCTTGGGCGCGGGATCAGGAGCGGGAACTGCGGCGCACGATCTACCAGTGGCGGCACTTCCCCGGCGACATGATCGTCAGCGACTACCTCGCTTGCCCGCTGGCCGTCCACAGCACCGACTTTGGGATCATCGAAGACGTGGATGTCGTCAAGACGGACGAAGCGAGCGACATCGTGTCGCGGCACTTCCACATCCAGATCCGCGACTTTCCCGATCTGGAAAAGATCAAAATGCCCGTGGTGAGCCACAACGAAGCCGCCACGCACTATCGCTACCAGGCCATGTGCGAAGTGTTCGCTGACATCCTGCCGGTCAGGAAAGTCGGCCAGACGCACATCTGGTTCACGCCCTGGGACTACCTGTGCCGCTGGTGGGGCATCCAAGAGGCGATGATGGATTTGATCGAACGCCCGGATCTGGTCAACGCGGGCGTCGAACGGATGGTCGACGCCTGGATGGTCGAGTTGGACCAGTTCGTCGCCCTGCACGCACTGGCCCTGGACTGCAACAACACCCGCATCGGCTCGGGCGGTTACGGCTATACGCGCGAGTTGCCGGGCGCCGATTACGATCCGGATTCTGTCAAGCCGCACAACATGTGGGGCTGCTCCAACGCCCAGGTGTTTTCCGAAGTTTCGCCGCAGATGCACTGGGAATTTGCCCTCCGGCACGAGTTGCGGTGGCTGGAACGTTGGGGCCTGACGTATTACGGCTGTTGCGAACCGCTGCACCAGAAGATCGATCTGCTGCGGAAGATTCCGAACCTGCGAAAGCTGTCGGCCAGTCCGCGTTGCGATTCGCGCCGCGTAGTCCAGGAAGTCGGTACCGACTATGTGCTGAGCCGCAAGCCGAATCCGGCGATTCTGGCCGAGGACGACTGGCAACCCGAGCGGGCGCGGCAGGAAATGGTCGAGTTTCTGGAAGTCGCCCGCGGCTGCCACGTGGAGTTGATCATGAAAGACATCTCCACGGTCCGCTACCAGCCGCAACGGCTGTGGGAATGGGCCACGATCGCGATGGAAGTGGCGGAGGAGTATGCGAGTGACCGGTGATCGGTGATCGGTGATCGGTGACCGGTGATCGGTGATCGGTGATCGGTGACCGGTGACCGGTGATCGGTGATCGGTGACCGGTGACCGGTGATCGGTGACTGGTGACTGGTGACTGGTGACCGGTGATCGGTGACCGGTGACCGGTGATCGGTGACCGGTGATCGGTGACTGGTGATCGGTGACCGATTACCGAACCCCGGAGGGTGAACGATGCAACATGCGGAGAGTTTTCGGGACTTGGTCGTGTACCAGAAGGCGCGCGCAGTGGCCCGGCGGTTCTTTGATTTGTCCAAAGCGTTTCCGCAGGAGGAGAGGTATTCGCTCACCGATCAAGGCCGTCGGTCTTCCCGTTCAATCGGCGCACAAATTGCCGAGGCGTGGGCGAAACGCGCCTACGAAAAACACTTTGTGAGCAAATTGACTGATGCGGACGGCGAGCAGCAGGAGACGCAGCACTGGGTTGACACGGCGCTGGACTGCGCGTATCTGACTCGGCAGGCACAAGACGAACTTGTTGAGGAACTCGAGCGGATCGGCCGAATGCTGCATTCGATGATCGACAAAGCCGACCAGTTCTGCGGTGCCACCATCCGCTACGTCCGCGACGATGCAGAGCGATACTTCGCCGATCAGCCCCGAGAATTAGATGATCGCTGACCGACAACCGATTACCGACAACCGATCACCATGACTTCCCGCGACCGCGTCTTGACCACGTTTGCTCACCAGGAACCGGATCGCGTGCCGCTCTGGTTCGGCATGAGTCCGGAATTTCAGGCCCACGCCAAACGCCGTTTGGGCGTGGACGACGAGGGCCTGCTGGTCCGCTTGGGCGACGACTTCCGCCGCGTGTTCGCCGCGTACGCCGGGCCGTCGGTTCCGCTGCAAGCGGCGGACGCCACGTACCGCACACCGTTCGGCGTCGAGCGGCACGGATTGGGTTACGGGCAGCCCATCCGTCTGCCCCTGGCCGGCGCATCGCTGCGCGAGATCCACGACTACGCCTGGCCCGATCCGGCCTGGATGGATGTCTCTCAGATCCGCTCCGAAGCGATGGCCTACGACCGGCAGTTCGCGATTCTTGGCGGCGACTGGTCGCCGTTCTGGCACGACGCGATCGACCTGCTGGGGATGGAGGAGTTGCTGCTGAAGATGCACGACGAGCCGGCGCTGGTCGATGCGCTGCTGCAGCACATCGTGGATTACTACTTCGAGGTCTCCCGGCGGATTTTCGACGCCGCGGCCGACGCCATCGACATCTTCTTCATCGGCAACGATTTCGGCAGCCAATTCGGGCCCCTGGTCGGCCCGGATTTGTTCGCCCGTTTCCTGTTGCCGCACCTGCAACGTCTCATCGACTTGGGCCACGCTTACGGGCTCCAGGTCCAACTGCACTGTTGCGGCGGCTTCGCCCCGTTGCTGCCGATGATGATCCAGGCGGGGTTGGACGCCGTGCATGCGGTGCAGCCCTCGTGCCTGGGGATGGATCTGGCGAAGCTCAAAGCCGAGTTCGGCCGGCAGATCGTGTTCAACGGTGCCATCGACTCGCATCGCGCGCTGATCCAGGGCACGCCGGATTCCGTGCGGGTCACGACGCGCGAGGTGCTGCGGATCATGATGCCCGGCGGCGGCTACGTGGCCGGGGCCAGCCACGACTATATCCTGGAGGAAACGCCGGTAGACAACGTCTTGGCGATGAGCGACGCGGTGCGCGAGTTCGGCGTCTATGCGGCTTGTTCGTAACTCCAAAGGTGAGGGGGTTCGACCAGAAAGAAAGGAGCCGTGTAAGCCCTGATTGTCAAACGATTTGCCGTGCTTTTCGTGGGTGAAGAGGAAGCGCAGGTTTCCGCTTTGCAGTCCGTTGCTCTACCAGCTGAGCCACCGGACCGGATGGCTACTCCAGCACTTGATCGGCTCGTGGCAGGAGGATCTGCGACGCGGCTGCCGCGAGTTTCGGCCGTGAAGCTGCAACTTTGCTTACGTCAAGGACTTCCGTCGCTGCGACGGTTGACAAGAAGGGATGGTGCTGGTAGCATCAAAGGGCCAACCGAGGCAGAGCGGTCGGCTTGCTCGGGGGCGCGGTGCGAAGTTGGCTGTTGTAGTCCAGGTGATGATGCGTATGTCGTCGTTTTGTTCGCGAAGTGGCGGCCGATTGCGGTGGCCGACCGGGCGGCTCTCGGACGGGCCTCTGGATCGCCTGTTTCTTTATTATCTGCCGGCATTCGCCGGGGCCGCCGTGTTTGCGTGCCTGCTCGGGTTGCCCGTCCTCGCGCCGGGATTCACGTCGGAAAGTCCGGAAGTCCAACAGATGCTGGGCAAGGCTTGCGCGTTTCTGGAAAAGAGCCCCCCGAGCCAATTCGGAGTGGGAGCCGAATGCTTGACGGCCATGGCCTTGTTGAAAGCGGGCAAGG
>CAYPGE010000189.1:0-16263 GCA_964409865.1 uncultured Pirellulaceae bacterium
TGAGGCTCGTCTCGCGGGAGTAGGGGTCGTCCAGGCGGCCCATGACCATGCCATTGATGCCGTAGACCTCACGCCGGCCCGAGAAAGGAATCAAGTTGACCTCCTTGACCTCCCCCGGCTCAAACCGCACGGCCGTCCCGCTGGGGAGGTCCAGCCGCATGCCGTACGCTTTCACCCGGTCGAACACCAGGGCCTTGTTGACTTCGAAAAAGTGATAATGGGCCCCGATCTGCACCGGCCGGTCTCCGGTGTTGTTGACCTTGATCGTGACCACGGGACGGTTGGCATTGAGTTCGAGGTCCTCGCCATCGAAAATGTATTCGCCTGGAACCATGTTCGGTCTCCTAAGAAATGATGTGGATGGGTAACCGTCGGCACGCCGCCTCAATGGATCGGCTCGTGGACCGTGACCAGCTTGCTGCCGTCGGGGAACGTCGGCTCGACCTGGATCATGGAGATCATTTCCGGTACGCCCTCCATGACGTCGTCACGTTTCAGAATCTCCCGTCCGGCGCTCATGATTTCCGCGACGGTCTTGCCCTCGCGGGCCATCTCCATCAACTCGGCCGTGATCAGGGCCGTGGCTTCGGGAACATTGAGCTTCAGTCCGCGGCTCTTGCGGTCCTTGGCCACCAACGCGGCCGTGTAGATCAGCAACTTGTCGCGCTCTTGCGGTGTCAGTTTCATAAAAGTAGTCTCCCCATTTCGAGTCGAGTTACGTTGAGGGTGGTGTGTCGCCCAACTCGGCTGGACTTGGGGCCGGCGACAGACATGCCCCCCAGAGCTTCATTTCCAGCGAGCCGATAATCATGACAATCCAAGTCGCCAGTACAAACGGCGCGGTGAGGGCCGGCAAGCCGAGCAGGGGCACCAGTTCCGTCAGGGGAACCGTCACCAGGATGCCCAGCAAAGGCGGGATCAGCGTCCGCCGCCACAGGAACAGAGCGACCGCGGCCAACGTGGCGTTGTAGCCGTACAGGCCGAGGCGGATGTTCTCGAACATGTCGCGCTCGATCAACCGCTCCGGGTCGAGCGACCGCATCGTCGCATCCACGTGGTGACTGGCCAACAACATGCCGATCACCGAGCCGACGAGGACCCACGCGGCATGACGCTTGTCATTCAGGGCAATGCCCAGGAAAAACAACAACCCCGTCCACAGACTGGCCTGGAACATCACCTGGCCGATGCCATGCGCCGTGGCCTCGAGGAAAGAGCCGACCGGAATCGTCGGCACCAGGAGCCCCTGGTTGGGATCGACCGGCGCGGCCTGCAGAGCTGTGCCCAGGAAGTACAAGCACCACGTCGTGACGATAAACGGCGTCGTGTAGGTCGGGAAAGGTACGCTCCCACGCATGACCCGTGTCAGCAACGTGGCTACGATGCAACCGACCACCAGCAGGCCGATGCTCATCCCGCCCGGCTGGAAGAAGAAGAACGTCGCGATGCCGACCAGCGTCGAATTGAATCCGTAGATCCCGGCGGACACCTCCGACTTATCGAATCGGCAGAGCCACGCCAGGGCGCAGCCGATTGCGGACCCGACGACCGCGCCGATTGCCATCGCCAGGGAACTCAGGGCAATGCCAAGCGCAAACAAAATCCCGGTGATAGCGTTCTCTTGAAAGAACACCTGGCCGATCCCACGGAAGATCGTTCGAAGCGGAAGGGGAAGGGCGTTTTCCTGCGACCAAAACAAGCGGTTGTCTTCCACGGAGTTACCCTTTGCAGCTGAGTCTTCGCACCGGTCGAGAAACACGTGGCGTACGCTTCTGGCTTGCGATGCCACGGTCTGCCGCAAGCTGGAAGCTTACGCCACAGAGACAATCCATCACTCGAAAATCTCGACCCGGCCGGTGCTCAATTCGTACGTGCCGCCGACCACTTTGACTTGGCCCGTCTCAACGAACTCGGACACGATCGGATCCAGACGGTTGAGACGCTCGACACACTTCTGGACGTTCGCCTTGATCGTGTTGTTCAGCCTGTCGCCCGGAAGGCCCTTCGCCGCGACGACGGCCGGCCGAATCACCGACACCAGACTGCCAATCGACCCCGGCAGCGCGTCTTCGTCGTCGACATGCTTGATGGCCGCCGCCACCGCGCCGCATTGGGAATGCCCCAGCACCATGATCAGCCGGCAGCCCAGTTCCGCGACCGCGAACTCGATGCTGCCCTTCACGATCGGCCCTGCACCGCTGAAGACGTTCCCGGCCACGCGAACGACGAACAAATCGCCGACGTCCTGGTCGAAGATCAACTCGGGCGCCACGCGCGAGTCCGCACACGCCACGATCGCCGCCAGCGGCGCCTGCCCTTTCGCGTCCCTGGCGAAATCCTCGGGCTTGCGTCCAGAGCGGGTGGATTGCCCGTTGACGAACCG
Organism: uncultured Pirellulaceae bacterium; assembly: GCA_964409865.1. Classification (GTDB taxonomy): domain Bacteria; phylum Planctomycetota; class Planctomycetia; order Pirellulales; family Pirellulaceae; genus Anammoximicrobium. The sequence continues at coordinate 2,384 of CAYPGE010000189.1, forward strand.
CCGGTTGCCTTCCATCAGCCGGGCCAGGACGGCGTCCGGCTTGCGTTCCGCAGCCGGCACCTCGGCACCGCCGGCGACGGCCCCATGACCCAGGGTAACAGCGCCGGCAGCCAGCCCGGCGAGCTGCACGAATTCACGGCGCGAAGTCAGATTCGGTGATGTCATGATGCAAGACTCCCAGATTTAAGTGGTGACGAAGAGGGTGCCGCTAATATACATCCCAAGGGCTGTCGAGGGCAAGCGGGGCGCGAAGAATTCATGAGATTTCACGATCTCTTCACCCTGCGGCCGACGCGCAGCGCCGATCTGGCCGACCCCGTTTGGCACGACCTTGTCAAGTGTGGTTACAACATCTCCCCATCAGGTAAGGGAAAAGCAGGGGCAACATGTGGCGCGCCTTTTCAAAAATTTTTCTGAGGGAAGCCTCGTCCCAAACAGTCTCGTCTTTCGCGCCGCGAAAGAACGCCCTTTCGCGGTGCGAGAGGCGACAACTTGGGTGGTGTTTTTCGAACGAGGCTAAACAACTATCCAAGAGCCAGTCCGCGATTTGGCGAGTAGGATGGACATTCCTGTCCGTCAGCTGGCGTCGGACAGGAATGTCCAACCTACGAAGCTAGACAGGTGCTAAGGGGACGCGATGTCTCCGGAGTTTTCCTGACGTTGGCTCAGGCGTTTCCAGCGGGCCGCCGACAGCCGGCGGACTTCGTTGTCCCAAGTCAATTCGTACCCGCTGATCCTTTGCGCTCGAAGGGCCAACTCGTGACCAGACGTTGTCGCGGCTGCCGGAACCGGCAGCCATTCCAATCCACTCGGCCTCTGGGTAAGTGCCAGGGTCAAGCCATCGGGCGAGAACACGGCGTGGCCCAGAATGCAGTCCTCCCGGTACGCAGGCGTCAGCGGTTCGCCGCGCGACCAGTCCCAGACCGCCACGCCGTGCCGAACCGTGACGACCGCCAGGCGTTGGCCGTCGGGGCTGAAGCACAAAGAGCGCACGTTTCGCGGCAACGGAAAGGGTTGTCCGCAAGCAAATTCGTCCCGCACGCGGGCCACTCGGCACATCGAGTTGCTGTCCACGAAAGCCAAATAGGCACTGTCGGCGTCGAAGCACATCTGGTCGATTCCCGATTCGGCCACCGACGAACCCGTCTTGATGGATCGCCAATCGCCGCAATGCCACAAACGAAGCCCGAAATCGCCAATCGCTGCCAGCAGAGTCCCGTCCGGACTGAAGGCCAAGCCTCGCACGTTTTGGCCGGACGGCAGCAGCGTCTGGACCACCATTTGGCCAGATGGCGTCCAGACCTGCAATGGATTCTCGCGACTCGAAGGCGTGAGGCGCCGGCAGCATGCGAGCCAGCGATCCGAGATGGCGAAGTGCAACAGTTCGTCCGACTGAGAACCAGTCACATCAAAACGAAAGCTCTCGGAGCCGCGAATGAGATCGAACACCACGGGCCCGGATGGGCCGCCCGAGGCCAGCTTGTTGCCACAGTCTATGAACCCGACGACGGGGGCCAGCAGGTTCAAGCGGGGCAGGCCTTTCAGGTCCAGGGTGGCGGGCTGCAGGGCGGGAGGACGCCACAGGCAGCAGTCAAGACGCTGCCCGTCGCTGCTTCGCGCAACCAGGGCGACTCGCGCCCCATCGGGGTCCCAACTGGCTGCCAAAACCTCTGATCCGGCCAGGCTGGCGGTCGGGCGGGGAGGACGGGAGGTGAGATCCCAAATCGAGACATCGCCGGGTGTTCCCCAGGTCAAGAGCTTGCGTTGGTCGGGCGAGACGGCCAGCATTCGGACCGACCCGTGGAAGCCAGGAGGCTCGAGTACGCGGGACAAGTCCCAAACGGTAATATCGCCGGACACCGTCACGGCAGCCAGTTGCCGGCCATCGTCGCGCCAGGCGAGCGAACTGATCGGCTCCTCGTGCCGCAGGGGAGGCGTGAGCGGCAGTCCGCCAGGAACGCTCCACACACGGATTGTGCCCTCGACGTCCGCCGCGCCGACCACGTCTACTTGGGGATGGAAGGCAAGCTGCTCGATCGGCGAGTCGCTGTGGCGGATGGGCGAGCCTGCCAGGCAGCGTTGCGCCATGTCGACCACGTACAGATTGCCCCTGACGGTTCCCCCGATCGTCCAACGGCCGCCGGCGTCGCAGGCCACCGCCACCACCGCCACGTCCAGCGGCAGGGGGATCTCCGCGACCGGCGCGGAGTCGGTCGGCAGGTTCAAGTCGCGCACCTGGATCCGACTCGCACTCGGGGCGACCAGAAATCGTCCGCCCTGACTGAGCGCGGGCCTGGGCCAGACGCGGCAGCGCGGCGTGACGACGGCCGCCCCCGTTTCCAGGTCAAAGACCGCCGCTTCACCGGTCGCCACAATCGCCCGGGATTCGTCGCCGGCGAATCGGACATTCAGGTGAAACGGCGGCGGCGCGGGTCCGACCTGGACCGCGGGCGTTGGCATGCGGCGGCCGGTCTGGGCGTTCCAGACAAAGAGGCTCGGGACGATTGCGTCGCGCGCGAATCCCGCGGCCACCCAGCGGCCATCCGATGAGATCCAGCCGCCCACCAGGGAATGTTCATCTCCCTCCAGGGATTCCAAACGGCAGATCAGTCGCTCCGGTTCGCAGGACCAGACTTCCAGCTTGCCGCCTGCCGATCTTACGGCAAATTGCGTGTTTCTCGCGAAATACGTCGGCCAGGCCGGCGTCGTTCCCGCGTCTTCGGGCGGACGCGGCAAGGCCATGCGCTGCAACGTGTCGGTTTGCGGATTCCAGCGGAACGCCACGTCGTTGACCGTCGAGACAACGGCCAGCTCGCCCCCCGGCAGGAATTGCAATTGCGGGGCGTTGGGGGCTAGGAATTGGCTGGCGGGGTCCGGCCTGATCCGCCGCCAATCGTACGCGTCGATCGTCCGCCGGGCCACGACCGGTGGCAGGCACTCCAGCAGCGCCGCAATGCGGAACCGCAGCGACTGGTCCAAAGCCAGCCCGCGGGCCTCCGGAGCCGCAGACGGCAGGCCGTCGAGCTGCTCCAATGCCCGGACGGAACACAGCAACGCCCGCAGAGGATCGTTTTGCTCCAAGAACTGTACGCCTCGCGCTCGCCGCAGATCGGCCGCGCCTCGCAGGGTCTGCTGCTCCGCTGTCCGCGCTCGCGCCGCCGACGCCTCGGCCGCCTGCCGCTGGGTCTCGCGCTGCTGGGCCAGTAACCGCTGTTGGGCCATCAGGCTGCGAAAGTGAAACGCGGCGACCGCGGAGCCGGCCGCAACCAAGATCAACAGCAGCAGCAGCGCGCCGGCCAGTCCGGCCACCGCAGGGTTGTAGCGCGCCCAGCGAAGCAGCAGTTCGGTGCGGGAGTGCCGCCGGGCCAGAACCGGCTGATCCAGCAAGAAACGCTCCAGATCGTCCGCCATTTGTTGCGCCGTCTGGTAACGATCGCGCGGATCGCGCTGAGTGGCCTTGCCGACGATGGTCGCCAAGTCGCGTGGAATGCGGGGGCCGGCTTGCGGAAAGGGGGTGATGTCCGCGTGCCGGACCTGCCGGATCAACTCGCTGCGCTCCTCCGCGGCAAACGGACTCCGGAGCGTCACCAGTTCGTGCAACGTCAGACCCAGCGAGTAGACGTCGCTCCGCGCGTCCGTGCGGCCTTCGATCGCCTCTGGGGCCAGGTAGCGAAGCGTGCCGATGACGTCACCCGCCGCCGTCAGTTCGCTGTTGTCGACCTTGGCCAAACCGAAATCGGTAATCCAGACATGGCCTTCGGGAGCCACCAGCAGATTCGCCGGCTTGATGTCGCGGTGCAGGATGCCTCGCTCGTGCGCGTACTGCAAGGCGTCGGCAACCTGCCGCCCCAGGCGAGCCACCTGCTGCCAGTAGGCGCGATCGCCGTAGGTCAACGAGATGGATTGGCCCGCAGACTCGGCGGAAACGCATTTCGTCTCACGTCCCCCGCGCAATTCCCCTGCGCCGGCCGCCGGCTGCTTCTCACCGGACGTTGCCGGCAGCGATACGCTCGCCGAGGGCGCCGCCAACTCGTCCGGCCCGTTCCCTGCAGCGGTATCGCGATCGGCAGGATGACGGTCTGTGGAAATCGAGTCCAAACGGGATTCCGCCGGCCGCGGGGCGTTGCCGGCTTCCTGCCGGCGCAGATCGGCCAGCACTTCGTTCAGCGGCCGTCCCCGGATCAGCTGCATGACGTAGAACAGCGTCCCATTCTGCTCGCCCACCTCCAGGACGGGGACGATGTGGGTATGATGCAGACTGGCGGCCGCGCGGGCTTCGCGGAGAAAACGCGCTCGAGCGTTATCGGAGACGGGGCGATCCGCGGCGAGCGCCTTCAAGGCGACTCGGCGGCCCAGCGATAACTGCTCCGCCTCGTACACCACTCCCATTCCGCCGCGGCCGAGTTCGCGGCCGACGCGAAAGTCGCCCACCACGTCGCCGGGTCCCAGAGGCGCCCGATGAGTCATCGCCCCGGCCTGCAGTTCGTGGAACACGGCGGCGACCTGGGCCGCGTGCCCGGCAAATCGCCGCTGGTATTCCGCCACGTCCGGCTGCTCGCCGCGCTGCTGCCGCAACTCGATCTCCACGCCCAGCAAGTCGGCGAATACGGTCTCGCGGTCCGCCGGTTCCACTTCGTCCAGGTAATGTTCCAGCCGGGGCCGTTGGCCGGCCCGCCAAGCGGTTTCGAATCGCTGACGCAAGGCATCGAGTTTCAGCAGCCGCTGGATCTTTTGCGATTGAGGCGAGTCCATGTCACGGGCCTAGGCTTCCAGCTGCGTCTTCCAGATTTCCCGCACGCAATTTAGCATCCGGCCTACGGACCAGCGTGTCAGCCCCAGGTTGGCCGCGATCTCCTCATTCGTGTAGCCGTCCAGCCGCCAGAGCACGACCTGCTCCAGCCGCTCGTTTTGCAGCAGCCCCAGCAGATGCCGGCACTGGTCGGCCATCAGGGCCTCGACATCGGGACCGTGACCGCTGTCGGCGACGTCATCCAGGTCGAGCGCGGCAGCCTCCGCGGACGCTGCACCGCCGCGTTTCAGGCTGGTCTCCGCCTTGAAGCGGTCGCGGGCCTTGCGGAGCGTGATCGTCGCCAGAATCTGCCACAACTGGTCCCGGCCCGCGAGTTCGGGATAGCGGCCTTCCGCCACGCCTCGGCAGAACACGTCGAAGGCGCTGAGCGCGACGTCCTCTTCGTCGTAAGCCGCGCCCTGAATCCGCGTCCGGACCAGTCCCCGCAGGCGGTGCATGAACCGCTCCCACAAGCGCGCAGCAGCCTCCTCGTCGCCGTCCCGCAGCAACGCGATCCACTGAGTCACCGAGCCATCGTCACGGGGGGCTATCGTCACGGGGGCCATCGTCCACTTGCATGACCTGGGGGGCAGAAAGGAGTATTTTGGTCCACAGCACCCGCACCGTCAACAGGCATCCGAGCTGCGACCACGCCTCCGCGACTTGACTTGTTGCATCCCCCTTGGGAAGAATGGCTTCAACGCCTGAGCCACGCGGCTGTCGCGTCGGCGAGGATGGGGATTGGAAACGGCGCCGCGTCGCAAAGTTGCGGCTTTTCGAGGAGATGCATGAATGAGCGTTGAGGAAACGACGGCAGAGAAGTCTTCGTCTTTCCCGCAATCGTGGCTGGGACAGGTTGGGAGTTCGTTTTCGTTCTGGGGCCTGGTGGTTGCGACGCTGTTCTTTGCCGCGTCACTCACTCCGTCCCTGCTGCCGCGTCATTTTGCCGTTCAGGGGATTCTCTCCGGGTTCGCGGCCGCCGTCGGTTACGGGATCGGCGTGTTGTGCGTGTGGGGATGGCGGTATCTGGAACTCCCCAGGCCCAACGCGAAGCTCGACCGCTTCAGCAGACTGATGACCAGTGTCTGCGCCGCGATCATGGTGACGAGCTTTCTGTGGCGCGCCGCCGTCTGGCAGAATTCCATTCGCGTCTTGATGGACATGGAACCGGTGGCCACCGCGTATCCCTGGCGCGTGGGCGGGATTGCCTTCGTGACGGGCGTGTTGCTCGTGGTCCTGGTGCGCGGGTTGGCCGGCTGCTGGAGGTTCGTGCATGGCCGAGTCAGCTTGTACATCCCGCGCCGGGTCTCTTACGTCTTGAGCAGCTTGCTCGTGGTTTTGGTCCTTTTCTTGATCGTCAATCATCTGTTCGCCCGGCTGGCACTCACTGCTGCGGATGCCATGTTTCTGCAGCTTGACGAACTGGTCGACGCCGAAATCGAGCAGCCGTCAGATCGACTGGCTTCAGGCAGTGCTGAGTCACTCATCCCGTGGGACACGATCGGACGGCGAGGAAAACACTTCATCGCCCGCGGTCCCACCCGACAGGATATCAGCGAGTTCTGGGGCAAAGACGCGCTTCAGCCCCTGCGGGTGTACGTCGGTATGCGGACCCAGTCGTCGATGCGGGAGCGGGCGGAGCTGGCCCTGGAGGAACTGAAACGCGTCGGGGGATTCCGCCGGTCCGTGCTCGTCGTGGCCACCCCCACCGGCACCGGTTGGCTCGACCCCGGCGCTGTGGACACGCTCGAATACCTGCACGCCGGGGACACGGCGATTGTCAGCATGCAGTACTCCTATCTTCCTAGTTGGATCACGATCCTGGTGGACCCCGATCGCTCCCGCGATGCCGCCAAGTCCCTGTTTGACGAGATCTACGGATACTGGACCAAGCTTCCCCGCGACCAGCGGCCGAAGTTGTTCTTGCACGGATTGAGCCTGGGATCGCTCGGCTCCGAGGTCAGTGCCGACCTGTTCACGATTTTCGAAGACCCCGTTCAAGGCGGCGTCTGGAGCGGTCCACCATTTCCAAGCACCGCCTGGTCACGGGCAACGCTGGCCCGCAACCCCGGCTCGCCGATGTGGTTGCCGACTTTTCACGACAGCTCCATGCTGCGGTTCACGGGCAGAAAGTGTTCCTTGGCGGACGGTGACAAGCGGTGGGGACCGATGCGGTTCGTGTACATCCAGCACGCGAGCGACCCCATGTGCTTTTTCTCGCCGGAGTTGCTGTACCGAAAACCGGAATGGTTGCTGGAGCCGCGGGGGCCCGACGTGTCGCCCTATCTGCGGTGGTTTCCCATCGTGACGTTCCTGCAAACCGCTTTCGACTTGCCCATGGCCACCAGCGTGCCGACCGGCTACGGCCACAATTACGCGCCGTCGAGCTACATCGACGCCTGGATCGCCGTGTCCCAGCCGCCGGAGTGGGGCGACGAGGACACCCACCGATTGAATCGCCTGTTTGCCGGTGCGGATTCGCCTTAGAAATAGAGCTGGCATCTCAGCCAGAACATGTCGGCGCTCTTCTGCAACCCGCCCGGCCGATACTGGACCGGGTCGTCGAAGGCGGCGTGCAGCCAAGAGAAATAGAACTTCATGTAGTCGTTCCAGTACCAATTCGCGCCGACTTCGGTGGTCGTCGCCGTGTTCGACCAAATCGCCGGATCCGCGAACCCGGCCGCGAAGAACTCGTCGCCGAGGCGGAGTTGACTGACCCGGGCCACGGCCTCCCAGGCGCCCGGACCCTGCTCGTCGTCCTTCCTCACGGGAACAAGCGGACGCAACGGTCTGAGCCGCGTCCGGCGTTCGATATGCTCGCCGGTCAAGAAATAGCCCGCTGTGACGTAGAAACCCGAAAACGGCACTTGCTCCGACGCGGGATGTCCGGGCGACGCGTAGTTGCCATAGCCGTACTGCCATTCGCCGATCAGCGACAGCGAGCGAAAGAAGTAGGCCATGTGGACCGACCCGAGCAGCCGATCGCCCTGCTCCCTCACGTCTCGATTGAGGATCAGGAAGGGGACCGTCGCAATCCCGGGCACGTTGGCATCCGGGGAGCCTGCCCCAACGCGGAAAGTCACGGGCACGGGCGCTTGATCTTGACGGCCGACCGCAACCGAAGCGCCGACGTTCCAGTTCTCGGCCACCGGAAGGTCCGCGTTCTGGAACGGCCTGGCGTTCAGGTAGCCGACAAAGTCCAGACTGTTGTCGAGGCTTTCGAACGAGTTCCGCGAGCCGTTGAAGACCCCGGCCGCATAGTCCAGCCGCTTGTCGAACAGGTAGCCCCAGGCCATTGCGCCGATCTGGCGGTTTAGACTGAGGTTGGTCGTAAACAGCGACCGTTCGGGCGTCGGCAGCCAGTAGTTCGAGATCGCGTACTGATCGTACGGCAACGGAGTGAAGAAGCGGCCGATCCGAACCTGCAGACGGTCGTCGAGGTGGAGGTTGAGAAAGGCGTTGAGCAAATTGATGTTGTTCACGCCGCGGTTGATCGCCAGTTCGTACTCGATCACCGGCGTGATGTTGCCGTTGAAGAAGAATCGCTGGCGGGGCAGGAAGAACCCGCTATTGGCGGGAAGCTGATCGGCCTGGGACCAGATCCTGCCTTCGATCTGCGACTCGTAGTGGATTTGCAGGCGAAACCCCTTGTCCGCGGATTGCAGCTGGAAGCCAGGGCCGAAGATCGTCTGTTCCGGAATCGCGTAAGGACTGGTGACATCCAGGTCGAAGTAATCCGGGACGCCTTCGTCGGGAGCCGCACCTTGGTCCTCGTAGTCCGACAGACGCATGTCGGCATCGGCGGGCTCCAATTCGTCGCCCTCGCCCCGGTCTCGGCTCGCGCCGCCTTGCTGGTCGCTCAATCGCCCGGAAAGCTCATCGAGTCTTTCCTTGAGTTGGTTCGTCTCGTCCCGGTGCTCCTGGTTGAGCTGTTCGAGGCGTTCGGTCAACCTCCGGTTCATTTCTTCCGTCGCACGGAGCCGTTCTTCGACTCCCGCGGCAAATGTTGGTTCAGGTTGCGGCGGTGCGGAAAGCTCCTCCGGCGGCGCCGTCACCGGTGCTGGAGGCGGCAGAGACAAAGGAACCTGTGACCAAGCCTTGGGACCAGACGCGGCGAATACGCACCCCACCGCGAGAATCAGTCCCCAGAGTTGGGGCCGAACCGAGCCCATTCGCATATCGCTTGCACTCCGCAGATACGACACCCCGCCTCACTTCATCCCACGGGGCGAAATGCCCCGCGCGGTACGGGGAACGGCCAAACCCCGAAAAGACCGCACCCAGAGGCTCCCTCCTGGAACTCCAACTCAAGGAAATGACAAGGTTCCCGCCGGTTATGCCCAGTCCGTCACCGGCACGTGCCTGGAAAAATGGCGAATCGGCCGAATTCGGGCGCCTTTTGACGAGCCAGCAAATCAGAAGAGACGAGTTGATTTCCGTTTCGCTTCCCTGGGCGATAGGCCGGACAGGAAATATCAAACCGCCGCTTCCCAGTCAATGCGGATATCTGCGTTTTTGCCGCGTCAGGCGGGGACGAACTGGTGCTATCACACCGGGATATCCGATCGAATAAATAGGGAACCCAGACAATCGGCGTGGAGGGGGCCTTTTTGGGGGTATTCGAATCCGCTTAATCTTTTGTCAGTCCTGACGCGGATTTCGGAACTTGAGGCGAACGGAGTCGCGAGGATGTGCAAGCCTGTTGGCAAGGCCGATCTCGTGTTGGCCGCGTTCGTGGCCACGTGCCTCGCGTTGGGGGCCAGCCCAGGACGATTCGACGCCCCTCGGCGCTCCGGGCGACGAGTTGACCGCGTTCGCAAGGGGCGCGCTCGGGGATGGGCCTCGTCTGGTCGCCAAACCTGGAGCCACCGGCACGGGGCCGGTGGCGACCGTGAAAACGCGCCACTTCGAAGACCGCTGTGGGCCCTTGCCTTATTCGCGTTGCTCATCAGCATCCTGCAGCGGACACCACCCGTAGCGGCCCAGGCGTCAGCGGTGGACTGGGGGGCATCCGTCGCCCCCGGCAGTTGTGCGGACGGTGACCCACAAGGCGAATCGTGGTTGCCGGATCGCCTTGCGGGTCACCCGTGTGGCTTGACGATCGAACCGGTCTATTACGGTGAGCTGTTCTCGAACACCCGTGGCGGACTGTCGACGAACGATGCGACGCGGTATCAGGCCCTGCTTGACCTGGGCATCGAGTTTGACTTGGCGGATCAAAGCGGGTATCTGGGACGCGTTCGCACCGGGCGGCGGCTGGGGTTTTTCGGGCAATGATTCGATGCTGGCCATTGGCGAGCTGGAACGGACGTACGCCTTGGCGGGCGGGACCCTTCCCGGCGTGTTCGCCGTGGGCGCAGTTTACGAGTCGGCGGGCGCGATCGAAGGCGAACCGGTTTCCCCGGTTCACGAGTACATCCTCCAGTTCGAACAACTCATCTACCGCGAATGCGTCTGCGACGACGACGAGATCCAGGGGCTGGGCATCTTCGCCGGCTATTACCCGCGCTTCCCCGGCTCCCAGATGATCGCCGAGGCGATCGGGGACAGTTTTGTTGCCGGCCTGATCTACGCCGGCCTCATCCCGTGCCGAGACGGTGATGTTCTTGGCGCGGGTTACGCGTGGACCGAGCTGTACCAGGGCGGGACGAATCAGGAGGCGGTTTTCGAGCTTTTCTACAAGGCGGAGCTGACGCCTCGCGTCAGCATTCAGCCCGACCTGCAGTACATCGTCACGCCATCGGGCATCCACCGCGACGCGTTGGCGATGGGAGTGCGTTTTCAGGTGACGCTGTAGTCCGCCGGGAGATCCGCGAGCGCCGAGGATCGGGGCTCGCGCGGATGGCCGCCTCGCTCTGGGCCACGTAGCCTGAGACTCTCGCCCGGCAAGCGGGGAGGATCGGGGTTCGCGCGGACGCCCGCCTCGCTCTGGGCCACGTAGCCTGAGACTCTCGCCCGGCAAGCGGGGAGGATCGGGGTTCGCGCGGATGGCCGCCTCGCTCTTGGCCACTTAACCTGAGACTCGCGCCCGGCAAGCTAGGCTGCGTCGGTGCTCTGCAGTAAATCGCGGAGTTGCATTCGGGCGCGGTGCAGACGGCTGCGCACGGTGCCGACGTTCAGGTGGAGCACTTGCGAGATCTCCTGATAGTTCAGGCCCTCGACGGTGCGGAGCACGAGCACGGCGCGCTGGTCCGGCGCCAACGCGGCCAGGGCCCTTTGGATCTGGGACACGGACTCCTCACGCATCATTCGGTCGCCCGGCAAGTCGCCGCGGTCGACAGGCTCGTCTGGTGATGCCTCGGCCGGTTGCCCAAACGAGATCCTCGCCCGGCGGCGGTGCTCGCCGATGGCCAGGTTGAGGGCGATGCGGCACAGCCACGTGAAAAACGCGCTGCGGCCCGCGAAGGTGCGCAGGTGGACGAAGGCCCGCAGGAACGTCTCCTGAACGACGTCCTCGGCATCGGCACGGTCTCGCACCACGTGATACACGGTGGTCATCAGGCGGTCCTGGTACTTCCGCACCAGTTGCCCGTAGGCGTCGCGATTCCCCTGGACGGCCGCCGCCACCAGTCCTGGTTCTGTTTCTTGCTGGATCATGGTTTGTCCTCCGCACCTAACGCGACGTCCGCCGCCTGGACCCGCAGAGAAAAACAGGAAGAAAAGCCGCAGATTGCCGGGCGGACCGATTTCCAGTATGCTGTCCCTGTTTCCTGCCTCTTGCCGCAGGACGGTACGGGGGAGTCCGATTCATGTCCGACGCTCAGCTGGCGCGCACGACAAGTCTGGTCCGCACGGTCGCCGAGGGAGACCGCCTGGCCGCCGACCGGTTAATGACGGAACTGTACGGCGAGTTCCGTTCGCTGGCGCGGCGCTACCTGGACCGCGAGCCATCGGGGCACACGCTGCAGCCCACCGCCCTGGTCAACGAGGTCTACCTGAAGCTGGTCGACCAGACGCAGGTGGACTGGAAAGGCCGCACGCATTTCTTCGCCATCGGGGCCCAGGTGATGCGGCGGGTGCTGGTCGATCATGCGCGGCGCAAGGGGCGGTTGAAGCGCGGCGGGAACCTGCGGCGGGCGGAGGTCGATGTCTCGTTGATCTCGGCTCGCAGCGCGGCCGACGTGCTGGCCGTCCACGAGGCGATCGAGGACCTGGAACAGCTGGACCCGCGCCAGGCGCGGATTGTCGAACTGCGGTTCTTCGGCGGCCTGAGCGTGGCGGAGGTCGCCGAAGTGCTCGGCCTCTCCCATCGCACCGTCGAGGCGGAGTGGACCATGATCCGCGCCTGGCTCCGGCGCCGCCTGAGCGACGAGGAAGACGCGTGATGTCCGAGTTGCACGAACGGGCCAAGGCGGTGTTCCTGGAGGCGGTCGCCCTGCCACCCGCGCAGCGCGGGGCATTTACCGCCCGGGAGTGCGCGGAGGACGACGCCTTGCGGCGGGAGGTCGAGTCGCTGCTGGCGCACCATGACCCGCAGACGCTGCTGCTGGAAACGACCGCCGGTTCCAGGGGTCCGACCGACGGGCCGCCGCCCGGTCCGGGCCGCGCCGCGGCCGCGGCCGCGGGGAACACGGTCGGGCGGAAGTCCGAACGAATCTCGGGCCTGATCTTCGCCCAGCTGTTCGGCAACCTCCGCCGCAGGTACGCGGCCGTGCTCGCCGCTTGTGGCTTCCTGCTCGTCCTGGGAATCCTTGTCTACAGCCAAGTCCAGCGGGCCATGAAGGTCAAGCTGGAGCAAGAGCTGACGACGCTGCTGGCCGCCGACGTCGAAGCCCTGCGAATCTGGATGACGTTTCAGGAGGCGACCGCCGCGGCGATTGCCGCCGACCCCGAGGTCCGCCGCCTGGCCGCTCAACTGACGCAGTCGAGCGATCGCAATCCGCCTGCCGCGCCGTCACGGACGGCGGACGACTTGCGTCAATTGCAGGCTCAGCTGCAGCCCCTGCTGGAGATGCACGGCTACGAAGGTTTCCTGCTGGTGGATCGTCAGGGCCGGATTGTGGCGGCCAACGTAGACTGGCTGATAGGAGACGTCCGGCTGGCAGCTGACGATCCGTTGCTGGACCAGGTGTTCGGGGACGCGGCCAAGCCGAGGCTGCTGCCGCCCCGCCCCAGCCTCACCGCGCTGCACGACCAAGACGGCGAGTACCGGGCGGGGGTGCCTGTGATGTTCGCCATCGCCCCGGTCCGGAATGATGGACGGACCATCGTGGCGGGGATGGGGCTGCGTATCCAGCCGGAACGGTCGTTCACCCGCATTCTGAGCGTGGCTCGCGCCGGGCAGACGGGCGACACGTACGCTTTCGACCGGAGCGGCCGGCTGCTGTCGGAAAGCCGATTCGACGACCAGTTGCGGGCCATCGGACTCATTCCCGATCAACCGCAATCGCGTTCGATCCTGAACGTGGAACTGCGCGATCCGGGCGACGACCTGACACGGGGGCGGCGGCCGGTCCGGCGACGGTCCGAACTGCCACTGACGCGCATGGCGGCTGCGGCGGTCGCCGGCCAGCACGGCGTCGACGTCCAGGGGTACCGCGATTACCGGGGCGTGACGGTCGTCGGCGCGTGGACCTGGCTGGACGACTATCAGTTCGGTGTGGCCACGGAGATCGCCGCCCAGGAGGCATTTGCGCCCCTGCAGTACCTGAACCTGATTTTTGGGGGGTTGTTCCTGGTGGTTGCAGCGGCGGTGGGCGCCGCGTTGGCGTCGTCCTTCGCGGCGGCCCGCTTGCACCGCGAAGTGAGCCAGGCCCGGCAGGTAGGACAGTACACGCTCCAAGAACCGATCGGCGCGGGCGGCATGGGGCAGGTGTACCTGGCCCGTCACGCGTTGCTCAAGCGGCCCACGGCCATCAAGCTGCTGAGACCGGACCAAGCGTCGCCGAAGACCATCGCCCGCTTCGAACGCGAGGTGCAGTTGACGAGCCAATTGACGCACCCCAATACGATCGAGATCTTCGACTTTGGGCGCACGCCGGAGGGCCTGTTCTACTACGCCATGGAGTACCTGCCAGGGCTCACCTTGGCCGAGTTGGTCCGGCAGGAGGGACCGCTGCCCGCCGAGCGCGCCGTCCACGTCCTGCGGCAG
>CAYPGE010000190.1:0-16255 GCA_964409865.1 uncultured Pirellulaceae bacterium
AAAACTGCTTGATGCCACGAATGTAGTGGTTGCACGTCTGCAGGCTTGCCCCGCCCACTTTCATCGCCCCGATAGCCGCCATCACCGCCGCGTCTGTCAGGTCCCCGATGTGTTCGGCCTTGCAGTCGTCAATCAGCTTGCCCACCCGCGAACAAATCAGGTCAACATGCTTGGGCGTGTTTTGCTTGTCCTGCAGGTACTGCCGGAAGTCCGCCAAGTGTTCACTGAGGGGCCGCCGGACTTCTTTGGCGTAGCGTTCCGCCTTGGCGTCGATTTCGCCATTCTGCCGCCGGATAACTTCCGTTTCCAGTCGGGCCGCGATGCGTTCAGCCGTCGCGTAGTCGGTTGTATGGCTGTTCACTTCCGGCCGCTTGCCGTTTTCATCGAAATGGCCAACAGGCCACTGAGGACTACCTTACCGTCCGCCTCTGGATGCTTCCGCAAGTAGTCTTCAAATGTTCTCGCCATCGCTTCCCACGTCAGCATTTCGCGACCAAGATTCATGTCGCACAAGAAGCATGATTCCCACTGTTCAAAAGAGGTGAAAAGGACGTGTCCAACCCGTTCGTAGAGCCGACGTAGCCAAGCGGCCAAAAACGAGTCGAGTTCGGGTTTCTCTTCTGCCATGCGTCACCTGCCTTTCTTCGGAGGGCCTGCCTTGCCAGCGGCGCAGCAAGAAAGCCGCAACCCTCGTTTGTCGTTGTTCAGGCGGCTTGGGAACCGCCCGCGCGCCCTTTCGGAACGCGCACGGCAAACGAGGGATGCGGCCTCTGTGTACATCGAATTGTATCCCAAGTCAGAAGTCCGAGGACTTCGGTTTGAACGCGGGCAATGTGGTTGTCTTGCCCTGATTGCATATACCGATGAGAGAGCAATAATCCGTCCGATTTTTTCAAAGCCATCGGCCTGCAGCCCAGGGCAGGTTCGTTGTGGTCAGTCGATGGCAAGCCAAGCCGGCGTGCTGTCACGGGCCGGCGTCAGTCGCTGCTGTCGGGCCGCCGGCGTCATCGTCAGCCGCTGCCGACTCGACCAGCCACCGGGCCAGCGTGGGCACAAGTACAACTCGCCCTGATGTTCCACAACCAGCAGCGTCCGCAGTAGGTCATCGTTGAAAATCACCGGGCCGGCGTCGCCGTGGGCCTGTCGCCGTTCATCGGCCTTGGCCTGCAGCATCCGATACTTGAATCCCTGGAAGTCCGCTTTCGTCACCTGGGGTTGTCGTCGTCGTTTCATTGTCGTGGGTTCCTTGAGTGCCGTTCCCGCAGCCGCTGGGCATGTTCCCGCAGCCAGGTTGCCCGCGTTCGGGGTTCGCACCGTTCACAATGCCAGCCGCCCGCCAGGTCCTGCCATCGTTCCAAACCGCTGCAGATTGGGCAGGGTTCGGCGTCGATGATTTCGATTTCCGCCGCGTCGCATCGGACCAAGCACCGCCGGCTGTCCGAACCGATGTACTCTTGCCACTCGGCCGCGTCGGTTGGATCCCATTCACGCATCACCGAGGGCCTGCCATCCTGGGGCGGACCCACCGTCGGCGTGTTGGTCACCGGGTCCGCACCACCGAGGGCACCGCCCACCGGACCGCTGGCCAGCATCGCCACCAACTCGCCCTTGGTATCCCGCAGCCGCTGCAACAGTTCGGCCGTCAGGGCACCGGCCGGGGCGTCAACGTCCAGTCGCCCGCCGTGGGCCTGCAGGATGATGTTTCGGGCTTGGCATTCCGCCAACAGTTCGGCCGTCACCATTATCGACACCCGTTCCCGATTCGTGGTTTCAGAATGCCCAAAAGCGTTCTCAATAATCTCAGAATTCGATTTCTGAGAATTGTGAGAACACTTTTCCGCGTTTTCGGAATCGAAAACTGCCGGGTTCACTTCGTAGGCTGGGGAGGGGGGCCGCCCGGGTCCGCTGGCGTCCTGGGGCTTGGGTCGGATGTATCCCCGCCGTGCCAGTTCGGCTAATGCGGGGTCGATGTCATCGGCTTTTCGGAACCGCCGCTTGCCGTGTTGCTGGGCTTCCCGCTTCGTGAATTCCCGCCGCCCGTGTCGGATAATCCACTGCAAGACGTAGCGGGCATCATCGGCCGTCGTGTCATCGTTGGCTTGCATCATCGTCAAGACCGCTTCGGCGTGGGGAATCAGGTATCGGCCAATCTCGACCGCTGCCCGTATCGTGTCCGATTCGATGCCCCACCTCATCGCCTCGCGGTGCTTGGCACAATGCAAAACCGCCGCCAGTCGGGCCGTTGCCCCTGCCAGCTTCCCGCCCCAATCTCGGATAGCTTCCAAGTCACCCCCATCGGCAAGCATCGCCTCAACTTCGGCCTGCCAGTCGTGGAACAACCGGGCCGCGTTGTCACCGAGGATCAGCGTTCCCTGGGGCGGGTCCGCTGCCAGTTCCCGAACGCGAACCGCGTAGGCATCGGCCACAACCGCAGACACCGGGGCCGGCCGGATTTCCCGCCGGCCAATCCAGCTTTTCGGGGCCGCGTACAAGAAGCGCCCCAGCAGTCCCCGCCCGCGAAATGCTACGTTGTCGGCTAGCCCATTAACAACGTGAGGTTGTATGGCATAGGCACAAGTCAGGGCCGGCCGTCGATGTCATCGCCCTTGCAGGCCAGGCTCCCGTAGAGCTTCCAAATTCGGGCCGGGTTGTAGACCGAGGTATCGACCTTGACCACCGCATCATCGAACGGTCCCGCCTGGGCCTGCAGGCACCGTTGAACCAAGCCGCCATCATCGGCCGGTAGGTCGATGCGTCCGAGGGCATGGGCACCGTTGCCGGAATCGGCCACGATGAAACCGGGCCAGCCGGCCGCCGTCAGGCAGGCCACGATGTCCCGAACCCGTTGCAGGGCTGCAGCGTGCTCATCGTCACTTAACGATATACCCGCCGGCCGGGTTCCCGACGCGAACCTTGAGCGTGCACGACGCGACATCGCCAAAATCTTCGCGCTTTCCGGCCAGGGCGGGCACGACGCGACATTCCGAGCGGCCTGCCGGCACGCAGGCCAGGGCCCTTCGGCATCGCTGTGTACTCCGCCGAATTGGCGGAGTTTTTCTATTTCCTTCCACCAGCGTTTATGTACACGGACGGCATTATTGCGTTGGAGGAAGGGCGACTCACGGATGCAGAAACGATCGCCCTCTTCCAACAGCTCATCGACGAAGGAATTGTCTGGAAAATGCAGGGCTCGTACGGTCGGACCGCAAGCGACCTGATCGAGCGTGGCCTCTGCATGTTGGGGCCAGTCGGTCACTTCGACGACTACGGGAATTACGTCCCTTCTCGCCAAGGTGCCTCAGCAAGTGGCGTCGATGGATCTGCATCCCCCTGATGGTTGTGTCTTCCAGGTTTCCATCAGGGAGCGAATCGAAGAACGACTCAAGTAGCTCCTTCCGTCGAAGGAAGGAGCACGCACGTTGGCGACGGCGACCTAAGACCTTGCCGTCTGAAAGCAGGAAGGCCGGAACGTCCGCTTCGGGCGGAAGGTCGAGTCGGCCCCCTTCCACGAGGCGAATGTTCTCCTCCAGCCTAACCCTGCGCGCGGTCGCTTCGTGTTCCTTCTTGGTTCCGAGGGATCGTTTGAATTTTCGCCCTCCGAACCGGAAACTGATGTGGTAGTTTCCCGACGGGTCAGCTTGTAGCCATGCCATGTCGTGGTCTCCAGTGGCAGTTTGGTGGCACACGAATCTTCGCATGCCACGCGGATCTAAGACCAGCGATGCAAGCCCAACGCAGGTCCAAGACTGCCACTGAATTGCCACTGACCCCTTTTGCCACACGAAAAAAGGACTCACAGCGAATCGCCGTAAGTCCTTATGCCGCAAGTACCAGAGGAGGGACTCGAACCCTCACAGCCTTAACGGCCACTGGATTTTGAGTCCAGCGCGTCTGCCAATTCCGCCACTCTGGCAAGGTCGTTTGTTGATCTGGTCCTATTATCCGCAAAAGGCGTCCGGCTGCAAGTCCCGGAAAGGCCCGGAGCGAATTTGTCGCTCAGCACCCCGCCAAGGTCCAGTTCGTATCATGCCCGCGTCCAACACAAGTCCTGGTGAGTCAATTTGTACTGTCTCAGCGGAATCTGACAGCGAATTCAACGAGACAGCGAATGAATCTGGAGACCATTCTGGACCTGCTGAAAGCCGATGACGGCGGGCGGGTACTGGCGGATGTCCCACTCGCCCAGGCTGGCCAGGAGGCCGAAATCGAATTGCTCGTTCGCTTCGACGACGAACTGGCTGCCGGTGGGCGCCCGCTGGTGCAAGGCGGTGATCAGGCCCACCATGTCCGCCGTTCGGTCGGCAAAGAGGGCCCAGGGCGGCGAACACAACACGAGCCACGGAAGTTGAGTGAGGGCCGCCCAGTCGTGACGTTGCCGCGGCCACAGGAAGGCATCTCCGGCATACACCGATGCCCGGTCGGCGACCTCCAGCGAGGCGATGCTCTGTTCGATCAGCCGCGCGGTGGGAAAATGGCGTTCGATCAGCGTAGCGCGGGCCGCTCCGCGACTGAGCGACTCCAGCCCCAGGGCTCCGGTTCCCGCGAACAAGTCGATGGCATGCTTGCCTTTGACTGCGGTGGCCAACACGTCGAAGACGGCTTCACGAAGCCGGTCTTTCATGGGCCGGGTCCGCTGGTCGCCGCTGTAAATGATGGTCCGGCCGCGCAGCGATCCCCCGATAATCCTCAGCGGTTTGGCTGCGGATCCGGGGCCTTCCGCGTGACGTAACGGCTGACGGCGCGAACCTTTTCGTCGAGTCATCGTATTAGGAAGCAAAAGGGAAAATGGGATATCACCGCCGCAAACTGGTGGTACGTTCCACGGTTGACATTCATTCAAGCCACCTTTTCACTGCGGCGGACTTTGGTAACCTGTTGTACCGCAGGCGGTTGATGGACTGAAGTTGCCACTTGTTGATCCTTCGGAGGTCTGTTCGATGTTGCGACATTGGCTTCGCTTTGTACAGCCCTTGGGCTTTGTTTTTTCCGTTTGCCTGGCGGTAGCTGCGGCGGCTGCCGAGCAGGAATCCCCCAAACCAGCGACTGCTGCCGAGGCCGCCGCCCCCAAAGCGGACGCGCCGCCGCCAGCGGCCGAAGCGAAACCCGCCACTGCGCCCGGCGAAGGTGCGGCAGCGGAAGCCAAGAAGCCGGAGGAACCGGCCAAGACAAAGGCCAAGGAAGCACCTGAACCGACGAAAGACGCCAAGGAAGCTCCCAAGCCCGATGCCGAGCCGACGGCCAAGCCGGCGGAGGCCCGAGAGGCGAAACCGGAAGCGGGCAAGGACGCGGCCGCGCCGGCCGAGGCTTTTGCAGCCAAGCTTGCCGAGTGGAAGGAAGTGCTGAAGGAACTGCGCAAGCTGCGGGCCGACTACAGGACGGCCACCCCCGACCAAATTGCCGAGATTCAGACCAAGTGGACGGAAACGCTCGCCAAAGCCGAGGCCATGATCGACCCGTTGCGCGAAGCGGGCAAGGCCGCCTATCTGGCCGCACCGAACGCGGACAACGCGTTGACCGACTTCCTGGTCAAAGTGGTTGCCGATGATGTGGCCCGGGACAACTACGAGCCGGCCGCGGAAGTGGCGAAAGCGCTCTCGGACAACGGCTGTGACAAGAAGGAACTGTTCGATCCGGCCGGCGTCGCGGCGTTTGCGACCAACGATTTTGAGAGCGCCGAGAAGCAACTGAAGCGGGCACAGAGCGCCGGTACGCTGGGCGAAAATGGCCGAAAGTTCGTGGACGAGATCGACAACTACAAGAAGTACTGGCAAGAAGAGCAGGAAATCCGCAAGAAGGAAGCCGAGGCAAACGATCTGCCCCGCGTCCGCCTGAGGACGACCAAGGGCGACATCGTCATCGAACTGTTTGAAAACGAGGCTCCTGAGGCCGTCGGCAATTTCATCAGCCTGGTCGAGCAGAAATTCTACGACGGCTTGACGTTCCATCGGGTGCTGGCGGGCTTCATGGCGCAGGGCGGCTGCCCTCGAGGCGACGGCACCGGTGATCCCGGTTACAAGATCTACTGCGAGTGCTACAAGGACAATTACCGCAAGCATTTCCGCGGCACGCTGAGCATGGCGCACGCCGGCAAGGACACGGGCGGATCGCAGTTCTTCCTGACGTTTCTTCCCACTCCCCACCTGAACGGCAAGCACACGGCGTTCGGCCGCGTGATCGAAGGCATGGATGTGCTGGCCAAGCTGCAGCGGATCAATCCCGAGGACCAAGGCTCCAAACCGGACCCGGATAAGATCATCACGGCCGAAGTGATCCGCAAACGGGACCACAAGTACGAGCCGCACAAAGTGCAGTAGGGTTTCGAGAAGCAGAAAAGGAGAACTGACAGAAAGATGGGGTGACAGAAAAATGAACAAGAGAGGATGATTTCCCCCTTCCATCCTTCATTTTTTGTCGCGCAGTTTTTCTGTCAGTTTTCTCCTTCTGTTTTTCTGCAGCGCCGTGCTACGGAGTGTACAGCCGCCGGATCACGAGTGGGTCTTCGGCGAGCGCGGGTTGGATCAAGACTGTGGGCTCGGACTGCAGGGTTTCCGCCAGGTCTTCGGCGGATGAGCCCTCGGCGGGTGACCAGGCCAAGTCGAATTGGAACTCCATCACGCCGTGGCTGTCGCCGACAAAGTTGGTGTACCAGAAATTGTTAAACACCATCGCCAGCACGCGATGCACGTCGCGCGGGGGCTCGCGGCGTTTGGCCAGCACTTGCGGGCCGCCGAAGGTGACCAGCGGCGCGTCGCGACTGACCCACAGCCAGCGGCCCTCCGGCCGGCGGTACTCGACCCAGCCGTCGATGCCGAAGTAGTCCCGGCAGGTGCCGGGCAGCTGGTCGGTAAACGGCACGAACGGCTGTCCGCCGCAACTGGTCTGCGGCATCACCCCCGCGCACGGCAGCGTACAGCCGATGAAGAACGCCTCGGGATCTTCGGACGAGAGCCGATTCAGCCGCACCGTCAGGCGGGCACGCGGCTGGTGCTTCCAAATCTCCAGCCGGCGATTGGCCCAGGCCAGCCGGGGATGCCTTAGCCACTGAGTGAACACCTGCTGGTAGGGCCCGTGTTCGACTGACGCGGGCCCGACCGGCGTGGCCGTCACTTGCTTGAGCATCTCCGTCCGCAGCCCCTCGCGTTTCTCCTCCGCGGCCGTCCAGATGTCCCGCGCGCGCCAGCGGGGCGCGAATCCGGACACCGTCACGGAGACGAACTCGCCCAGTCCGTCCGTGAACAGCGGCCTCGGCATACCCTGCCACGTGACGCCGGTCGGCCAGTCGCTGGCATCGCGTTGGATCGGCTCCAGCGTGGCAGGCGGGGGGATGGACGGCGGCGGCTCTTGCGTGCTCAAACGCAAACGGCGGATCGAGGCGGCGGGCAGCGATTCGACCCAGAACTGGGCGACCTGCTGCAGGGCGTTGTCCGGGAACGTGGCCGCGGTGTTCTCCCGCGTCAGTTCGTCCGGATTGGCGGGGGCGGTGAACGGACGCCAGCCGTTTTCGAACACGATGGGCACCACGCGTTTGTTTTCCGGGTCCTCGACCATGCGGTAGTCCTCTCGCAGGGCCGAGGCCGGCATCGTGATCCAGCCCGACCAAGGCAACTTGGTGGTGTTCGCCAGGTACAGCCCCTCCGGCTCGCGTGCCAGCCGCACACGGGCCCGCTGCGCCAGGAGCCATTCCGCGCGAGCCATGGGGCGATACGCGAAGGCCGCCTTTTCGGCAAACTGGGCCTGGGCGTCCAGGCTGTACGGCAGGGCGACGCTGTTGCTGGAGCCCCACGTGTGCTCGTCGAACAGCGTCAGATCGCGGAGGATGCCGTCGGCGGCGCGGTGCGTGTTGGGATCCGTGTCGCCCCAGACGGGCGAGACGGCGGCGGCCAGCGTGCGTTTGGCCAGGCGGCTGGCGGCGACCTCGCGGGGCGCGGAGGCCGTGCCGTTGGCCCACCAATCGGTCCATTCGCCTTCGTACGTCGGCAATCGATCGCCGACCGCCCGTTCCAAGGCTTCCATCGCCGGTCCGGCCGTCGTCAGCCGCAGCGTCGGCTGCAGGCCCAGGCGGTTCCACGTGCCGATGAAATCACCCAGGGGCAAGAACGGCGGGTCGTTGTCGATCCGCCACTGGTTGGTGATCGACAGCACCAGCCGCGGATAGTGGTAGCCTTCGGCTTCGAGGGATTTCAGCCGGCTCAACAGGTGCTGATGAGCGCGGCGCACCGCGGCTTCGTCGGCCGCCAGGAAATCGCCGGCGCGCGGCGGGCGAAACCGCGTGTCGCCGGCGCGCGGCACCGGCCCCCGCCGCCATTCGATCGGCTCAAAGAACCAGTAGCCCGCCGGGTAGGAGTAATTCAAGTAGGCCAACATCCGCCGGCCGTCGGGCATCTTCCACCAGAATGCCGAGGGCCGCGGCAGCGGCGCCCCGCCGCTGTCCTCGTTGATGCCGCTCAGCAGGTAACGAATCCCGCGGTCGAGCAGAGCCAGGGCCCCGGCACGCGGAAAACCGTTGACGTCGTTTTGAATCGCCGCCTTGGGTCGCACGCGGTCCCACAGTTCGTCCGGCAGCCAGTGCAGCATGGTGCGCCATTGGTGGTGGTCCAGAAACGGTGTGGCATTCAGCGGCAACGCGGAAATCTCCAACTGGCCGGAATCGACCGCCTGCAGAAACTGCTCGCGCCGCTCGGCCGACGCCGCTTGCCACCAATCCCACACGGCGATGGTCGTTTCGGCGGTCCAGTACAGCCGTTCGGCCGGCGCCCGGTCTCGCGTCGCCAGTGCGCCGTCGATCGCCAGGTCCAGGAACCGCATCTGCAACTCGCGGCAGACGACCGGATGATCGGTGAAGCCATAGTCGGTGTGCGAGAAGTGGACCAGGTCGATGTGCTGGACGTGTTTGACTTCGGCTGGCGGCGGTGCTTCGGCCGCGAAAGCGGAAAACGCCGCAATCGCCAGAATCGCTAATGGACATGGTGGGTGACACATGACAGTCTCCTTGGTCCTTGGGGTCGGCGTGTTGTGGCGCGTTTCCGTGGTCGCGTCGCGTCCTGGAACCCCGGCTTTTCGAAGAAGCCGGCCCTCTTCTCGGCCCTTCGATGATACCGCTTGGCCGCACCCAAAGAAAGCATCCGACTTGTCGCCCGATCTTCCCTGCCCGATAATGACTCGGTTGATTGGTTCGACTGTCTATTTTCGGTGGAATCGCCTTGGGACTTGGCGGTAGGCGTTAGCCCACCGGTTTCATCCAAGGCCTGCCTGGTGGCACCAAACGGTCTTCAGCACGCGCGACATCGAAATTGGGAAATGACGCGTCACTAGCCCATTCGCCGAAGTGAGACGGTTGAAGTAGTACCAGTTTGATTTCAGCCGCAGGCCGGTTTGGGAAGGGTCGCCATGTCGTTCGGTCCTCAGGAACCGCTGGATGCCATTGTGTTGCCCGAGTCGCCGCTGCGGCGCGGCTGGCGGTGGGCGATCCTGGGCGTCGTTTTCTTGGTGGGGATGGTGATCTGTGCCGGGCTGGTTGTCTGGGTCCTGTCCCGGCTGTACGGCGTCGGCTCGCCCTCCTCCGCCATCGTCACTCGCTGGGAGTCTGCAGCCGAGGAACAGGCGGCTCTCCGGGCGGCGTTCAACGGCTTACGTCACCCGTTGAACGATCCCGATCGGGGCGAGATCCGGCAATTGTTGGGACGTGTGGCAGCCACGTCCCGCAAGGGGGACGACGCCGAGTTTCGCAAGTTGATTGACTTCGAGCGGTTTGTCGCACGCGTGGCGAGTTGCCCCAGCGCGGTCGGCTTGGACTGGATACAGCAGCGAGTGCTACGCAAGAGTCTGCAGGACGACACCAGCGGTCTGGGCACCGACGGAGAACTCCAATTGCTGCACCTGGAACGTCCCGCGGACGATGTGGCGGTCGCCTATGCGCTGGTCGTCAACGCCAATGGCAGCGACGAGACGTTCCGGTTGTGGCTTTGCCGGGTGCGGGCTGTCTGGCGGCTGTTTGATTGGGAACGCATCGAGGCGGGGCTGTCGGAGGCAGCGATCCAGGCGCGGCTGCAAACCGCGGCTCGCCAGTCAGGCTACGGCGAGTATCTGGCGGGGATCGCGGACTTCTCGGCTGCCGACGAATCCAACCGCCAGGGGAACGAGGAGGCCGCCATCGCGAGATTGGACGCGGCCAGCCGTCGCTCGGTGCCGCCCGTGATCGAGGACTACTATTTCTACTTGTTAGCCCTCCGCTGGAACCTGCTGGGCGAAGGCGACCGTTGCCTGGAAGCTTGCCGCCGGGTTCAGCGTCCCGACCAGACGCCGGGCGTCTACTTCCTGCAGGCCGTGTGGTGGAACCAGCAGGACCGCAACGCACAGTCGCTCCAGGCCGTGGAGAATTACGAACGCGTCGCCGGTTTTTTGCCGAGTCTGGGTCGTATCAAGGCCAACCTGTTGGAGGCGGCCCAGAGACGATCCGAGGCGACGGCCTATTGGCGCCGCTTGGCGGAGTTTTCGCCCAGCAACACAGACGACATGTTCAACTACTGCCAGTCGCTGCCCGAGGCTCAGCGGGCGGGAATTCTGGACGTCGTGCAGCGAGCCGAAGAACCGGTGCGAATCGCCGCGGCACTGGCTCGGCAGTGGTTGTCGCAGGACGACGAGGCGACGTTGATCCTGCTGCAGCGATTCGTCAGCCAGCATGCATCCGGGACGCCCGAAGCACTCGATCTGGAAGCGAGTGTCCTGGCGTATCAGGGAGAGCCTCAAGCGGCGGCAGAGCGATTTCGTCAGGCGGCCGAAGCGGAGAACGACAGCGAGGCGAGAAAAGGGCATTGGTACTCGTTCCTGGGCCACATGGTCGACGCCGGACGGACCTTGGAGGGGTACCAGGCCGTTCCGGACGCCACGACGGCGCTGCGGCAACTGGCCGGCGGGATCGAAGACGGCGAGGCGTTGATCGACTTTGATGAACTGCGGCCAGTGCTCGACGCCCATCGCCAGCGTGCTCCCGACGATCCCTGGCTGCACTACTTCGCGGGCCTGGCGGCCCTCGACGAGGACGACCTGACGACTGCCGAGCAGGAGTTCATGACCGTGGCCAACGCCGAGGACGAGGAGTTGCAGGTCTTCCTCCACCACCAGCGGCGGCAAGTGTTGATCCGCCGGGGCAAGCTGCTGGAAGCGTACCAGGCCGCCGAGGACAAGCCTGAAGCCTTTCGCGAGTTGGCCGCCAACTGCCGCTCCGACGAGGACGCCGAGGGCTTGAAAACGCTGCTGGACGTCCACCGGTCGAAGCAGCCCGACGACCCATGGCTGGCGTTCTACACGGCAGTCTGGCTGCAGATGCAGCGTCAGCCCGAGGCCGCGCTGGCGACCTTGGAACAGGTGAAGCCGGGTGACGAGCGGGGATTGTCGTATCAACGGGGCCAACTCACCGCCCAATTGCAGATCGAATTGGGGCGTTGGTCTGCCGCCTACCAGCAAAGCAAGGACTCGCAGGCGACGTTTGAATCCCTGGCAAGCCAACTGCGAAGTCGCCGTGACTG
The DNA here is from genome assembly GCA_964409865.1 of uncultured Pirellulaceae bacterium. Classification (GTDB taxonomy): domain Bacteria; phylum Planctomycetota; class Planctomycetia; order Pirellulales; family Pirellulaceae; genus Anammoximicrobium. Next base: position 11,526 of record CAYPGE010000190.1, read on the forward strand.
GGCGACGCTGAACGAACTGTGCGAATTGCACCGCGCCGGCCATCCCGGCGATGCGACGGCGAGGAGCTATGCGGTGGAAGCGGCATGGGCTCGAAAGGAGGACGCTCGCATCGTTCAACTGCTGACGCCTTGGCCGCAGGATTTCTCCCCCAGCGAATATCGCTCGGCCCTGCTGCGTCGCCAACTGGTCACGAGCCTGCTGCGGTTGGGTCGGCCGGACGAGGCCGTTGCGCGGGCTCGGATGTTCGCCCAGGAGAAGGGCGATTGGCGGCCCCTATTCCGGGTGCTGGACTCGCTGCGACGATGGGATGAACTTGAACAGATTCTGGCTGACGCCCAGGTCGCTCGGCACTTCAGCAACGACCTGCATTATGACGATCCGGGGGCGTTTTCCGCGTTTTGCCGGGAATCTGCTGCGGCGTCCTTGCGAGAGCGTTTTCCGCCGCCGCTGCCGGGCCAGATCTTTCGTGGCCGAGTCACCTTGCTGCTGCGAAAGCCCGTCCCGTTGAACTTCGAACGACTGCAGATTCCCGACTTTGGGCACGGCGAGATCCAGATTCGGAGACTGCCGGCGTCGCAACCAGATTTGGCTGGCGTGTTCGAGGTTGCCACGCCGGCCAGCCGTGCGGTCGTGGCGGCGGGCTCCGGCAATGGCTGTGATGAGAAATGGGTGCGGCAACTGAGATTGCGCGACGCCGACGTGCTGGCCGCCCTCCAGGGCCACGGCGGCTGGATTCAGATTGACGGCGTAGAATCGACGGCCCCGGAGGGGGCGGACGCGATCGTCCGCTTGGTCCGGCACACCGCCGCCGCGCTGTGCGACGAGCAGACGTTGGCCGTTCAAGATTGGGCCGCCTGGGAAAACACGTCGCGGGTCGTGCTCGCGGACGGTTCCACGGCGGACGCCTTGCGCCGAGCCGACCCGTCGGACGCCGCCTTCAGCGCCGCGCCGGCGTTGTACCTCGTGACGCCCCAGGAAGACGACGAATCGTCCGATCGGGCCTCCGATCCGACCCATCGGCGCCGGTTGCGGGAGTTCGTCAAGTCTCTGGCGACTCAGGCTGGTGAGCAAAGGCACTTGGTGAAAGTCCGGCTGAAGCTGGGGCGGGCATCGGAGGATCTCTGGCTGCACGCACCGTCGGCGGAACATCAGGGCTACGGCAACTACGAATTTCGCGGCTCGCTGCAAGCCGATTCCCAGCTGTGGCCGCATTTGAAGCAGGGCGAGCACCTGCGCGTCAACTCGAGCGAAGTCCTCGATTGGCGCAGCGAAGCACCGTAGCCGTCTCGCTCCGCGAGACGAATGGCTATCCTCGTAGCCGTCTCGCTCCGCGAGACGAATGGCTATCCTCTCGCGGAGCGAGAGGGCTACTCTTAGTACTTCGACGCCGGTTCGCCGCCTGCCCGCGTGGCCAGGGCGTGGTAGACCGACAGGTCGATGTCGCTGCCGATGAGCCGCACCGAAGCGTCGCCCAGCACGAAGTTGGCTCCGGTGGCATGGTAGCTGCCGAAGTCCTCGAAGTGGGCGTGCGGGTCGTTGGGCACGTGGTCGCAGGACCCCACCACGCGGGCCATGGCATCGGTCGCTCCGTGGACCATGCCCACCCACGTGGAACTGCCGTACCGCGACGAGCGTTCACCGACCAGCAGCGTGTTGCTCAGGCCGTCGCGAATGTCCGCGAACCGAATCCAGCTGTTGTAGAAGAACGTGCCGTCCCCGTTGCCAGGGTCCACCTCGATCTCCTCCGTGCCGAAGACCCCCACATAGTTCGATCGTCCCACCTCGAACAGCGGCGTGTGCAGCCCGGTGAGCATCACCCGGTCCTTGGCGTTGGCGTCGCTGGGGCACAGGTAGATCGGGATCACCGCTCGACGAGCCGCGTCGTTCTCGGACTCGTCGATGTGAGCCTCCAAGTCGATCTGGCTGTCGAGCAGCGAGTTCTGTTCCAGATAGTGCAGCAAGTAAGCGCCCCAGCCCCACCCCGGCTCGCCGTCGGGCGCGTCGGCGTACCAGCCGGCCGGCAGGTGCTGATGGACGTCGTGAAAGTTGTGCAAAGCCACCCCCACATTGCGCAGGTGGTTCGTACACTGGGTGCGCCGAGCCGACTCGCGAGCATACTGAATCGCGGGCAGCAGCAGGGCTACCAGCACCCCAATGATGGCAATCACGACCAACAATTCAACTAAGGTAAACGCACGCCTGGCGCGCATGACAGATGTCCCCTGTCTTCAAGGGTTTGGTTTGCCAGAAATTCGGACTGCCGCAGGAACGCCGGATCGGCAGCGCGCACGGTCGGCGCACACTGTCTCCGCAGAACGATCTGAACGAAGCCGAGTTCAGACGGGAGGTGCGCGGGAGTCGTAGCTCGCAGGTGCCGCCGCGGCAGCCAGAATCGGAGCCGCGGCCTGCGGGGACTCGACAAAGGCCGGCGCGCTATCCACCCGCACGATTCGCGGAAGCATGCATCGCTGGGCGACGTGACGGCAGGCAAGACAGTTCTGCGCGTCGTGGGCAGGGGAAGCGGCGGCGGGATGACGATGATCCCACTGTGGTTCTTTCGGGACGCAACCGTCACACCAGCCGTGACAAGCCACCAGATGCGGCAGATGGGACGCGTGACCGCAGCAGACGTGATGAGCCGTCCCCAGGGTCACCCCTTGGACGGCGCACAGCACCGCCAAGGCAACCGTCAGCCACCTCGCATGGCGTTGGGGACGAAGCATATCGAGTTCCTGGACGCGATTAGGACGAGCTGCGAATAAGCATAGGGATAGGACCTCTCCTTGTCAACTTATGCGCAGCCCACCGTTGCGTAACTTCGTCTGCCGTGTGCGAGCCGAGACTGGCAGCCGGCCTGGGAGTGGGAACAGGTAAAGCGAGGAGGGCAAAACGATCAGAAAATCCCGCCCCTCGGGCATCTTGCCCTTCGCCGTCTTGCCATTTACTCTTTCTGGCTGCGGCGAAGAGCATTTTCGTAGGTTGGGACACTGTCCCGACCGGGTCGGGACAGAGTCCCAACCTACTTTGGTTGCGGAGACAAGCCGCGTTAAGACGCCTTAACGAGACTCCCGCCGCCCGCTGGGCGAGCGGGCGGGGGGGGCGGGTTGTTGGAGTTCTTGTTGGGGCCGCCTCCCGTTCCGGAAAGGTCATCGTCCTGTGACTGTCTTACCCAGCCTGTACCGTCACTCGCTGACTTTGCTGACGGATCTGTACCAACTGACGATGGCCTATGCTTATTGGAAGAGCGGCTTGGCCGACCGCGAGGCGGTGTTTCATCTGACGTTTCGCCACCATCCTTTCGGCGGCCAATTCGCCGTCGCCTGCGGATTGGGTTACGCCGTCGATTTTTTGCAGGACTTGAGATTCAGTGACGATGATCTCAGCTATTTGGAGTCGCTGACCGTTGCGGACGGACAGCCCTTGTTCGAGCCGGACTTCTTGCGGTACTTGCGAGCGTTGGAATTCCGCTGCGACGTGGACGCGGTGGTCGAGGGTACCGTGGTTTTCGCGGGCGAGCCGCTGGTCCGGGTCCGAGGGCCGCTGCTGCAGAGCCAGATCATCGAGACGCCGCTGTTGAACATGGTCAACTTCCAGACGCTGATCGCGACCAAGGCCGCGCGTGTCTGCCGGGCTGCGGCGGGCCGTTCGGTGTTAGAGTTCGGACTGCGGCGAGCCCAGGGCATCGACGGCGGCTTGGCCGCCAGCCGCGCGGCCTACATCGGCGGCTGTGACGCCACCTCCAACGTGCTGGCCGGCAAGCTGTTCGGGATTCCCGTCAAGGGCACGCACGCGCACAGTTGGGTGATGGCCTTTGACGACGAACGCGAGGCATTTCAGGCGTATGCCGCGGCGCTGCCCAGCAACTGCATTTTCCTGGTGGACACCTACGATTCCCTGGCGGGCGTCCGCAACGCTGTTTCGGTCGCCCAACAGCTGCGCCAGGCCGGTCACGAGTTGTGCGGCATCCGCTTGGATTCGGGGGATTTCGTTTCCCTCAGCCGCCAGTCGCGGCGATTGCTGGACGAGGCCGGCTTCCCGGCAGCGGCGATCGTGGTCAGCGGCGACATGGACGAGCATCGCATCGAAGGGCTTCTGCAAGACGGGGCCTGCGTCGATGTCTGGGGTGTCGGTACGCGGCTGGTCACCGCGCACGACCAGCCGGCGCTGGGCGGCGTGTACAAGTTGGCGGCACTGCGCGATGCGGACGGAACCTGGACGTACAAACTCAAGTTGTCCGAAGAGGGCAGCAAGCAATCCGATCCCGGCATCCTGCAGGTCCGCCGGTTGCGGGCGGCCACGGGTCGCTTCGTGGCGGACGTGATCTACGACGAACGGAGCGGATTGTCCGAACCCCTGCGGCTGGTGCCGTTGGGCGCGGAAGCTGCCCAATCGCCGCCGGAGCACGCCGAGCAGGAAGACCTGTTGGTCCCGGTCTTCCGGGGCGGGCGCGGCGTCTACTCGCCTGCCAACGCCGGCGAAGCACGGGCCCGCACTCAGGCGCAACTGGCGTCGTGCGACGCTTCCCTGTTGGCCATGCACGACGCCCAACCCTATCTCGTTGGGCTGGAAAGCGGATTCTTCGAGTTGCGGTCCCGCTTGTTCGCCGCCGCGTCCCGAAATGCCGAAAAGTGACTCGTTCACTTAATCTCTTCCCGACTGTCTTGGAGCCGGGGGGAGATTAGGTGAAAGATTAAGAACCGCTAACAAAACCGTTCGGCGCGGGTCTCTG
>CAYPGE010000191.1:0-16093 GCA_964409865.1 uncultured Pirellulaceae bacterium
AAACGAAACCCAAACGCCCCAGCGACCACTATTCGAGGTCAGGAGTCCTGAAGTTTCACGTGATGACCTTGCTCGGCCCACAGGCACGCCGTGCCGCCGACGAAGATTTCGCAGTCATCCGGATGCGCGCCAAAGGCGATGATCCGCATTTTCCCGTCCTCCGCCGGCGGCTGCTCCGAGGCGGGAACCGCACACGGGAAAATGGCCGAACTACCTAAGATCACACCGCCCAGTACCCAAACGGCTAACCTGCCTCGCTGACTCATGATCCACCTCCCGTACAAGTGTTGGTTCGCAGAACGCGCGGCTCTTGTTGGGCCGCGCATCCCATTCTAAATGGCCGTTCGCGAAAAGGGGACAGGACCCTTTTGCCGGAACGGCCCGGAGGGTGCTTCGCACAAAAGGGTCCTGTCCCTTTTTCGCGAAACTTGATTTAACGGACTTCTTGCCCGCGGTGTTGCGTGCCGAAGGATGGGCGACTGGAAACGGCTTCGCCGCCGAGGGCTTCCGGGAAGATTTGCTCCAAGGTTCCTTTGAGCAGCGGCAACGGCTCGCGGCTCAGTTGCGGTTCGTCCAGCGTGCCAGTGACGTGGATCAGGAGCAGTTGCTTGCTCGCCTGGCGGACGACGGTGCGGATGACCGGCAGGTCCAGTTCGATACGGCCGACCAGCGAGTAGAATTTCAGATCGATGCGGCGATCCAGGTCCAGTTCGCCGCTGCCCTTCAGGCTGACCGCGTCTCCGTAGAAGTTGATCCGGTCCAAGTAGACGTGCTCGCCTTGGATGCGGAAGTCGATTTCGCTGCTGGTGAACGCCGTCGTGTCAGGCCGGCGGATGCTGAGCAGTTTTAGCAGGGCCAGCATCACGGGAACCTCGTAAATGTCGGCCTCAAACAACCGGATCGCCCCGGTCCCGCGCCACGACGGCCGGCCGAACCGATTGCCGCTCAGCTTCAATAACGCGTTGGCCTGACCGCGGATGTTCTGGGTCTTGAGAGCCATTTCCTGAGAAAACTCTGCCAGGTTGCCGCGGTCCAGCCGCACCTCGACGCGAAACGGCATCTCCGGCTCGAACCCTACCCGGATATCGGCCGACAACTGCCCGCCGATCGTGCGGGCCAGCAGCGGACGCGGCGGACGATCCCGCGCATCGGCATCCGCCTCGGCCCCGAGGACGAGACTCGAGGCGTCGACGTACAGCGGTCCGCTGACGCCGGTCAGTTGAATGTCGCGGTACATCACCGAATCGAAGTTCAAATGGCCGCGGGAGGAGAAGTTGCCGTTGCCGCTGCTGCCGGCCAGACGGACGTCGCCGTGCAGGTGGTCGATGGGAAACCCGCAGTGGAGGCTGCCATCTTCGACGTCCACGGTCACATCCCAAGCCGTCGTGGGCGGCTCGCCACCACCGGCGCTGGAGAAGGCCAGCGACCCTTGCAGGCAGAGGTCGCCGCGCAGGTTCATCCGTTCCACGGCCTTGCCCAGTTCCTTGGGCAGCGCCGCCAGCAGCTCACGATTGAGGTCGATGCGGTCGGCGGTCACGTTGGGCAGTTGCACGGTCCAGGAGCCGTCCGGGGCGACGCCGCAGGCGCCGTTGATGTTGATCTGAGTCTCCTCGTGCTTGGCGGAGACGTTCCGCAACAGGAACCGTCCGTTGCTGTACTGGACGGTGCCCGCCACTTCGTCGAGTCGATAAGGGAACCAGGTGGGCAGGATCGTGATGCTGTGGCCCTCATCGTGGGCGGCCCTTTTCTTCCATTTTTCGCCGCTGACTTCGATGGCCAACTGATTGCGCACCGAGGCATAGTGGATATCGACTTTCAAATGATCGACGGTGCCGCGGGGCCGCAATTGGTTCCACACCAACTGGGCGCCCGGCTGCAGCGCGTCGCGCAGTTCATCCTCCAGCGGCACGTCCGTGCCGATCAGGTTCAGCACTAGCTCGCTGCCCGTGCCGGGCGTGCGCCGCCAGAACCCCGTGCCTGCGACATAGGCGGTATCGTTGCGGCCCGCCAGGTCTTGGAACGTCCAGCCTTGATCGTCCCACAGCAGCCGGCCGCGGATCATCCGCAGGGGGTAGGGGAACCGCTCGTAATTCAGGCCGCAGTTGGACAGCTCGATCTGCACGTGCCGGTGTACTTCCGGGTCTTTGGGGTCGGTCCGCTCGAACCGGCCTTGGACGGCCAACCAGCCGGACGGCCGCAGCGAACGGACCACGTCACGGGCCTTGGGATCGACCAGCGCGGCCAACAGTTTCTCGTCCAGCGGAATCGGCTGTTGGCAGCCGAATTCGACCCAACCCGTGAAATGCTCGCCGGGGTTCAACACATCGCTGCGGATCTTTACGTCCTGGCCGCCGGCGGCGGCCGTCACGTCGACTTGCAGGCGGTTGTCTTTCAGTTGCACCGTCCCGCGGCTACGTTCCAGCCGATAGGGAAAGCGGTGGTAGGCGAAGGAGACGTCGTGGCAGGCGACTGCCAGTTCGGGCGTCCACCGCCGGCCGTCGAACTCGAGCCGCAGTTGGGCGTCGATGCTTCCGGCAGGAAAGTACTTCCGCCACAGGGCTTGAAGGTCCCTGGGCAGGACTTCCAGAAAGCGCTGGTCCAGTCCGAGCCGCCGCGTTTCGGCGGTCAGCGTCAGCGGGCTGTTGTCTTGCCAGCCGCGACGTTCCAGTTGCAGCGTGACCGTCGAGGCGCCGTTGCGAGCGAACACCTGGTCCACGCGCAGGTGCCGGTTGTCCAACTCGATTCGGGCGCGCACGTCGTACAGCGGGTAGGGCAACCGGCTGTCGCGGATTTGTCCGTCGGCCAGGGAGCCCTTGACAAGGAAGGCAATCGGAGCGGAATTCTCGGCGCCGCTGCCGGCGCGGAATTCCAGATCCAAGCGGCCGTTGACCGTGCGGGCCGGGGCCAGTTGCTGTTGCAACTCCAGCGGCAGGGACGCGAGCAGTTGGGGCGACCACTGCAGCCCTTGTGCTCTGCCCGTCACGCTCCACGCGGCTCGCGTACTGTCAATCAGCGCCTGGAACTCGACGCACTCGAAATGATCGCCGCCCACGCGTCCGCTGATGCGCGTCGGCGGCGGGATGCGGGCCGCGCCCGCATCCGCCGGCTTGGTCGCCGGCGGTTGGGCCGCAATCTCCAGACGCAGGTCGCGGAGGTTCAGCGTGCGGCGGACGCCGCCCCGCGGATCCGTCACTTCCACGGTCCCATCGCGGACGGTCACCGGCGGCTTCGACAAGCCAAACCTAGGCAGCGGCCACAACCGCTGAATGTCCCACGAGCCATCCTCCTGCCGCTCGCCCCACAACCGCAGACCCGACAAGTACACGTGCTCCGTCGGCGGCTTCTCGCCGGCGAGCAACGCCTCGGCATCGAGCTTGCACGCCGCGAAAACCTCGTCGACATACACCAGCGGCCGGCCGTCTCCGCGCCGCGCGATGGACAGCCCATGGATCTCCACCCCCCGTCCCTCGAACATGCGGGCGTGTCGCACCGAGACGCGGAATTCGCGGTACTGCTCCCGGAACCGCCGTTCGACCTCCAGGCGAATCTCGTCGTTCACCTGCGAGCGGACGGCGACCCAAGCGACCAACAGCCCGCCCACCACCACGGCGCAGGTCAGCAGGACGCCGCGCAGGAAGGCGTTGAATCGAGCCAGTAGTCCACGCTTCCGTTCGTGCATGTCTTGCGACGGGCTCCGCCCATCGAACTCGGGGGCTAGGGGTCAGGGGTTAGGAGTCAGGAGTCAGGGTTCAGGAGTCAGGGTTTAGGGTTCAGGCGTTCGACTTCAGGCCTAGGACTCGGCGTGTCGCTGTCCGACTCGGCGGGTGGGGTCGTTTTGCGACAGGACTGGACCAACCAGCCGGCGGCGGGCACGATCAGCACCAGCAGCGCGGGCTGGCGATAGCGGATCGAGCCGACGAAGATGACGTGCAGGGCAGTAAAGTAGACCGCGGGAACAAGGCACAGGACGTAGGGCCAGCCCCGATCGGCGGCTTGCCGGACGCCCCAGAACCCCAGGACCAACACCGGGAGGTACGCCACCGTCAACACCAGGCGGAAGGTCCAATTCCGCAACGACGCTTCGTTCGGCCAAACGTTCCAGATGCGCAGGAACTTGATCGCCGACAATTCCGCTGCGCGTCCGGGATGGCTCACCGCCCAAGCGATCGCTGCGTCGCGCATGCGGCGGTCCAGGCGTGCCTCGAAACCCTCGCCGCGATGGGGGTCTGCAGGATTCTTGGCATCTTCCCGGCGGAGCTGCTCGCGGAAATCGTCCACGAACCGCATGTCGCTGGCGCCGGTCGCCTGTGGATTCAGTCCGTCGTACAAGCTCTCGCCGACCTGCAGCGTCGTCGGCACAAAGCGGCCGGTGACGCGCGAGTTCCGGACCCACCACGGCGTCATGGCCACCGCCAGACCGATGACCAGCCACAGGCCGAGCCAGGCGTTTCGCTGCCGATGGCTCGGACCCAGTAGCGCGATGGCCGCGGCGAAAGGAGTGAACAACAGCCAGCTGGGGCGCGTCAGCGTTGCCAATCCGGCCACCACGCCACCCGCCAACGCCCATGTCGCTTGCCGCCCCCGCGAAGGCGATCGCCACGCCAGCGTCCACAGGCACAGTTGCAGGATCATCAAGGGACAGAACGGAGCCTCCGACAGCACAAAGGTGCTCATCGAAATGGCGTCCGGATAGACCGCCGCTACGCCACCCGCCAGCAGCGCGGCCGAGCGGTCGAACAACAGGCCGGCCAGGGCCACGACGCCCCCTACGGCCAACATCCCCAACACGGCGCCCAGCCACCGCGCCCAAAGCACCGGCGGCTCGTCGCCCGCCAGGCAGAACAGGCTGGCAAGCAGGACCGGGTATCCGGGCGTGCGGAACACGCGCCGATCCGGGTTCAGTTCATACGGCCCGCCGTCGGCCACCGCGCGGGCCAATTCCCAGTACGCTTCGCTGTCCGGAAAAGCAAACTTCGCACCGCCGGGCAGACGGTGTTCCCACCAGTAGCCGGCCGCGACGCGGACAGCCAAAGCGCCCAGCAGTATGCAAAGCAGCAGTTTCCGGTACATCTTTTGATGCGGCCTCGGCCGAAACCAAAGTAGGTTGGGACTGCGTCCCGACCCGGTCGGGACGGAGTCCCAACCTGCGTCGATGCGCGCACCGCGCGCGCAAAATATCGCCGGATCGTAGGGATTCCAGACCAAGCAGGTCAAGAGAAGCTTTTCGGTGCCCGCACAACCAACGCTAGCATGATGCCAGGGTCAGACGTACAGAATTCAATTTTCGCGGCCGATCGTCCGGCCCACTGGAAAACGCCGTCCCCGTGAAAATTGAATTCTGTACGTCTGACCCCTGACCTGGAAACCGTTGCACCTCAACCTGAACACCGACGGTTTCCCAAACCACTGGATGCTAGCAGACGCAGCGTGCATCCCGCCCGTTCAGCACAGATCGGGCCGGGAAAGACCTTCTTCCAGACCTCCGCCGGCGGTTGGGAACCCAGCGCCAACTCGGCCAATTCCTCCCAGCGTTCAAAACCCATGGACTGCAGAGTCCAACCCTGCCGCCGCCACGTGGCCATCAGCAACTCGCGCACGAGATAGCGCGGAACGGTGGCTAGCACAGCACCGTCCACCGTCACCTCGCCGGGACGGGCCACCGTAATGCACCGGGCGGCCAGATCGTCAACCAGGCCGGCAACGATTTCTTGGACCTCGTCGGCCAGCGTCGCCAGTCGCGTGATGGCGTCCACCACGCCCGGGTTGTACGTGCCGGCCAAGTGCGGCAGCAACTCGTGCCTGATCCGATTCCGCGTGTACCGCAATTCGGCGTTCGAGCGGTCTTCTCGATAGGATTGCCCGATCGCCGCGAGATAGTCCAGCACTTCGCGCCGCGACACGCTCAGCAACGGCCGAACCAGCGACACGCCGGGGATCAGCTGCCGGCATCGCCGCATTCCGGCCAAGCCGCCGATCCCGGTGCCGCGCAGGAACCGGTGCAATACCGTTTCCGCTTGATCGTCTGCCGTGTGACCGGTGGCCACGTATCGAGCCCCCACCTGTCGGGCTACCGCACAGAGGAACTGATACCGCGCCGCGCGCAACCCGGCCTCGTCATGTCCCCTGACGGCTTGGCCTTGCGATGCCACGGCGGCCTCCCACTCCGCGTCAGCAGCATCGCCTTCTCCCCCTCTTCGCTTCTCCCCGTCTCCCCTTTCTGCCCGTCCGGTCTCACAGCGGATCCCCAGGCTCCCGCACAGTTCGACGACGAACGCCTCGTCCGCCTGCGACTGTTCCCCGCGCAGGCCGTGGTTAAAGTGGGCCGCCACCAGTTGTCCGTCGCCCTGGCCGGCAGCACTGGTCAGTCCGCGCAGCAACGCCACGCTGTCCGGTCCGCCGGAGATCGCGACCACGACGGTCACGTCGCGCCACACCTCCGGCGGCCACGCGCGATGCAACTTCTGCTCCAAGAGCGATGAACCGGGCATGTCGGGGTTTTTGTGTTCAGACGTACAGAATTCAATTTTCGCGGGGAGGCATTCGTCCATATGGCCGGGCGATTGACCGCGAAAATTGAATTCTGAACGTCTGAGCCCTTTGCGTTGTGGGAAGATACCTTTGCCGCCTTGTGCACAGTCTACTAGAATTCCGTCGTAGTGTGTTGCTGGTTTCGCCGGGAAACTTAAACGACCGACCCCGCCTATGGCGACTGATGCCATGACTCGCCCCGCTCACGTCATCCGCCTGCGAGGCCCTTGGGAGCATCGTCTGGTCGCGCGCACTTCACCGCCGGCGGGAGGCCCGCCGGGAACTGGAACCAGCGAGTTGCCGCCGTCGGGCTGGGTCGTCATGCCGGCTGACTGGAACGCCACGCTGGGGCCGAGTTTCTGCGGCCGCGTCGCATATCACCGCCGCTTCGGCCGCCCGACCGGGCTGGGGCCTGCAGACCGTGTGGACCTTGTCATTGACGGTGTTGATGCATCTGGCAGCGTGCGGCTGAACGGCGAATCGCTGGGCGAAATCCCCCTCGGCTGGCAAGTCTGGCGGTGCGACGTGACGGCTCGCCTCAGGCCTCGCAACGAGCTGATCGTCGAAGTCGAACGGACGCCCGTTATTGACGGCAAGCCGCCGATCCCGCGCCCCGGACGCGATGGCCTGCCCGGCAGACTCATGGGAGACGTCCGGCTGGAGATCTTCATCCTATGACGATTCCGCGATTTGTTTGGCGAGCAAGATCCGCAGAGGAAAATGGATGGCGAATACTGAATAGTGAATACTGAATGTGGAATGCCTCGATGTCCAATCATTCTGACTTCCGTAGTCTCTATTCCGTATTCACGATTCATTCCCGCGACGAAGAAGCCACGACTGGCAGCGGTCGAACGACGCGGCAGGCGAGGTGCCACTCGCCCGCTCACCCGCCGAATCCGCTGTACCGTTTGACTCCCAAGCGGTACATTACGCGCGACAGGACGATAAAGAACACGACCCAGCCGGCGGCAATCGACAACTCGCGGACCATGTCCGGCCCGGTAACCTTGCCCAGGAACACGGCGGACGGAAAGTAGGCCAAGTACTTCAGCGGCATGACGTCCACCAGGTAGTGCCACGGCGCGGGGAGCATGTCCAGCGGGAACATGTGTCCCGACAGGAAGTAGCTGAGCAGCATGTACACGAACAGCAGCGAGGAAACCTCCAGCCACCAGAACCCGATCAAGCCGATCGAGGTTTCCAGGAAGAACCCGAGCAGAAAACTGAGGACCAGCGACGCCACAAAGGCCGCCAGCGTGCTCGCGTCGGGCCAGCCGTCGACGAAATAACCGCGGCACAGGAAGAAGACGATGGCGAAAGGAATCATGGCCACCGCATAGTAGGCCAACTTGTGGGCCAACCGGCTGAGCAGCAAAAAGCCGATCATGTCCATCGGCTGAATCAGGTACTTCTTGATCTCTCCGTTGCGGATCTGGCGGGCGATTCCGGAAGCCAGGCCCGGCATACTGGAGAAGGCCCGACTGACCATGGTCAACAGGTAGTACGCCACGACGTTCTCGAAGCGGTACCCGACGATGTTGGCCTGGGCTTGCACGCCGCCGATGGAATCGAACACGGCCCACCACAGAAAGATCTGGGTGACAATCGGCAAGAACCGCATCAGCGTCGCGAGGGCAAAGTCGCCCCGGTACACCAACCGCTCCTCCACGCCGATCCGCAGGATCGTCCACCAAGCCAGCGTCCGCGCGTACATGCTGCTCCTCTAATCTCCGCTCGCCGCGTGCTGCTGATAGCGTTCGTCGACCTGCGAGAACAATTCGGCGATGACTTCCTCCAGCGGCGGATCCTCGACGGCCACGTCCAAGACCGCGTGCTGGTCCAGGATGGCGGCCAGCGTGCTGGGTACCGCTCCGCGCTCGATCCGCAACTTGACCTTGGGCGGCTGGAACTCCAGCACCTGCCCGAACCGCTCGAAGCCGTTGGCCGTCTGTTGTTGGTCCAGCAGCAACGTGACCACCTTGTGGCCGCTGAAGCTGTCGATGATCCCGGACAGCGAGCCGTCGTACCGGATCTGCCCCTGGGCGATGACCACCACGCGCCGGCACAGCGCCCCCACGTCCTTCATGTAATGGCTGGTCAGCAGAATCGTGATCCGCCGCCGGTGCTGATAGAATTTGAGAAACTGCTGGATGTTGTGCTGCGCGACCACGTCCAGGCCGATCGTCGGTTCGTCCAGGAACAACACGTCCGGCGAGTGCAGCAGGGCGGCAATCAACTCCATTTTCATCCGTTCGCCCAGCGACAACTCGCGGACCGGCTGTTTCAGCAGCGTGCGCACATCGAGCAACTGGGTCAATTCATCCAGGGTCGCCTGGTACGATGCCGGTTCGATGCGGTAGATCTGCTGGTGCAGCCGGAAGGACTCCTGGGCCGGCAGGTCCCACCACAGCTGGTTCTTCTGGCCCATGACCAGGGCAAAGCGGCGGCGGTAGGCGTTTTCCCGCTTCCAGGGCACGAATCCCATCACGCGGGCCTCGCCGGCCGTGGGGTTGATGACGCCGGACAGCAGCTTCAGCGTCGTCGTCTTGCCGGCCCCGTTGGGGCCCAGAAAGGCGACGAATTCTCCCTGCTCGACGTCCAAGTCGATCCCGCGCACCGCACGCACCTCACGGTACTCGCGGCGGAACAGTCCGCGCAGCGACGCCCGCAGGCCTTCGGCCTTCTGGTAGACTCGGTAGGACTTGGACAACGCGCGCAACTCGATGATCGCCATGCCACAGCATTATATCGCCGGCGCCGGTCCGCGATAGGGAGCCGCTGTATCGCCTTCCGAGATCACCACGGCGACAGCGGGGGCAGTCGTGTTTGCCTCTAGGCGTCGCACCACGGTTTCGAGAATGGCAGGCCAGCCGCCTTTCTGGCCTTGCTTGTGGCCTTTCGCCACCCCAAGAATAATGACGTTCGATTGGGCAGTTGCTGAAACGTGCCTGTTCGGGGTCAGGAGATCAACCGCAGAAGCACCGATGGGCGAGAATGGACCGCCCAGCATCTCGTCTGCGCAGACGTCGCCGAAAAATGCCTCGTAGCCCAATTCTGAGATGGCTCGCGCGACCCGGCGAAGCATGCTCTCGGCCACCTTGGCTGTAGCGGCGTCCGCCAACGGAACTTGGCGGAGCGATTCCAGTCCGGCCGGAGTCCGATCCGACGCCCCCAAGGCGAACTCAAATGCGGATGGCCTCGCCTTCCAACGGCGTTCATCCAGCCATGAGACGTCCAGTGTGGCATGACGATACTGGCGAAGGTGCCAGAGCACTTGGCGGCGACTCTGACGGCTCGATCGCTCAAAGCCTTTGCGGACCTGACCATCGACTTCCCGTGCTGCTCCCAGGCAGCCCTGCCAAGCTTCCAGGTCGGACGCGAATTCCGGCACCCACATCAAACGCTCGTGGCTGGCGACGATCTCGCGGTACAGCTCCGGCGCGTCCAACTCCTCAGGCGAGCTTCGACACTGCGCACGCCAAGCATCCGCGATCCATTCGCCGAGCCGACTATCTTCGCGAAACCGAGTCGCGATTGCCGCCCCCTTGGCCTTGACTTCGAGCCACTGACACGGGACGCTTTCGCGTGCGACCCCGAAATACTGCAGGTATCGGGAGAGCAGCGAATGCCACGCAGTCCAGGTCGTCAGGAAATACTCTGCCAAGTACCAGCGATCCACGGGCGCGTCATTCCCGAGCGTCTCTGCGCAGACGACGGGCGTCTCCCAACCTGCCGTAGGGGTGTCAGCAGCATACAGGTCTCTGATCAGCCGACCGACGGACTCTGCCTGCCGTTGCAGCGATAGAAAGGCATCAGACATTGCGGATTCTCCTCAGATTCCGGATCATCTTGCCTTGCTCGTCCCAGTTGAGCTGCTGGATGAACCTAAGACGTCTCTGGCCCACCGAAGCGTTCGGCCCAGGGACCACGCCATGCGGCCGGTTGAAGTGCTCGTGATAGCAGGTCAGGAACTCATTACGCTCCAGGTCGATGATGGCGACCACGAGATCGTCGTCGACGAAATAGGCGGCTGCCGGATAGTACCGGCCTGCTTGAACGTCGCGTCCCTCTCCTTCGTACTCGCCCCTCCACGTCAGTCGCGCACGAACTCCAGAAATCGAATGCCGGCTAGCCCGATACCCGATTCTAGACTACCAGATTCGGCCGTTTCCGCCAGACCAGGTTCGTAGTGCCGGCTTCAGCCGGTGGAGGCGCCCCGCAGCCCCAAATCAGCGCTCGTTGGCCTTTACCCACTTCTTCGCTGCCGAGTCCAGCAATTCGAAGATTCGCCCGTCATCCTTGTCTGTCGTGCGGCCCAGCAGGTTGTCGATCCAGCGGGATGGCAGCCCCTGGCGGCCGTGCAGCGCCCCGACGGCCGCACCCACGATCGCGGCGACCGTGTCGTTGTCCTTGGTGTCGTTGACCGCACGGACGATCGCCTCTTCCGGATCATGGCCGTGACGCATCAGAATATAGATCACACTCGGCACGGTCTCCAACAAGAACGCGCCAGAAAACCAGTTGTCTCCGGCTTCGAGCACGGAACGGTTTTCGCGGAAAGTCGCGCCGACGCGTTGCTGGACGAAACGCCAAATCGGTCCCTCGTAGGCTTCAACGCGTTCGTTGCGCGGCCGGTATCGCGTTTCGCCTTCGAGTTCGCAAGCCGTGGCGACGTACGCCTCAAGCCACCACTGCGCCGGCGGCGGCGTGGTCATCGCCAGCAGCTCCGCGTTTCGGAGAAACGCGGCTACGTGGACTACCCCGCGACCACCAAACTGACATGCACCGGAGAACTATCCAGCGTCAGTGCGGAGGCGTGGACGTCATCGCCCTGGCTGGCCCGGTACTCCTCGCCTTCGCCCAGCGAGTTGGCCTTGTGCCAAGGCATGGCGTGGGCCATGCCAAGCAACCGCTCGACGTCGGCCGTCTCGGCCTGATCTGGCTCGCCCTGACTGGCCTCGGCGTTCACCTCCAGCGCGTCGAGCACATAGCCGCTCAGCAGCCGCTGCCAGACCTTCCGGCACGTGGTCGCCTTGTCGAACAAATCAACGGCGACCACCCTCCCGCCGATGGCCACGGCCAGCCCGCAGGCCCCGTCCACGTACTGCAGCTTTTCCCGGAACTCGGCTACGTCTTCTTCATACGCCCGGAAGGTGTCCGACATCTCGCTGGTACGTGACCGCGTACCCAACGCCGCCTGCTGGCGAGCAACTTCTTCCCAGACCTTGCCCTGGTCCGAGCGATGGCCCCGCCTGGCCCGCACCGACTGGCTGACGGAGCTTTTCAGGAAATAGCGCAGCCTGGACGACGAGTGGCTCCCGCTGGAGCCAAACTTTCGGGACTTGTATCCCCATCGCCCCTGCTCGACGCAACTGACCGGGATCTTCATTTTGCTGTTGGCTGCGACCAGCACCGACATGTTCAGGACCCGGTTCTGCTTGGCGCCCACCAACTCCTCGCCTTCCAGGAACAGCACCCGCAGGTCGCCCTTGTTTTCGACCAACAGGTCCGGCACCGATCCAGCCGCCGAGACCTCTTCAACGCTCACGGCCCCCGATCCGATGCCTTCATCCGACAGCGCGTATTCGACCGGCGTCATCGACCCGTCGCGGCAGCGACTCGATTTTCTCCGGTCACGTCACGATCGACCGCTGCGAATCACTTCGGCAGGCGGTACAATGCGCCATGTTGGTCGTCCCGACCGCCCTGATTCTCAGAATGCCGCCCGAGGCAGCCCGCATTTGCGGATGCGGCCAGCGGCGCGAGCACGGAAAGGGATCGCGTATGGTCAACTCACGAGTTCTGCAGATTGTCCGCCAATTCTGGGAAAACGCCATCAAGCTGTTGCTGGAGAACCCCCAGAACGTCCGCGATCTGTTGACACTGGCCAGGGCCGATGTTGTGAAACGGATCGACCTCCGCCGGGTGGAACTGGTCCGCACGACTTTTGTCGAGCGCGATTACCGCCACGTGGAATCCGACATCGTGCTGGTGGCTCCGTTGCGGCGCCGCAGAGGGGAGCGGACGGCGAGACGGGTGCTGATCTACATCCTCGTCGAGCACCAGTCGGAACCGGACCGGCTGATGCCCCTGCGGTCCTTGGATTACGTGGTGCAGATCTTCAAGTATCAGGTGCGCGAGTGGTCCAAGACGCACGGCTCGTCGGCCCGCATCCGGCTGTACCCGGTCCTGCCGGTCGTATTCTACACGGGCACGCGGCGCTGGGATTCCGTAGGCCGGTTAGTGGACTTGGTCGAAATGGGCGCGGCGTTTGAATCGGCCACGCCGGCGATGACGCCGCTGTTCATCAACCTGCCCGTGCTTTCCGCGGAGGCGCTGGAAGCCAAGGGTGGCTTCTTCGGCTAGGTCCTGCGGTTGATCCAGCAGCGGAAATCGCGGCCGCGCGAGTTCCAACAGCTCTTGACCCGTGTCGTCCAGCACCTGGAGACCATGCCGGGAAACGAACGGCTGCGCTGGTTGGAACTGCTTTCCTATATCATGGCGTTGGTCTATCATGTAAGGGAGCCGTCCGAGTGGCCGAGTTTGCAAAACGCGATCGAAGCGTCGGTTCAGACGGACGAACATCGTCAGGAGGTTTTCGAGATGCGCAGAACGATTGCGGACGAACTGAAGGAAGAGGGGGCGATCAGGAAGAGTCAGCAGACCCTGATTCGCCTGTTGAAACGGCGTTTTGGCGACGTGCCCGACGAACTGACTTCGACCATCCGGGCCACGGACGATGGGGAGCAACTGGATGCCTGGTTGGACCATGTGGTAACGGCCCAGACCCTGGACGAAGTCGGCATCGAGGTGCCGGTGTAGCGCAAGCGAGAAAACGGGCCAGATTCCGTCTGCCGTGGATCGGGTGGCACGGCTTCGGGACAAGCGAAGTCAGCAGACCAAGATCACCTGGAAATCGAATCCGCCGTCCCGCTAGATGCAGCGCTTGCAGGGCCGCTCGGCGCCCACCACATTTCCCGCGCCGATTCCAGCAATTCGAAGATCCGGCCGTCATCCTTGTCCGTCGTGCGGCCCAGCAGGTTGTCGATCCAGCGGGATGGCAACCCCTGGCGGCCATGCACCGCCCCGACGGCCGCGCCGACGATCGCCGCGACCGTGTCGTTGTCCTTGCTGTCGTTGACCGCTCGGACGATGGCCTCTTCCGGATCGTTGCCGTGTCGCATCAGGATATATACGACACTTGGCACGGTCTCCAACAGATATGCGCCCGAATGCCAGCTGTCTCCGGCGTCGAGCACGGAACGGTGGTTGCGGAAAGCCGTGCCGACGCGCTGCTGGACAAAACGCCAAACCGGTCCCTCGTAGGCTTCAACGTGTTCGCTGCGCGGCCGATATCGCGTGTCGCCTTCGAGTTCGCGGGCCGCATCGACGTACGTTTCCAGCCACCACGGCGCCGGTGGCGGCGTGGTCATCGCCAGCAGTTCCCACAGCATCGACACCAAGGCCACGCAGGCCGCGGTGGACCCCGCGTCGTTGTGGGTCAGCATCGCGCACAGCGCCGCGTCGGCCCACAGGTCCGCCGTCCCGGTCTTCAGGTGCGGAATCAGGATCGGCGCAATCCGCATCAGCGCCCCGTTCCCGGCCGACGGCGCCCCGCACTGCTTCCACGGAAGGCCGCTCTTGTAGTTCCTCAAGAACTGCTTCATCGTGCTGCCGATCCCGAAGATTCGCCCACGGGAAAACCTTTCGGCCACATGCGCCGGCACAAATCCGCCGTCGTCGAGCATCTGCTGGAGCGTCCAGAACGCCAACTGCGCATCATCCGACGGCAGCCCCACCGCCCTGCCGTCCGCGTGCCGGTTCGGCAGGTAATCCCGAATCTCCCCATACCGCCCCCGCCGCACCGAGGGCACCTGCCCTTCGCTCGTATTGCCCAACGCGTCCCCAATCGCCAGCCCCAGCATCATGCCTTCGACCTTGGCGAAGTCGAAGGTTGCCGGCAGCGGCGGAGGAGTTTGCGCGAAGATGGTGCAGCGGACTAGCTCGATCGCCTGCTGTCGAAAAACGGTTCCAGGATTTAGGTTATCACAGATCCTTTTCCGTCCTTTGAGCCTGCCAACCGTGGATCGCCCTCAACGACTCACTCTGGTCAAAAACACTCCTCCGGTAGTTTCTTCTCTATCAGCTTGGGGATCTGGAAAGGATGAATCTTGCTGCCTGCGATCAGTTTGCGAAACCCAGGCGGCGGATTGAAGAGCCGGGTAACTACCGTCGCAGTGACTTTCCAGCATTCTTGCAGAAGCAATGCCGTGTTCAGATTCGCAGTGTCGTTGTCTGTGCAGAGAATCACGATGGGTCCGGTTGCAGAGGTGCCGGAATTGCTCCTTGTCATTGCAGTCTCGAAGACACGAGGGTCATCGACGTCACCGTCGATTGCTGACAGCGAGTGGTCCCCGACGTCGAAATTTCGGCGAAATACTTCCACTCTTTTTGTTGCCATACGGTCGACAACCACCACGCTCAGATTGCTGTCACTGCCGGCCTTCTTGAGCAACGCTTTGGTAAACATCTGACCAAATCGTCCGAATCCCGCAACGACAACAAAGGAAATACTCGCGCGGGACGATCCAGTCATGGACCAGACCTCCTCCACCAAGTTCGTCCCGGCAATCTCGTACGGGTTGACCAGCACAACGCCCTCAGACCGGGCGAGGTCAGAGACTCCACGGGAAAGGTCGACATCGGATATCAGGGCAACAGACTTGAAATCTGCCATGGAAGCGCATTCCTTGGCCAGGATGCAAGAGTTCAGATTTGCCACGTCATTCCCGGATGCCGCGTACAATCGGCGGGCTCGCTCGATTCCTGCACGTCGCAAGGTCATGGCGTCGGTCATGTCTCCCACGATCACGGGCACGCGGATCCCGGTCGGGAACTCCAGGAATGGCGGCAGCGAAGGATCGAGTTCAACGACCACGACATCCTGTCCAGGGCTCCGGGCAAGCACCTGACACACGATGAGCCTTCCATGTTTCCCAAGACCGCACAGAATCAGGTGGTTCTTTATTTTCCGGACAACTCGATCCGGATTAACGAGGGCCTGCTTGATCGTCCGCAGACTTTCCACGAGAAATGTGGCAGTCAGCGCTGGAGCCAAGAGGTAAAGAAACCACATGATCCCCAGCCAGACCTTGGGGCCGTCCGCGGGCATGCCACTGGCGCCCAAAACAAACAGACGAAGAGTCTCGTAGAACGATTCGATCACGTTCAATTGCTCCTCGCCCGTCACTTCGATTTGCGTGAAGCCCATCGTGCCTACCACAAGAATGACCGAGACCGCAACGCCCTTCCATCGTGTGGCGAGTAACTTCACGGCGGACGACAACAACCGCATCGCCGGACCTCTGTCAGGTTTGCTGGTACGCATCATCACACAACTCCAAATCGTGCTCAGCCGTCTCCGGGCAAGAAGTCTTCTGCAGAACGCGACGCCGGTGCCAACGCCACCAACTGCTCGTAGTCCCGGCTTCAGCCGCTGGACGGGCCCCCTAGTACTACAGCGCCTACGAAATTGATCTTCTACGCATGGACGCAAAATGGT
>CAYPGE010000192.1:0-16083 GCA_964409865.1 uncultured Pirellulaceae bacterium
AGGAACTGGTACGGGAACTGACGCGAGCGACGGATGTCGTCGGCGTCCGCAATGCGGCCCACCACGTAGTCCACCAGCTCCTGGTCAGCCTTGCCGTTACCCAGCACCTCGTGACGCAGCAGCGTGTTCAGGTTCATCCGCAGGGCCTGCGGTCCCATCTGGCGGGCAATCGCCTTCCAGACGAGCGGACCCTTGGCCGCGTCGGCCAGCAGGTCCCAGCGAACCGATAGGTTGCCGAGGATCAGGGCCTGAGCCTCGGCCGAATCCGCCTTGCGGTAGGCCATCAGCCCCTGCACCTGCTCCGGCAGGTCGGCCTCGGTGGCCGGCGCCCACTTCTCGATCTCCTTGTCGGTCAGCCAGCCGAACAGCGCGCGCCGGACGTTGTCCTTCGGCGTGGGCCGAGCCATCCGCAGGATGTCCCGCAGGCTCGGGTCGTTACCGATGGACGCCGACAGCAACTTGCCCACCGATGCCTCGTTCAGCCAGCGCTGGAACGCCCGCTGCAACGAAGACGACAGGCTGGTGCGGCCGAACTGGCCCGACCGGATCATCTGGAACATGGTCCGCAGTACGCGACCGTTGTCCACGACCCGGTCGAAGACGCGGTGCAGCAGCTCCGTGTCCCGCTTGGACAGGACGACCAACAGCGCCGCCGGCATGTCCTTCATGTAGGCCCGCTCGCGGGCGTAGACGGCCAGCTTGGCCAGGAAGGCGTTGTCGTCCACTTGGTCGATCAGCTTGCGCATTTCGTCAAGCTGGCTCTCGGCGCTGGCGTAGAAGACACCGTTGAAGCAGCCCGTGGCCGCCATCTGGGCCAGCGCATGCTTCGGCGCCAGCGAGTACGCCCGTCCGCCGGCCTCGTTGGTCGAGTCGGTGCGCAGCAGCTTGCTCTTGATGCTGGAAAACAGGGTCGTGTTGGCCATGGTCTTCCTCCAACAAAAAAAGGCCCGACGAAGGTTGTCGCAGAGCGTTTGGCCTCCATGCGAGGGTCTCACCTCCATGTGGCAATCGTTGGCAACGATGTACTCCGCGGCGGCAGTCGGACCGGCGGGCGATTGTAGCGGTCGCACGAGGCGATCACAACTCGCCCAACCGGGCCATTTCCACGATGCTAGCACTCCCGAATAATGGACGCCCAACGAAGTCGTTTGCCGAGACACGTCGGTATGGTTGATGTAGTCCCGGCAGGCAGTTGGGCTGAAAGTACAGGACACCAAGAGCGCCCTCTGGTTCAACCCAAACGGCAGCAAAGAGCCCGGACGAAGTTGTCGCGCAGAACTTTGACGGCGCATTTCCCAGCGCCGCCCTTCGATGCGAAGGATGTACTCCACACGGGCAGTCGGGTCTGTTTACGCGACCCATCCGACGAGGGTTTGGGCAGAGAATCAACGCCGACAGGCGTCGGACTTTCCTGGAGTTTGGCGGAAAGGATGTACTCCGCACCGGCAGTCGGATCGGTGTATTGGCACTCGACGAAGTTTGGCCAGAGTTGCTCTACCATTGAGCGACGGGGCCGTGGTTCCTTCGAGAGGCCCCGGAAGGAGTCGAACCCACATGTACTCCGCACCGGCAGTCGAGTGTGTATTGAATCCTGACGAAGTTTTGAATCAGAGACGTTACGGCGGCTTTGCCAGTTGGCCTACCGCGCAACCGCAGCAGCGGCGACACGGGTGGGACTCGAACCCACAATCTCCGGCTTGATAGGCATGTACTCCGAATCGGCAGTCAGGATGTACTCAAGGAAAACGACCGACGAAGTTGTGACCAGAGGTTTACGCTGCTCTCCCATTTGAGCTACGCCCCCGACGAATCAAGCGGAGGCGGTGGGACTCGAACCCACAACCCGCGGGTTTTCAACCATGTACTCCGAATCGGCAGTCGGTCATGTTTTGGTGGCGACGAAGGTCTGGCCAGAGGTTGGCTCGCCTGTTGAGCCCGCCCCGATGTTCAAGGCCAAAGTCGGGGCGATGAGAATCGAACTCACATGTACTCCGAACCGGCAGTCGCCGTTGTATCCAGTGCCCAACGAAGGGTTGCCGAGAGCTGCTTTCGCTACGGCCGTCCGTACCAACGAGTTGATCGCTGGCCGTTGACCGGCCCCTTCGTCTCGGAGAGACTCCGGCGCCATTCACTAGCCGGTCGCCCGGCATCGCTACCTTAGGACCGTCGTATGTACTCCCAGCGGGCAGTTGGGCAGTGTTTCTGTTCCTGATGTCAAATGCCCAACGAGGGATCATCGAGACACGCCTTTTCGGCGGGCCAGATTCACGGTCTGGATGTAGTCCCGACAGGCAGTTGGGCTTGTCTAGGCCAAGACTATCCAACGAGGAAATGGTTCGGACGTTGGGCTTCTTAACAGGAAGATGTAGTCTGAACCGGCAGTTGGACAGTCAGAGACGCAGGTGGGAGTCGAACCCACTTCGACCGTGTTGCGGCCGGTTGCCGTGCCGTCTGGCTCCAGCGTCACAAGCCGCCACGCGATACCTCGCGCAGCGGCTAAATCACTCATCCCCCTTATCGTGCTCGATCGCCAGTTTCAGGGTTTCTTCGCCCGTCTTCCTGGCGAGGTGCCACAGGACCTCACCGCCACGATCATCAGCAGGCTCCGCAGCGTGTCTGGTTGTGACGACGCACCGGGGCTCGATCATCCTGTCATCCGGCAGAGTCCAAGGGCGCGTCACATCGTCCGCGCCCCGCAGCAAGTCGTCGCTGCCGTACAGCACGACCCGTCTCAGATCGTCGGCCTGCTGAAAGGCTCCGCGTCCCAGGTTGCCGGCCTGCCGGCCTGCGAATCGTGCCACGTCGTCGGCCTGCCGTCCCAACGCGGCCAGCAGAGCGATCACGCCCGCGCCGATTCCCCGGCCCACAACAGAGTCGCTTTGACGGACATCATTGCTTTGTCGCATGGCTCGTCTCTCCTTCCTTGTTCCTCCGTCAGTGCCCTTGCCAGGAATCGAACCTGGTCCTCGACCTTCGCGCTCTTCGCGTGCGACTCCGGCACACCCCAAGGACATCGTGTTGTTCAGCAGCCCGCCGAGGAATCGAACCCCGTCTTGCAGAATCGAAGTCTGCCGTGCGGTCCAGCACACTCGCAGGCCGTAGCGTCAGTAGCCCGTCCAGGAATTGAACCTGGTCCAGCAGCTTCGGAAGCTGCCGTGCTGTCCGGCACACCCACGGGCCATTCTGTTGTCAGTACCCCGACCTGGAGTCGAACCAGGACCAAGACCTTCGCAGCGTCTCGTGCTGTCCGTTACACCATCGGGACAATTCACACTCAGAGCCGACGACTGGATTTGCACCAGCATGAACCCGCTTACAAGGCGGATGCCTTTCTCCGTCGAGCCACGTCGGCATACACGCTCCCGGCCCGAAGGCCGGGAGCAAGATCAACCCTACTTCGCCAGCTCGACGTTCCAGTACGCCTCGCTGACAAACTTCGACCAGCTCTCGATCCGCACTTCGTAAGCCGCGTACAGCGGGTTCCAAGTCGGCTGGACCGGCTTCCGCTTCAACCGCATTTTGGCCTGCTCCGGGGTGCGGTCGGCCTTGCGCTTGTTGCACTCCAGGCACGCCAGCACGCAGTTGTCCCAGCGCGACTGGCCGCCCTGAGCACGCGGGGTGACGTGGTCAACCGTCAACTCCTCCATGCCCGGCTGGTTGCCGCAATACTGGCACGTGTAGTGGTCACGCTTGAAGATGTTCCGCCGGCTGAACGTCACTGCCGCCGCCGGCAGCCGGTCGTAACCGGTCAGCGTGATCACCTCCGGCACGCGCAAGCGGAACCGGACCGCCTGGATGAACCGCTCACCGTCCACGGGCCGCAGCTTCGCCCAGTCCTCCCACGTGTAGGTCTGGTAGTCGGCCGGGTCCACAACGCGAGCGGACTCGTTCCACAGCAGCACCAAGGCCCGCGCCACGGTGGACACGTTCACTGGCTGCCAGTTGCGGTTCAGGATCAGCGTCGGTCTGTTCAGCACCTTGGTGAAGACTGTTCTCCTTATGTGAAAAAGCAGGGGTGTCCGAAGGGAATCGAACCCTTACCTCCTGGTTCACAGCCAGGCATGCAGTGACCGCTACACCACAGACACCATAAGTGCGGGCCGCCGTCACCGGCGGTGCGACGGCCCGGGTTTCGGTTGTCAGTCAATGAACGCTACGTGCCGCATGGCCACCGATTGGGTCTCGGTGTTCATCAGCACCTGGTGCCAATCCGCCAACACAATCGTCTTGTGGTCGGCATGTCGGATCTTTCCGCGGACAAACACCTGCGGGTTCCGCCGCTGCGTGACCCACTGGAGGTTTCGCAGCTTCGGTCGCCGGCTGATTAACTGCCGGTACTGTACGGCGGTCAATCCCTCGGGATGCTGCGGGCTGACGTAGACCAGCTCGCCCCCGTCGCGGATCAACTCCTCGCAGATATGCGGCGTTCCCGTTCCTCGGCGGATCGGTTCGTTCCGCAGGATCAGCTTCTCGTTCGCCCGATACCACCTCGGCACCGGCACGAAGAACCACTCACCCTGCCGGATGAAGGCGTCGTTGCGCCGCCGGTTCCGCTTCCGCGGCTTGACTCGCAGCACATGGTCCTGCAAGTACCGGACGGAGTCGGGTTTGAGGGCCTCAAACGCAGTGCGGACGGTCGAAACCGCCAGTCGCTCGGGCACCGCTGCGACGAACCAGTGTCGCTCGTCGTGCCCACACAGGAACTTGTGCTTGTCGTCATCCTGGCGGGACAGCAACAGCAGGTGCCGCAACCGGGGCTGCGTGTCGATCACGGCCAAGCCGGAGGTCGCACCACGGGCCACCGCGATGTCGAAGAACTCACCATCCTCGTCGTGGCCGATGTCGATGCGGACGCCGGTCTCGGCGCCCGGCCGAGTATCGTTGCGCACCAAGGCCCGCGCGCCGATCTTGGCGAATTGTCGTTCGAGCAAACGCGCGTTCATGGTTACGTCCTCCAGGAAAGTACAGCCTTCCATCCCAAGTCAGCGGAAAGGGAGGGAGTCGAACCCTCAAGGCTCATCGCTCAACCGGCTTCCAACCGGGTCCCGTCGCCCATCGGGTTGCCCTTCCGTTTCGTCGTTATCCTCCAGCAGCCCGACCAGGACTCGAACCCGGAACACCTCGGTAGAAACGAGGCATGATGTCCGTTTCACCATCGGGCCGTCAGCGGAAGGTGGGGGAATCGAACCCTATCCAACCCTTGATCGGGCGACTGGTTAGCAACCAGCTTCCTGAGCCAGTTCGGTTACCTTCCATTTGTCAGTGGACCCACCCAGAATCGAACTGGGGTCTCCGCCAGGGCCATCGCACCAAATCGACAAAGACATTATCACGTTGGACTTGCCAAAGTAAATGCTAGCAGCGAAGGATTTTCCGTGAGTGGATAGTGTCACACATCCTTCACGGGAGCTGCCTCATGGCCTCAACGCTGCCACGATCGTTTCAGAAGCACTTCGCGATTGTCGACGACCCACGGATTGATCGATCGAAGTATCACTCGCTGATGGATATCTTGTTCCTGGCGGTGTGTGCAACGATCGCAGGTGCAGATGGTCCCTCTGATATCGAGGACTTTGGGAAGCAACAGATTCAATGGTTACGAAAATTCATTGTGTTGAAGAACGGCATCCCGTCCCATGACACAATCGGCCGCGTTTTCTCTTTGATTAAGCCGCAGCAGTTCCAGGAGGCCTTTCTTAGTTGGATCGCCACTCTGATGCCCGAAGAGGGTGACGAGGAGGCGCTGCGTTTGGTGCCGATTGACGGAAAGACATTGCGTGGTTCCCATCATCGAAACGAGGAGCTCAAACCATTGCACTTGGTGAGCGCTTGGGCAACGAAATGTGGCTTGTCACTCGGACAGGTCGCAGTGGATGAGAAGTCGAACGAAATCACAGCTATTCCGCAGCTCCTAGAAATGCTGGAGCTGGCCGGCGCTATTGTAACGATCGATGCCATGGGATGCCAGAAAGACATCGCCACGAAGATCATTGATAAGAAAGCGGATTTCATCTTGGCGGTCAAAGACAATCAGCCGAGCCTTCGCCAGTCTATTGAAACGTTCTTTGCCGAGGCCGATAGACTTAACAACAAAGACACGGGAAGTCGCCATTACGCGACGTGCGAGAGATCTCGTGGTCGAAAAGAGGAACGCGACTATGTGATCGCGCCGCTTCCGAAGCAAATGTCTGCATTGAAATCAGAATGGAAAGGCCTTCGCACCATTGGCCGCGTCACTGCAAGAGTCGAACGAAACGGAAAGCAGTCCGAGGATGTCCGCTATTTCATCTTGAGCTTACCACCGAAGGTCAAGCAATTCGCCGATGCTGTGCGTGGTCATTGGGGCATTGAGAATGGTCTCCATTGGGTGCTGGACGTAGTCTTCGGTGAAGATGCGAGTGCCATCCATGTCGGACATGCGCCCGAGAACTTCGGTTTCCTCCGCCGCTTTGTCCTTTCGTTACTCAAACGCGACACTTCGGAGGGCAGCTTACGCCGCAAACGGAAACGTGCTGCTTGGAGCACCAACTTCTTGGAGAAAGTCCTGTTTAACTGACGCATTTTGGTGCGATGGCCCTGGGGTCTCCGCCACGCCAGGGCGGTGTCGTTCCGTTGGACCATGAGCCCATGCCTTCAAGTGGACCGCCGAGGAGTCGAACCCCGATTGCCTGGGTGCAAACCAAGCGTCCTACCGTTGAACGAGCAGCCCTTGTTTCAAGAGGTCCGTCCGGGACTTGAACCCGATCTTCCGCCTTACCACGGCGGCGTGCTGCCACAACACCTACAGACCGTTGTTCCGTGATTCTGGCCATCTCCAAGTGGCGGATCCGGGTGTCGCACCCGGCGCGCAGAGCACATGAAACTCCGCTGAGCGCTGGCCCATCCGCGAGTTGCAGTCCCCGGTATCGAACCGGGCACACCGGCCTTATGACGACCAGTTAGGCACCTGCCAGGACTGCAATCAAGTTGTCGTGTAGCCAACGGCAGAGTCGAACTCCCGCCCCCGCAGTGAGCGCGGAGTTCTGAACGTCGCATGTCTAGCCGACTCCCCCGCCTGGCTACGTCCAGTGACTCGGACGGGAATCGAACCCGCGTCGGTCAGGTTGAGGGCCTGACTGTAACACCAACATCACACCGAGCCAGAACAGTGACGCGGACGGGAATCGAACCCGTGTGGGCGAGATTGAAAGCCTCGCTGCAAGACCATCATCGCACCGCGCCATGAATCTTCGCGTGTAAGTGCGCCGGGACGGAGTCGAACCGCCAGGGTCCATTTGGACGACTGGTTTACAGCCAGTGGGGCCTGCCGATGCCCAACCGACGCGCGTTGTTGTCTGCGAGTGACACGGGAGGGAGTCGAACCCGCATCCACCAAGGTTTGAACTTGGTTGCTCTGCCGAGGTTGGCGTACCGTGCCATTTCAGCGCCCTCGACGGGACTTGAACCCGCGATCTCCTGCGTGACAGGCAGGCGAGCACTCCAACTGCTCCACGAGGACGTATCGTTCTGTCAGTAGCTCAGGTGGGAGTCGAACCCACAGCATCCCTGAGTCTGAGTCAAGGTGGTCTGCCGATTGCCTACCGAGCCGTGTTGTTGGTCAGTACCCAGAGCAGGATTCGGACCTGCGAACATCCGGGTTTAAGCCGGACCGCTCTGCCGCTTGGCGTATCTGGGCCTGAGTAGTCCTGGGTGGACTCGAACCACCGGTCGTCACCTTGTAAGGGTGCTGCCTTTGCCGCTAGGCCACAGGACCATGCAGTGGACCCACCCGGACTTGCACCGGGATTGCCGGCGTGCGGAGCCGGCGTCTTCCTATTGGACGATGAGCCCAAATCGTGAGCGAAGGTTCGCTCAAGGCATGCCCCCAAGGACTTGAACCCTGACTAACTGGGTTGGAACCAGCCGTGCTGCCAATTACACCAGGGACACACGAATCTGTTTCAGCGGAAGTCGTGGGACTCGAACCCACAACGGCGGCGCCGCGGCCTGTTTTCAAAACAGGTTCCTCATCCGGCCGGATGACTTCCGACTGCAAGCTGCGGGAGTTGGAATCGAACCAACGCCTCCTGGTTCAGAGCCAGGCGTCACTACCAACAGCAACTACCCCGCAGTGTTCGGCGAACCAGCGCGAGTCTCGGTTTGCGATTCGTAGCACTCCGTCCGGGAATCGCACCCGATCTGCGAGCTTCAAAGGCTCACGCCACGACTACGTGCCGGAGAGAGTGCCCGGCGGGAATCGAACCCGCCTATCCAGCTTGGGAAGCTGGTGCCTGAGCCGATCGGCCACGGGCACACGCAGGCGGAAGGTGCGGGAGTCGAACCCGCAAGGCTGTGAAGCTCGTCCCGGTTCGAGCGGGGTGCCATCGCCAGTTGGCTTGCCCTTCCACAAGGCTGCGGCGGCAGGAATCGAACCTGCGTCGGCGCGGTTAACAGCCGCACGTCCGTACCAACACGGAGACCACCGCATCAACTCAGTCAGGACGGCTGGAGTCGAACCAGCGTTCTCGTGCTCCCAGGGCACGCGGGATACCCGGCTTCCCCACGTCCTGAAACTCAGAGCACCCAGTGGGAGTCGAACCCACGCTTCCGCCACGGCGAGGCAGCAGGCTACCGCTACATCATGGGCGCTTGGTTGGAAGCCGAATTGTCAAAGATCCAAGAGCACCGGGAGGGACTCGAACCCTCGTCGCCGCATTACGAAAGCGGTGTCTTCGCCGCTGGATCACCGGTGCGTGTTCCTGTGCGGACGGCCCATGCCGTTCCCGATTTGAAGATGCCTTCAAACCGCTGACCGGCATCGGACCATCCGCAGAAGTGGGACCGGAGGGACTTGAACCCTCACCCGCCTGGGTAAGAACCAGGGATGCTGCCGCTAGCACCTCAATCCCGTTTGTTTCGTTCCAGTGGTAGCCCTGAGAATCGAACCCAGCACAACGCGGTTATCAGCCGTGTCTGGACAACCAGCCCTCGACTACCGTCTATTTCCAGTCGGGATGGTCGGACTCGAACCGACGATTCCGTGTCCCCGGAACACGTGGGCTTGCCGCTACCCTACATCCCGAAGTTGTTCGCCAGTCAGAACGGCAGGATTTGAACCTGCGATCCCCTGGCCCCCGACCAGGTGCGATAACCAGGCTTCGCCACGTTCTGTCTCCAGTACCCCGTGGGGGAGTTGAACCCAAACCCAGCCGGGATTCGTAGTCCCAGCGCCTGTCCGTTGGACGGGGCGTCTCGCGCGCACTGTGACCGCGAAGTGGGCCTGACGGTGCTCGAACCCGTGTCTCCTGGGCTTCAACCAGGCGCTTTACCGTCTAAGCTACCGGCCCAACAAAAAACCCGATGTCACTTGTGACACCGGGTCTTTGATGATCCCGTAAAGGCGTGGCCGAGTGTCACAAGCGCAGAGGGTGCGCGGGGCGTCCGTTCGCCGGCTGATCGGCAAATCGCCCTTGGCACGTGCGTTCGTAGGTGAGACTCGACCACAAGGACATCATGGTTCCGGTTTCCTTCGGTTGTGCGGCCGCGGGGGTCGCTCTACTTGGATGATTGCCTTCTGTATTGGAGAGAGGACAGAGAATCAAGAAAGGTTCGCAGAAAGTTGGCTGCCTCCGCCCCTAAGTAGAAGACGCCTGAACCCCGTGTTTTATTCCCTGTTCCAGGAAAAATTCCGCAGGCAATCAGGCGTTTCGCCTGTCGATCAGGCATTGCTGACCGGCAGCTTGCCCCCGCGCTGGCGACGTGCCTGGGCGGCAAAGACTTTGGGCTCCCGGCCGTGGGTCTCCCCAACAGGAAATCCACGGAATTCTGCGGCGAGTGACCGAACGTGTCACTTGCCTGGCGATCTAAGATGGCAGTGAAGGACAAGCCACTCGTCTGCACGAAAGGATTCACCCGATGCCGAAGTTCTACGTCGAATCCGGTCCCGCTCGATGCGTCATCGACGCGAGCGACGCCCAGGATGCCGCGATCAAAGCCTTTCAGTGGTCCTGCGACAGCCGCGACAGCGTGTTGGCCCCAGAGTCGTTCGACAAAAGCACGGTGACCGAGGCGGACGGCTGGGAGTTGGGCGAAGAAATCCGCGTCAGCGAGCAGGGCTTCGGTCGCCCCGATGCCCAGGTCTTCGATACGCTGGATATCGTCCCGGTCTGGCAGGGGTACGCTTTTCCGTGGTGCTGACCTGCCTACGCCGTTCGGGTCGGAACGTAGGCGTCAGCCGCGGACATTCACGGGGCTGACGGCGTGTCCGGGTGGCGGGGCCACAAGGCGTAGCCTGCGACAGGACTGACAGCCGCTAATTCCGCACATCCACACAGAGCACATCGCCGGTGGCATTACGGATGAAAATCCGCCCGTCCGAAAAAGCCGGAGACGTCCAGTAACGGCCTTCGGCAGGTAGTTGAAGCGTCCCCAGTGCCTTGAAGCCTTCACTCTTGGCCTCTGCCACGACCAGTTTGCCCTGGTCGCCCAGGACGATCACGTGTCCGTCCACCAGGATCAGCGTGCCCCGCCCCAACCCCGATTCCGACCACTGCCGGTTCCCCGTGACCCAGTCAACGCACGATAGCCGATTGCCGTCGAACCCGTAGATGAACCCTTTCCACAGTACGCAGCTGCTCAGCTCATTCCGCATGTTCTTGTTTCGCCAGATTTCTTTCGGCGTGCCGCTGCCAATCTCATAGAGAGCACAACCAACGCCGTGTCCAGTGGAAACGAACAGCTTCCCCTCGGACGTGAGCACGTCCGGGGCGTTCTGATCCCACGTGGTCCGCCAGGGAATGGTCCACAGGAGCTTGCCGGAATCAGCGTCAACACATACGACGCCACAGGCAACGAGCATGGCCAACCGCTGCCGGCCGTCCAAGGCAAACGGAACAGGCGAGGAATAACCTGGGCGGCCAGGGCCGTTGTCCCAAAGCGGCTGGCCGTTGTTCTTGTTCAGAGCCATGCCAGCCCAGCCGACGCTCAGGATGAGCTTTTCGCTGAGCACGAGGGGCGAGGCGGCATATCCCCAGTCCACAGCGTAGTCCCCTTCCTGCCGCGGTGCCGGATCGAGCTTCTTAGACCAGACGACCTCACCGGTGGCAGCGTCAAGGCAGAATACGTGCCCGGACTTGCTGAGCGTGTAGAGCCGATTGCCCTCCGCTGCCGGGGTAGCACTGGGGCCGCCTTCGTAGGAAAGCGGAGTCAACGGACAAGGGTAGGCGTGCTTCCACGAGGATTTCCCGGTCTCGGCGTCCAGGCAAAAAACGGTGTCCACGTCCTTGGTGTTGCCCATCGTGTAGACTCGGTTCCCCGATACAGCGAAGGACGAGAACCCGCTGCCCACTGACACCTTCCAGAGGAGCTTGGGCCTGGTGGCTGGCCAGGATCGGTTCCAACCGGTTTCGGAGGAAACCCCATTGTGGTCGGGGCCTCGCCAGCACGGCCAAGCGTGGGCGGACTTGTCCTGGGCCAACCCGCGGCTTTCTAACGCAAAGGCGACCCCCAAGACGCAGGTTAGGTAAAAGAGGGTTGTTCGTGCTTGGCACATCATCGCGTACATCTTCATCCAGAGGGGAGGCGGATCACATCGTCGTCCACTATAAAGGAAGTCGTTGGCTGGCACGAGCGGCCGATGACCGTGCCCTGAACGCCTACAAACGGTATCTGCCACTGGAGATGAGCCCATGACACACACCCGTCAATCGCAGCCTTGACGCCGCTCGCTTCGTCAGTGGGACGGAACGACGGACTTGCGACCTCCTGGAAACTGTCTGTACGACGCCGTACAGACCGTTTCCCGGCAGCCGAGTAACGGGCTGTGCGGCGCCGTACGGCGAGTTCCGGTCCCACGCGGCCCAGATTTGAACGGCCGTTCAAACGCGATATGAGCGTTACTGCCAGTACGAGCCGGCACCCGAGTTTCTTAACCGGGAGCCGACAAATGCTTGAAGTTGACGCAGCGTAAAGGGTTGTGTGCGTATTCGATGGCGCCAGGCACATAGACCAAAAAAATAATCTACTACTACATCGTTTATTCTCTCCTTCTTCGCGGAGAGCCGGGCTCCTGCGTCGCCCCGGCGGCTCTCCGCTCGTAGGCTCGAATTACAATGGGTTTAGGTTTAGACTCTCGGTGTATGCTGCCGTTGATTCACGTGGCACGCCCGCGATGAACCTGACACCTGTCGTGCGTCGCCGGTTTGGAAACGAGCCGTGGCGCGCCGTACAGCGAGTTTCGATTCCGGTCACTGGAGACTCTTTGTACGGCGCCGCACAGCGAGTTACGCGTCGGGTGGTCCCTCACCGTGTCCCACCCGTGGCTGCGTCATGGTCGTTCGCCGTGGCAGTCCTCCGCTGCTGATCCCGACGATCTTCATCCCGGCCCTGCCGGGATTGCGAGTCCCCGTCCTCAACGTGCCGCTGGAAAAGCCCCAGGAGGCCGCCTGACGCGTTTGGAACCGGTCTGGCTGTTTGGGGTTTCCCGATACCTCGACGGCCGTCTGTGGCGAGCAGAAAAGCGCAAATGGGGCGTCCGTGGTGTGGTCCAGGAGTGCTGTGGACGATCGAGGCGCCCACTGGGCGCCCAGCGGATGATCGCGGTGGGGACGCGCCCCCAGAACGATCGCGACGGGGGCATAGCTGGGATGGTGACGCTGGGCCGACCGATTGTTGCAGCGTACTGCGCTTCATTTCGCTACCTCCCGTGTCAGCCACCGCTTCACGAATCGCTGTTGCCAAGAGGCGTTCGATACGGCGGCACGAGGTGGCGGAAGCCGTGCGACAGTTCATCCACCGGGCTGGCAAAGCCTGTTCCGCCCAGATACGCTGTTTCCCACACGCTATTCTCGCCGAGGAAAAAATATGCCGCGAGACGCCGACGAATACGACTTCTTCGTCTCTTACGCCCACGCGGATAACGCCGGCGGCTGGATCACCGGGTTCGTCGAACAACTGCTCGCCGAACATCGCCGTTTCGCCGGCGGGCGGAAATTGTCACCCTTCTTCGACAACGCCGAGATCCGCAGCCTGGACGATTGGCAACACCGGCGGCACGCCCCCTTGACCCACTCGCAGATGTTCCTGGCCTTCATCTCGCCGAACTATTTTGCCAGTGAGTGGTGTCGGCGCGAGTGGCAGACGTGGATGGACATCGAGATCGCTAGGCAAACCCTGGCCGGCGCAATCGCGCCGATCTATATCGTCGAGGTCGCCGATCCGGTCGGCGGCACCCTGGACGAGCACGAGGTGGCCCGCCGCGTGGCGGACCTGTGTACCGTGCCCCCACCGCACGAGTCGTTTGTCGAATCGACCGCGTCGGTGGTGGAACAATGGCGACGACGGCAATTCAATGCGGTTCAGCCCTTCTACGATCGGGGCCTAGTCGCGCTGCGTCGCGACGACCTGCGGCGGTTGCTGACAGACCTGACCCGCGACTTCGATGTGCCAGCCAAGCCGGCCC
The DNA here is from genome assembly GCA_964409865.1 of uncultured Pirellulaceae bacterium. Lineage (GTDB taxonomy): Bacteria > Planctomycetota > Planctomycetia > Pirellulales > Pirellulaceae > Anammoximicrobium. Next base: position 13,439 of record CAYPGE010000192.1, read on the forward strand.
GCCTAGCCGCCGCCAGTCCGAACACGGTCCCGCCGTACAACAAGCGGTTCTCGGGGCGATTGGACGAGCTACTGGAATTACGGACGCGGCTGACCGACGCCCAGGCCGGCGTGATCTGCGGCGTGCACGGCCTGGGCGGCATCGGCAAGAGCGAGCTGACCTACACCTACGCCCATGCGTTTGCCAACGCGTATCCGGGCGGCCGACTCCTTGTGCCGTGCGAAGGCCAGTCGGACCTGCGGCAGGCGCTGCTGCCCCTGGGCGACGTGTTTCGTACCGAGATCAGTGACGACGATCGCAAGACGGTCGCGACCTACTTCGCCGCCGTCGCCGCTTGCCTGCGGGAGCGGCTGGATCGGCAGGGTCACATCCTGCTGCTGCTGGACAACGTGACCGACCCGGCCCTGCTGGCCCGGCAACAAACCGATGTGCTGACCGCGCTGGGGCCGAAGCTGCATCTGCTGGCCACGACGCGGTTGCTGCCACCATCGCGCGGTTATTGGCTCACGCTGGGCGAACTGCCGGAAGCCGACGCGCTGGAGCTGCTGGAGAAGCACCGGCCGTTTGCCAGCGCGGCGGAGCGGGCGGCCGGCGGGCGGATCGTGCGGCGGCTGGGCGGGTTCGCGCTGGCTGTCGAATTGGTCGCCGCTTGGCTGCTGACGCATCCTGGCAGCACCTATGCCCAGATCGTCGAGGGCCTGGGGCTGGGGGACCTGGAGCAGATTGCTGCGAGCGACGACGTGGAGCTGCGGCGGCACAATCACCAGCGACGACTGTCCGCCGTGTTGAGCCCGGTGCTGCACCGTCTGCGGCCGGCCGAGCGGCGGACGATGGAATATGCCGCCCTGCTGCCGCCCGATCAAGTCCCGCTGCCGTGGCTCAAGACGCTGGTCGTGGCCGAGTTCAGGGAACTGGCCCAGCCGGGCCGGCGATCCGACCCGTGGGACGACCTCTGCGGCCGGCTGGCGCGGCTGGCCCTGTTCACCCGGTCCGGCAGCCTAGAGGCCGACTGGCGGATCGTCTGCATCCATCGGTTGGTGCAAGACGTGCTGTGCAGTCAGATGCCGGCCAAAGAACTCGCCGCGCGCCAGAAGGCGGTCGTGGAACTCGTGAAAGCCCGTGATGCCGCGTTGGAGGCGACGACCCGCTGGGAGCAGGCCCGCTGGGAGCTAGAGCCGCTGGAAGGCTTGGCCGTCCTGTGGGCCGACGCGGACTACGCCGGCGCGTCGTGGCTGCTCAACCAGGTCGGTCAGCGGTGGCGCGCCGTTGCCGAATGGACGCGGGCCGAGCCGCTGATCCGCCGGGCGCTGGCCATCGACGAGCAGTCCTTGGGGTCGGAGCATTCCAACGTGGCCATCCGCCTTTGCAGCTTGGCGGCGTTGCTCCAGGCCACGAACCGTCTGGGGGAGGCCGAGCCCCTGCTGCGCCGGGCGCTGGCCATCGACGAGCAGTCCTACGGCCACGAGCACCCCCACGTGGCCCGCGACCTCAACAACCTGGCGCTGTTGCTCAAGGCCACGAACCGCCGGGCGGAGGCCGAGTCGCTGCTGCGCCGGGCACTAGTCATCGACGAACATGCCTACGGACCGGAGCACCCGGACGTTGCGAAATCTCTCAACAACCTGGCGCAGTTGCTCAAGGCCACGAACCGCCTGGGGGAGGCCGAGCCGCTGATGCGCCGGGCGCTGGCCATCGACGAGCAGTCCTACGGGACCGAGCACCCGGACGTGGCCCGCGACCTCAGCAACTTGGCTGCGTTGCTCTATGCCACGAACCGTTTGGCGGAGGCCGAACCGCTGATCCGCCGGGCGCTGGCCATCGACGAGCAGGCTTACGGACCGGAGCACCCCCACGTGGCCATCCGCCTAGACATCCTGGCGCAAGTGCTCCAGGCCACGAATCGCGTGGTGGAAGCCGAGCCGCTGATCCGCCGGGCGCTGGCCATCGACGAGCAGTGCTACGGACTGGAGCACCCCCACGTGGCCATCCACCTCAGCAACCTGGCGCTGTTGCTCCAGGTCACAAATCGCGTGGTGGAAGCCGAACCGCTGATCCGCCGGGCGCTGGCCATCGACGAGCAGTCCTACGGGACCGAGCACCCGGACGTGGCCCGCGACCTCAACAACCTGGCGGCGTTGCTCCAGGCCACGAACCGCCTGGGCGAGGCCGAGCCGCTGATGCGCCGAGCGCTGGCCATCGACGAGCAGTCCTACGGGACCGAGCACCCGGAGGTGGCCATCCGCCTCAACACCCTGGCACAATTGCTCCAGAACACGAATCGCCCGAAGGAAGCCGAGCCCCTGATGCGCCGCGTGCTGGCAATCTTTAGGAAGTCCCTGGGCGAAGATCACCCCAACGTCGCGACCGCGCTGAACAACCTGGCTCGATTGCTCCAGGCCACAAACCGCCTGGCCGAGGCCGAGCCGCTGATGCGCAGCATGCTTGAGATCCTCCTGCAATTCACCCGCGTGGCCGGTCATCCGCATCCCCATCTGCAATCGGCGATCTGGAACTACAGCGGCTTGCTCTCCCAAATGGGCCGCAGCGAGGCGGAGGTGTCGGCGCAGCTAAAGACGCTGGCCCACTTGTATGGCCTGTCGTCGGCGATTGACCCGCGCTAAATCCAGCCGGCTGAAATACCGCCG
>CAYPGE010000193.1:0-15997 GCA_964409865.1 uncultured Pirellulaceae bacterium
CACAAAGGCGGTGCTCAGCAGCAGACAGGTGCAACGACGGCTCATCATGAGGTCCTCCTTCCTTTGGGCATACACCCACCATAAGGCAAAACCTCCAAACTCGCAAACGGCGTGCCTCATTCCGCACCCGATGACGACGAAAGTCGCCAGCCGCTGATTTCGCCCACCCGGCTCGTCGCCCGCGGCCGGATTTCGCCTGCATTGCTGGCAAAGACTGCGCGTGTCGCGGAAAGGCCCGATCGCTCAAGGACGGCGGGCAGGGGGGATGGCAAGGCGTCGCGCGCCGTCTTATTGACTACAGCGTGTCATCCTTTCATTCCGGAACGCCCCTCACTCGGGCAATGGCTTGCCTTTGGTCTCCGGCGCGAGCCAGATCAAGACCATGCCTACGGCGTAGATCAGGATAATGGCAGCCATCGCTCGGCCGTAGTCGCCGCCGAACAGGGCCACCAGGTAGCCCATATAGATCGTGCCGACCGCCGCCATGATGCGGCCGAAATTGAAGCACAGCCCCTGTCCTGTCGCCCGGACACGCGTCGGAAACAGCTCGGGCAGATACAGCGGCAGCCAGCCGTAGAAAGCCGCCGTGACGACGCCTACAAAGCCGACCACGAGGACGAACCAGAAGTTGTACGTGTCGAGACATCGGAACAGATAGGTACAGGAGGCCAGCGAGATCAGGCAGAGGATCGCGTACACGGGCCGGCGGCCCCACACGCCGCCCAGCACCGGGGCGACATAACAGCCCAGGATCGCACCGATGGCCAGCATCATTTGCACCCAGGCCTTGGACCGCGCCGTGCTCTGGCGGACGTCCTTCCATTGATCGTCCGTGAGGGCCGTCTTGAGGACGTTCAGTTGGCCCTTGGGGTCTTGAGCCTTCTCGAACTCAGCCACCGCCGCAGGGCTCAAGTACTCCTTGCCCGCAGCCACCTGCGTCATCTGGTCCACCCAGACCGGGATCCAGCCCGACACTGCAGCCCAGGTGCCGATCAGCGGCACGGAGGAGAACACGATGCCCAGCAGGGTACGTTTGCGGAGCCCCGGCGAGAAGATCTCCCGCACCGAACCCGTCGCGCCCATCGCGCCGGCGAGGAAAGCGGCCGTGAGCACGAGCCACATCTTGTCCCCGCGACAGATCCACGCGGCGACAGCATGCACGATGCCCAGCGCCGCAACGATCAGAAACCAGCCGGGCCGACGGGCGACCAGACTGCCGGCCCAGGCCAACGATCCGATCACCAGCAACGCCCCCAGACGTCCGGCGACCGACCGCCCCCAGCCTTCCGCAACACCCCCGGCCGGAAACCGCGCCCCCGCGAACCACGTCAGGGAGGCGAACAGCAAGAGGAAGCCGATCGCAAACGCCACGAAAAATGCGGCGCCGGTGGACAGGTCGGTCCACTGAAAGGCGGGGGCCGGGCCTGCCGACTTGCCCTTCGCCGCCCGCACGGAGGCCTTCCAACGCTCCGACTCGGGCACCAGCAGACTGACGGCCAGCGCCAACAGCGCCGGGGCGGCGCCGACCAGCATCATCCACCGCCACGAATCCTGCGTCACGGGCTTGGCCAGCGCGACCAGCGCGATGAACAGAAACCCGAAGTTCGCCGCCGCGCCGATGGCCCCGGCCAGTTTCGGGCGGTGTTTCTCCGGCCAATACTCCATGACCAGGGCCACCGCCAAGGCCCATTCACCGCCCATGCCCAAGGAGGCGAGGAAGCGGAACACGCCCAGTTGCCAGGGGTGCTGAGCAAACGCGCAGGCACCCGTGAACAGCGAATAGACAAGGATGGCGATCACCATCGTCCGCACGCGGCCCATTTTGTCGCCCAGCCAGCCAAAGACGATGCCGCCCGCGGCGGCCCCCAGCAGAAAGGCCGCCACGACCACGCTGTTCCAGGCTGCGATCTGGGCGTCGTCCGTCAGCCCCAGACTCTGAAATGCCGGCCGGACGATCAAGGGAAACAGGCCGATCTCGACGCCGTCGAACATCCAGCCCAGGAAGGCGGCTCCCAACACCAGCCAGTGCGCCCGCGTGATCTGGTGCCCACCTGGCTCCAATGGCTGCTGTTCGGCGATCGCATCTCGCGTCGTTTCGGACATCGCTTGCTCCTTGCTGTGCCACGTTTCGTCTGTGCCAAAATGGCTGGGACGATGGTACCACTTGATACAACCACAAGCAAGTCAAGGGGGAGTATCGGAGGATCGGAGGGACGAACGAAGGCGTCTGTCGAAGCGGTTTCCCGCCGTGCTCGTAGGCACCGCCGCGTTTTGGAGTGCGGTGCCTTGTCACCGCTTTGAGCGGCGGCTTGGAGCGTCGCGGCGGATTGGGTTCAGGAGACACAGCCAGACACGCGAACCCAAAGCGGCGGTCGTCGCGTCGCCAGCGAGCCAAAGCGGCGACAAGGCGCCGCAGTCCAAAATGCGGTGATCAGCCCGCGTCAGACCCCTACGGCAGCACCTTGGCCCAATGCCGTGCCATTCGCTTCGCCGAGACGGGAATCGACGTGCCCAACTCCTGAGCGAACAACGAGACGCGGAATTCTTCCAGACTCCAGCGGAACGCTTCCAGCTCGGCGTCGTAGATTCCCCGGCGGCGATGATCGGCAACCCGCTCGCGGTAGGCTTCCAGAAACGGCTCCAATTCGTCAAACGCTCGCCGATCTCGCCGCCAGCCCGAACCGGCGATCTTGTCCAGTCGCAGCGTGATGGCGCGAAAGTAACGCGGATACTGCTGCAGCCAACGCCAGGGCGTGGCGACGAGGAACCCCGCTGCCGGCGGTGACTCGTCTTTCGTAGGATGGGTCTCCGACCCGTCCGTGGAACGCGCACGACCCGCTGAAGCCGGCACTACCAACTTCGTCGGATGGGTCTCCGACCCGTCCGTTTGCCCCCCCGTCAGTTCCGCCAACTGCTCCCACATGTCCTGGACCGCAAATTCCCAATTGGGCGACACGGCCTGCTCCAGCGCCAAACGCGCCTGCTGGTACGCTTCCAGCAGCGGCAGAACCAGCTGCGCCACGTCTTGCACTCCCAGCCCGATCCGCTCCCGGCCGCGGGCCAGCAGTCGCTGGTATTCCTCTGCGTTATGCGGCCGTTGGTTCTCGTCCAGAAAGCTGCGCTCGGCGATCAACTCGGCCAGTTGCTGTTCCAGTTCCCGGCTGCTGCACAAGGCCGCTCCCAGGAGCCGAATCTGGTCCATGCGCGGCAGCCACGCCACCTGGGCACGCAGCTCGTGCCGCTCGGCCAGGCAGCACAACCGCCGCAGTCCGCCGCGCGTCTGCCAGGCGGCGGCCTGCGGCGAATCGGCCAGCCGCAGCCAAACCTCCCTGCCGCGATCGACCAGCATCGGAAAGGCGGTCAGCGTCACGCCGCCGCTGAGGATGGACACTTCCTCCGGCAGATCGCCGAAATCCCAGCTCACAATGCCGTCCCGATGCCAATCGGGATGGAAGAACTCGGCGGGAACCGTGGCGTCGCTCTCTTGTCCCAACTCCCGCTGCAGTTGATCCACGTCGCGGCCGCGGGCCAACACCTGGCCGCCGTCGTCCACGACGCGGACGTTGACGTGCAGGTGCTGGGGCAGCCGGTCCAGCTGAAAATCGCCGGCTGCCACCGACTCGCCGCCCACCCGCACCAAGGCTTCCGCCACGGCCGCCAGGAACGAACCCTGGCCGAACCGCAGTTCTCCCAGCACCCGCTTGGCGACATCCGGGGCGGGGACGAAGTTGCGGCGGATGGGCTTGGGCAGCGAACGGATCAGGGCCACAATCTTGTGCTCCAGCAGACCCGGCACGAGCCAGCCCAACCGGCCGGACGTCAACTGCTTCAGCGCCGCCCGCGGCACGGTCACGGTGATGCCGTCGTCCTCGTGGCCGGGCTCGAAACGGTACTCCAGCGGCAGGGTGGCCGAGCCGACTTGCAGCGAATCGGGATACTCGGTGGCCCCCAATTCGTCCGCGCTCTCCGGCAGCAAGTCGGTACGCGCCATCATCAGACGCTGCGGCTCCTGCCGCTCGATCGTGCGCAGCCACCGTTGCAGCCGCCCCACGTCGTACACGTCGGCCGGCAACCGCCCGTCGTAAAACTGAAACTGCCGCTGGTCCTGCACGAACAAGTCGGAACGCCGCAACCGCGTGGCCAAAGAGTCCAGTTCGGCCACCAGGGCCAGGTTGTGCTTCAGAAAACGGAGCGGAGTCTTCAGCTGGCCTTCGATCAAGCCGCGGCGAATGAACAGCTCCCGCGCGGCCTCCGGATCGACCGGGCCTAACGGCACGCGCCGCCGCTGGACCACGGGCAGACCGAACAAGCTGATTTTCTCGTAGACCATCGCCGAGCCTGCGGGCCGGCTCCAGTGCGGTTGGTTGTACGACCGTTTGACCAGATGCCCGGCCAGCGGCTCGATCCACGCCGGATTGATGCGGGCGACGGTGCGGGCGTAGTTCTTCGTCGTCTCGACCAGTTCCGCGGCCATGATCCATTCCGGTTTGGCGTCGAATACGCCCGAGCCCGGCCAGAGATAGAATCGCGCATTGCCGGCCCCGGTGTACTCGTAAGGATCGGACCTCAGCGCGACGTTGGACAGCAACCCGGCCAGCAACGCCCGGTGGATCGCCCCGTACAGCAGCTCGTCCGCCTTGGGAATCCGCGGCGCCAACGGGCGGCCGCCCAGCGCCGTCAGTTCCACGTTGACGGCCTCCAATTCCACGTCGGCGGGCGGACGATAGTGGAGTCCCGGCCGGCCCCGGCGCCGGCCCCGCCGCCGGGCCCCACGCGACTCGCCGCGCGACGGAATCGCTTGGGCCGCCTGCCGCGACGCGCCGGCCGGCAGCAGTCCGGACTCGTCCACCAGTTGCTTCAGCTGGCGGTGGATGTCGAGCCACTCCCGCATCCGGTTGAAGGACAGGAAATTCTGTTGGCAGGCTTTTCGCATTTGGTTGCGCGACAGTTTCTCGCGCAAGTCGTGATAGAAGTTCCACAGCCGCAGGTAGCTCAAGAAGTCGGACGACGGATCGGTGAATTGGGCGTGTCGTTCGTCGGCCGCCTGTTGCTTGTCCGCAGGCCGTTCCCGCGGGTCTTGGACCTCCAAGACGGCGGCGATCACCAGGACTTCCGGCAGGCATCCTTCGTCGGCCGCGGCCAGAATCATGCGGCCGATGCGGGGGTCCACGGGCAGTCGGGCCAGCCGGCGGCCGATGTCCGTCAGCTCCCCGTGGTCGTCGATCGCGCCCAGTTCAAACAGCGTCCGGTAGCCGTCCTGAATCGCGTCCGCGCGCGGCGGATCGAGGAACGGGAACTCCTCGATCGCGCCCAGCCGGAAGGCCTTGGTCTGCAGGATCACCGCCGCCAGGTTGGTGCGGCGGATTTCCGGCGTCGCGAACCGCTCGCGGGCCAGATAGTCGTCCTCGCTGTACAGCCGCACGCAGATGCCGGGCCCGACGCGCCCGCAGCGCCCGGCTCGCTGGTCGGCGGAGGCCTGCGCCACGGGCTCGATCGGCAGCCGCTGCACTTTGCGGCGCGGCGAATAGCGGCTGATGCGAGCCGTCCCGGTATCGACCACGAAGCGGATGTTGGGCACGGTCAGTGATGATTCCGCCACGTTCGTCGCCAGCACGACGCGGCGGCGGCCGTGCGGCTGGAAGATCTTGTTCTGCTCGGCGGCCGACAAGCGGGCGTACAGCGGCAGGATTTCCGTGTGCCGGCCGTCGCCGGGAATCGAGCGGCCGCGCAGCGTCTTGGCCGTCTCGCGAATGTCCCGTTCGGTCGGCAGGAAGACCAGCATATCGCCGGGCCCGGTCCGCGCCAGCTCTTCGACCGCGTCGGCGATCGCCCGCTGCGGATCGAGGTCGCCGGTGTCGTCATCCGGTTGCAGCGGCTGGTAGCGGATGTCGATCGGGTACGCACGCCCGGAGACCTCGATGATCGGCGCACTCTGACCCGTCCGCTCGCAGCCGAAATGAGCCGCGAACCGCTGGGCGTCGATCGTGGCCGAGGTGATGATCAGCTTCAAATCGCGGCGGACCGACAGCAGACGTTGGACGTAGCCCAGCAGGAAGTCGATGTTCAGCGACCGCTCGTGGGCTTCGTCGATGATCAGCGTGTCGTATTGATTCAGGAACCGATCCTGTTGGGTTTCGGCCAACAGGATGCCGTCGGTCATTACCTTGACGTACGTGTCGGGCCGGGTCGTGTCCGTAAAGCGGATCTTGAAGCCGACGGCGCCGCCCAGCGGCAGGCCCAGCTCGTCGCTCAGGCGGGCGGCGATCGCTCGGGCGGCGATCCGCCGCGGTTGAGTGTGACCGATGACGCCGTCCACGCCGCGGCCCAGTTGCAGGCACATCTTCGGCAACTGGGTTGATTTGCCCGAACCCGTCTCGCCGCACACGATCGTCACCGGATGCTCGCGGATGGCCTGCTGGATTTCGTTCAGCTTGGCCGTGATCGGCAGCGCGGGATCGAACGTGACCGGCGGCAGTCCCGCCAACCGCTGCGTCCGCCGGACGATCGACTGCTGCAGGTCGTCCAGCCAGCGTTCGAGGTTGCGGTCGAACGGCCGCCCGGACCGGCGCGCCTGGTCGATCGAGCGCAGCCGCTGGCGCAGGCGGAATCGTTGTCCGCCCAGGGCGTGGTCGATGCGGGCTTCGAGTTCGCTGAAATCGTGCATGCTCGACATTGCTAGCGTGCCGGTCTTATCGAATTTTAGGTTAATGCCGGTTGAAACGGCCAGCCGATGCATACCATCGGGGTTGGACCGCGCCGTGCGGGACAATCAGAACCGATGAGCCACAGGGAATACTAGGGGGGGAAGCGCGATGGTTCGTCGTGCAATTTTGACTTTGCTGGCGTGCGTCATCCTTGCGATCGGCCTGACGGCGGCGACGGCTCACGCCGACCAGCGAGCCTTTAACCGCGTCTGGGGCGGAGCGTACGGTCCTCGCGACTGGGAGCGATTCTACCACTACCCGTACGTCTTCTATCCGCAGAACTTCTGGGGAAACGAGTACTACCGCAGCAGCGAAGATCTGTACTATCGGTATCCTCCGGAGATGCGAATCCCGGTGTACAACAAGAAGTGGCACAACGAGCTGCCGGCCGGCCAGCTGTACCACTCCGGGCACCACTTCATCCTGGACGTCTTCTAGGGCCTGCGATCACCAGAAGATCACGTACAGCGCCAGCGTCAGCAGGATCACGAACACGCCGAACGCCTTGGCGCCGTTGGACGTGGTCATGTCCATCTTCGGGTTCACCGGCAGATCGACCGGCTTGGGCAACGGGCGGACGATCGTCATCAGGGTCAACACGGCGACGATCAGGCCGAAGCACAAGGCCATGCGGTCCAGGAACGACCAGCCGGCGACGGTCTGCAGCACGCCGATGTCCTTCAACCCCGGAATCTGCGGGCTGAACTTGAAGATTCCATACAGCACGGGGTTCAGGATCAAGCCCACGGTGCCCACATAGCGGGGCGCGCGGTGGACCAGAACGCCGAACAGGAAGATGGCCAGGATGCCGGACGAGATAAAGCCCTGGAATTCCTGGATGAATGTGAAGATGCCGCCAAAGCGCGGATGTCCCAGTGACGGAGCGATGACCATCGCGATCAGCACGAACACCACGACGCCGATGCGGCCCACGCTGACCAGTTCGTACTGGCTGGCATCCCGCCGCAGCTTGTTGTAGATGTCCATCGTGAAGATGGTCGAGGCCGAGTTGAGCATGGCGGCGATGGAGCTGACGACCGCTCCGAAGATGGCTGCCAGCACAAAACCTTTGATGCCTCTGCCGATGGGCAGCAACTCGCGGATCAGCGTGGGAAAGGCGTTGTCGTAATCCAGCGCCACCAGAGTCTCGACCTTGATCGCATCCGCCGCCTTCTCGTTCACCATGCCGGCCAATTTCTGACTGAAGTCCGCCAACGCCTGGGGCGCTGCGTTCTCCGCCGGCAAGCCGTCGACCGTCAATCGGCCCTCCACTTGCCGCAGATCGTAGGCCACGACCGCCGCCGCGTCCTGAGGGTGCAAGCCCGCGAACGTCGCGTCAAACTTGTACACGTAAGGCTTGGCGGTCGTTTGGCTGCGGCTCAAGTTCTCGTCGATTTTGGCCACAATGTTCTTGTTTCGCGTCAGATCTCGGTCGGGCTTCACGGCCTCCGACAGCGACACGTACAACTCGGACGAGTACTCGGACAAGATCTGGGCATTGCGGTTCACCGCGTCGTACTTCAGCTGGCTCTGGAACAAGTTGTAGGCCAGGATGCCGGGGATGACGACGATGAAGGGAATGATCAGTTTCAGGAACGCGGCAAACACAATTCCCCGCTGGCCTTCCGCCAGGGACTTCGAGCCCAGCGTTCGCTGCGTGATGTACTGGTTCAGCCCCCAATAGAAGAAGTTGGGAATCCACAGCCCGATGATCAGCGCCGTCCAGGGGATTTCCCGGTCGTTGATGTCCCGCACCATGTGGATCTTGCCGTCGGGCAGCGGGCCTTTGTTCAGGTCCCAAAACCGCTGCACCGGCCCCGCGCTCTGCAGCGATTCGACGGTCACTTCCTGGTTGCGGGCCGTCTGGATCAGCTCGTTCGGATCGCGCTCCGCCAGCAGATTCATGGCGAATGCGGCGATCACGACGCCGCCCAGGACCAGCGCGGTGCCCTGAATCAGGTCCGCCCAGGCGCAGGCTTTCAAACCGCCCGCGAACACGTAGATCGCCGACAGGACGCCGATGATCCAACAGCCCACGGTGATGTTGCCCAGGTCGAAACCGAACGCCGTCACCCCCTGGAAGTTGCCCGTGATGACTTTGGCGCCGGAGAAGATGACGGAGGCCGTCGGAACGCCGACCAGAATCACCATCGTACACAGCGCCATGACGGTGCGAGCAAACGTGTTGTAGCGGTACTGCAGGAATTCGGGGATTGTGTAAATGCCGCTCCGCAGAAACGTCGGCAAGAACAGGAACGCCACGACCACCAGCGTGATGGCCGCCATCCATTCATAGCTGGCGATGGCCATGCCCAGCCAATCGGCCGCCTTGCCGCTCATGCCCACGAATTGCTCGGTCGAGATGTTGGCGGCGATCAGCGAAAAGCCGATCAGCCACCAGGTCAGCCCGCGGCTGGCCAGAAAATAGTCCTGCGCCCCATGCTCGCTGTGGGTCGCTTCCCCTTTGCTTTTCCACAAGCCGATGGCGATGACGGAAACGACAAACGCCACGAACACCAGAATGTCGATCGCGCCCATGATGACTCCCTTTGCCAGAGACCCTGATCAATGCAGCGGGACAGTATAGCGGATGGCGGGGGGAGTTGAAAACGAGGCGAAGGCATGAGAAAAAAAGCGGCTGGAATGTTCTGCCTTCCCGTGTACGTCGAGAAAGGACCTGTCGAGATGTCCCTGCCACGTTTCCCCGGTTTCGCAATCATGCTGCTCCTGACGGCCAAGATCTGCCTGGCCGCCGCCCCGGAATTCCCGTTGCCTGACGATCCGGCCGTCCCGGAAGGGTTGGGGGTGAACATCCATTTCACGGACCCGCGGCCCGGCGAAATGGAGATGCTGGCCGAGGCCGGTTTTTCTTGGGTCCGCATGGATTTTGCCTGGGGCGGCACCGAACGGGAGAAAGGCAAGTACGACTTCAGCGCCTACGACCGGCTGCTGGCGGCGCTGGAGCCGCACGGCATCCGCGCGCTGTTCATCCTGGATTACTCGAATCGCCATTACGACGGCGGCCTGTCGCCTTGTTCGGACGAAGGCCGCGCTGCGTTTGCTCGCTGGGCGGCCGCCGCCGTCGAGCGGTTTCGCGGCCGCGGCATCCTGTGGGAGATGTACAACGAGCCAAACATCGGGTTCTGGAAGCCCAAGCCCGACGCGGAGCAATACGTCAAGCTCGCCTTGGCGGTCGGCCAGGCGATCCGCCAAGTGGCCCCCGCCGAACAGTACATCGGACCGGCCACGTCGCAGGTCGATCTGGCGTTCCTGGAAAAGTCCTTCCAGGCCGGACTGCTCGAATCCTGGTCCGCCGTTTCCGTCCATCCCTACCGTCAACAGTCGCCGGAGACGGCCGCGACCGAATACGCGCGGCTGCGGCAGATGATCGCCAAATACGCTCCGGCCGGGAAACGCATTCCGATCTTGTCCGGCGAGTGGGGCTACTCGGCGGCCTGGAACAAGATGGACGCCCAGAAGCAAGGCAAGATGTTGCCGCGCCAGTGGCTGACGAACTTGTCCAACGCCGTCCCCGTCTCGATCTGGTACGACTGGCACGATGACGGCCCCGATCCCAAGGAGCCCGAACATCACTTCGGCACCGTGCTGTTCCCGTATCGCGAGGGACAACGGCCGGTGTATGAACCCAAGCCGGCCTATCGGGCCGCCCAGACGCTGACGAAAGCACTGGCCGGTTTTCGCTTCAACAAACGCCTGCACGTGGGCAACGAAGACGACTACGTGCTGCTGTTCGCCAAAGACGACGACGTGCGTCTGGCCGCCTGGACGGTGTCCCAGACTCCGCATACGGCGGTGATCCCCGCCAGTCCCGGCCGCTTCGCCGCGATCGGGCACACCGGAGAACCGCTGCCACCGTTGACGGCCGATGACCGCGGACTGACCGTCACCCTGACGGACGCTCCGGAGTACTTGACGCCGCTGGAGCCGAATGACCGGCTGCGCTTGGCGACCGCCTGGCAGCGAGCGCCGCTGGAAATCGTCGGCGGCGGCGGCCAAACGGCGACGGTGACGCTCCAATTTCGCAACCCGCTGGCCGCGGCCGTCCGCGTCGGGCGGAGCCAGGCCGAAGTGTCGTCTCTGCAACCGGGCGGCAGCACCTCGCTGACGTACCCGCTGAACGTCTTGCGCGATGCCGAGTTGAAGACGGTCCCCTTGACCTGCTATGTCGATCGGTACGGTGAATTCGCCCAAACCACGCGCGTGTCGGTTGCCCAACCGTTGCGCGTGGAAGTCCTGCCGGCGACGAGCCGAGTGCTGCCGGTGCGACTGGAGAACCCGTCCGGGCAACCGTTCTCGGGAACCGTCCAGTTGACGCAACTGGCCGGCGTGTCGGTCGAACAAGCCGAGTTGCCGCTGGCGGTCGCGAGCGGCCAGACGGAACGCGTCGTGCCGTTCAACATCACAGGCCAGATTCGCTCGCCGTGGCAGCTGGGCGTTCGCGTGGCGGACTCCGACGGCCAGGTGCAGTTGGACCTGTCGGCGGCGGCGTTCCGCGCGGTCGACGACTTTGCCCGCTGGACCGCCGAATCGTTCGCAGCCGCCTACCGGATCCTGCCCGACGGCGACGTCAAGGTGGCCTCGACCCAGACCGCCGAAGTCGCCCAGCCGCCGGAAGGACCGCCCGTGCCCGCCGCGGCGGCGATCCGGATCCGCTATCAATTCGAAGCCGGCTGGAAGTTCGTCCGCTTGGCGCCTTGCGACGATTCGGTGCGCGCGATCGCAGGTCAGCCGCGAGCGCTTCGCGTCTGGGTCTACGGCGACGGCTCCGGCAACCTGCTGCGATTGCGGTTGACCGACGCCAGCGGTCAGACGTTTCAACCGGGCGGCCAACGGCTGGACTGGCGGGGCTGGCGGCCCGTGACCATTCCGCTGGATGCCCGCGGTTCGGGCCACTGGGGCGGCGCCGACGACGGCGTGATTCACTACCCGATCCGCTGGGACACGCTAGCATTGATCGACAGCGCCGGCCGGGAAAAGACGGCGGGCGAGGTGTATCTGGCCAGTCCCATGTTGGTGTACGACGGCTGAGGACTCGTTCACGAACAATGTCGCCTTTCGCTCCGCGAAAGAGCGCCCTTTCGCGGAGCGAAAGGCGACAAAAGAGCGGTTTTGTTCTTGGACAGGTCCTAAGCGTCCCACGTTCGGCGCAGGTCTCCCGACCTCGCCGAAGCCGCCGACCGCAGGTCTCCCGCCTTTTCGGATGTGCTGATGCTTGCGTGCTGGGTACAGCGGTCAACCGGCGGGACAAAATCTGCCTTTGGCTGGTGTTGCCGTTTCGCTATACTCCGCGCCATGTGTCGACGGAAAGCACGGCATCTGGGACCGACTTTGACGCTGCTGGCGGTGGCAGCAGTGCTGGCAGGCTGCGGGACGACCAAGTCGCGGGACGCCACGCAGCAATTGCTGATGTCGGACTCCGTGGACCGCTCGATCGCGACCATCGACTTTACGCCGCTGGCCGGCAAGACCGTCTACTTCGACACCAAGTACCTCGCCACCGTCAAGGGACTTGGGTTCGTCAACGCCGAGTATGTGATCAGTTCCCTCCGCCAGCAGATGCTTGCGTCCGGTTGTCTGCTGCAGGACGACATCAAGGATGCGGAATTCGTGGTTGAGGGCCGGATGGGGGCCCTGGGCACCGACAGCCACGAAGTGACCTACGGCATTCCGCCCAGTTCCGGCTTGGCCCAGGCGGCCCAGCTGCTGCCCAATGTGCCCGCCGTCCCGGTGCCGGAGATTTCGTTGGCCAAGAGGGAAGACTCGCTGGGGGCCGCGAAGGTGGCCCTGTTCGCCTATCATCGCGAGACGCGGCTTCCGGTCTGGCAGTCGGGAATCTCCGTGGCGACCAGCAATGCCCGCGACATTCACATTCTTGGCGTCGGCCCCATCCAGGACGGAACGATCCATCAAGGAACGCATTTCGCCGGCAGCAGGATCCAGATCCCGCTGCTGTCGCGCAAGCAAGAGAAACCGCCCACGCGCGGCGTGGTTTCTTACTTTGACGAGACGAAGTTCGACAAGTACGTCGGACAGCCACTGGAGAAGCGCACTCCGGAGGAGTTGAACGCCGAGATCGAAGCGCTGGTCAAAGTGCCGAAGCTGTCTCCGCTGACCGAGCAGATGTTTGCGGCGATGGGCCCGCCCGCCAAACCCGCGGCACCGGCCAGTCCAGCGGCAGCGCCATCCGGCGCTGCTGAGGGCGCCAAGCCCGCATCCGACGCGCCGGCCGAAACAAACGCCCCGGCAGCCTCCGTCGCCGAACGTCCGAAGCCGCTCCCGGCAGTGACGTCGGAGTCGCCGCCCGCAACCACGCCTGCGCCGGCGCAAGGCTCGCCGGCGAAACCGGACAGTCCGCCCCCGGCGGCTGAAGGCTCGCCGCCGCCTGGCGGTGCGGCCGCACCGACGATCACAAGGTAAGGCACCGCTCGAACTAGTCCAGCGCCGGACTCTGCTTGGTGGCTTCCGGAGCGTGGTAATCCCTGGCGAAGTCCACCAAACCCAGAATTCTCTCGCGCTCGTCGTAGGACAGCCGGCCCAAGGCGTGGTCGTACAGCACGCCGTACAGCAACTTTCTGGCCTCGCCAGTGCGCTCCTCGCCAGGCGGGTAGTCGTGAATCATCTGCGCTTGACGGACGAGCGTTTCGATCCGCAGCCGGTGCAGGGCTTCCCCCAGTTTCTCACTCATCTCCAGTCTCTCACTCATCGTCGTGCCCGCCGCGGGAAATGGAACTGGGCAAAAAATCCCCCCAAAGCCGCCCTACCATTATGATCGGCGGCGGCGCGATTGGAAACAGCCACCCATCTTGACGCGACTGGGCCGCAGCCAAAGTAGCATGGCTCTCCGAGCCGTGCAGCGTTGTACAGCACGGCTCGGAGAGCCATGCTACGAAAATGATCGCACCGAGCACGCATCTTGCGGCGTCAGACTCTGACGCGAAGCGCCCGTGGCACCGCCGCATCGCATGCTTTACAATGCACCTCAGGAAGCGGGCGCGGCGCGTCCCGTTCCACCCGTGTTGCCGAGGAGTCGTCCCATGCGATTGATCGTCGCCTGCCAGCAGTGCAAACGGCAATATGACGCCAGCGGCAGACAGCCGGGCGATCGCTTTCGCTGCCGGTGCGGGCAGACCGTAATCGTCCAAGAGCCGCGGGGACACGAAGCGGCCGTCGTCCGGTGCTCGTCGTGTGGAGCCACACGCGAGCGAAACGCCGAGCAATGCGCGCACTGCGGCGCCGATTTCACCATTCACGAACAGGATCTCGACACCGTCTGCCCGAACTGCCTGGCGCGGGTCAGCGACCGCGCGCGGTACTGCCACCACTGCGCCGCCCTGCTGATCGCCGAAGGGGACGCCGGCGACGCCACGTCGTTCTGCTGCCCGGTCTGTGGTCCCCAGTGGCAGCTGACCAGCCGCGCCGTCCGCGATACGCAGATGCACGTCATGGAATGCCAAAAATGCGGGGGTTTCTGGATCGGGTTGGAGACGTTTGACAGACTGCTGGACCGCGAGGCTCGGCAGCCGCAATCGGCGGGGCCGGCCGGCGGTCCCCAGGAGTTGCCGCCGCGCAGCCCTTACCGGCCCTGCGCCGTGTGCGGCCAGCTGATGGTCCGCCGCAACTTTGGCCGCACCAGCGGCGTGATCGTCGACATCTGCGGCTCGCACGGCATTTGGTTCGACGCACAGGAGTTGGCTCGCGTGCTGCGCTGGATCCGCAGCGGCAACCTGGAAGCCGCGCGGGACGACTTGGCCTGCCTGGTGCGATCGCCGGACCTGGCCCGCAAACGCAAGCTGCGCCGCCGCTCACAACCGGAACACCGGCCGTCGAGTCCCATGCCATTGGGTTCCGGGTCGGACGACGACGATTTTCCGCTGGAAGAAATCGCCGAAGGCGCCATCCGCGTGATCCGCACGTTGTTTCGGATGTTTTAGGAGTCAGCCATGAAACGTTACGGTTGGGTGATCGCTCTGAAGCCGGACAAAGTGGAGGAGTACAAACGTCTGCACGCCGGCGCCTGGCCGGGCGTGCTGCAGATGATCAAGGCCTGCCATATCCAAAACTACTCGATCTACCTGCGGCAATTGGACGACGGCCGGCCCTACCTGTTCAGCTACCTGGAATACGCCGGCGACGACTTCGCCGCCGACATGGCCCGCATGGCCGCCGATCCCGAGACGCAGCGCTGGTGGGCCGTGTGCAAACCCTGCCAAGAACCGCTGGCCACCCGCCGCGAAGATGAATGGTGGTCGGACATGGAGGAAGTGTTCCACCTGGACTAGACTCCCCTGAACGTGACGGTATTCCGGTCCCGGAGTACTCGGCGCACGTGGATTCCGCCTCGTCGTTTAACCGCGACCCAACGGGGAGTGCAACTGTTGCAGCTGTAGCAGGCACTTCTCGAAATCAAGCTGCTCATCGACCCCAAGCGTGCTTTGCCCGTCTTCCTCTGTGTTCTCTGTGCCTCTGTGTTTTCAACTTTTCAGTGCTTGGCTTCCGTACCCATTCACAATCCGATTGACGCCGTCAACGAGACGCTCTTCGTGGAAGCTGATCAGCAGCCCAAATCGAAGATTCAGCAGGCGAAGATGGGAAAGCGTCTGAGCCTTGTCCACCGGGTGAATCGCGCTCTTTGCTTTGAGTTCCACGACAACCAGATGGTTCACCAGCAAATCGGCTCGAAATCCGCATTCCAGATGCACGTCATCGTAGATGACTGGTACGGGCTTCTCCTCCACAACGTCAAATCCTCGCTTCCTCAGTTCGTAGGCCAAGCATACCCGGTACGCGGACTCCAGCAGCCCTGGGCCAAGCCTTCTGTGAACTTCGATGGCGGCTCCAATGATGGCGTTCGTCAAGTCGTTGATTTCCATCGGTCTTCCCCCCAGAGAAATGAAACACAGAGACACAGAGGACACGGAGAAAGGAATGCTCGTCGAGCACCTTTCCCAACCGATTGTCAACGATTGTCAGCCTCCCCACAAGGTCGAGGAGTCAACGGGGGTAGGCCATTCCCCAGCGAGCGACAGCTCGACTTGGAGGAGGTGGAAACCCAAGGGGGCCAACCCGACGTTGCGACGCGCCAAACCCTCGGCTGTCTTTGGTTGAGCGCGGATCGAAGTCGGGAAGCCACTTCGGCCGGCAGGGTCCCTGCCGACACGCGATCGCTGGTCTGGGCTCTACAGGGTCGGAACGTACGACCAAGGAGCATCGTACGCCCCTTCAGTCCGGCAGTCCGTAAACTGCCGGTGACGCACCCGGAAGACTCCTCCAAG
>CAYPGE010000194.1:0-15978 GCA_964409865.1 uncultured Pirellulaceae bacterium
GAAAACGGAATCGTGAAATTGGCCCCCGTCTATTCTCGCGTGGCCAATTTCACGATTCCGTTTTCGGTGACGCAAGCAGAGAAACAGGGTCTGGAAGTGCTGTTGTTCGTTTCCCACGACTTTGGCGCGACTTGGACCCTGTACAACCGCCAGCCGGCGTCGCAGGGACAGTTCGCCTTCCGGACGAATCAAGACGGCGAGTACTGGTTCGCGTCGCGCACGATTCCCATCGGCACGGTCATCTCCGCGGGAGCGACCTTTCGGCCGGAGTTGCGAGTCGTAGTCGATACGGCGCCGCCTCGACTCGACGTTCAGGCAGGCGTGGATTCCAACGGCAAGGTTCAACTCGAATGGCAAGCGGTGGACGACCTGATCGCCCCGGAGACGCTGAAGATTGAGTACCAGCAGGCGTTGGGCAAGCCTTACCAAGCCGTCCAGGCGACAGGTTCCGCCCCCACACCGAGCCGAAACGGCGTCTCGGGCCGGGCCAGTTGGACGCCGGACGCGGGTAGTTACTTCGTCAGTATTCGCGTCCAGGTGGGGGATAAAGCCGGCAACACGCAAGAAGTGACTCGCCGTTTGATCATCCCCATCTCGCTGAATGCCAGACCCCAAGCGCCGACACCCAATCCAGCCTCGACCCCGACGTCCGTCCCGGCCGACCCCCTGGCCAATTACGGCATGACGACGGATCGGACAGCCGATTCGCAGACCGCGTCGACAGGGGATCGTACAGAACAACAGCAGCCGTCTTCATTGGCCCCTCAGGCGACCGCCTGGCCCAGTGAGCAGCGAAGTTCCCAAGATCCTCTCGATCCGTATTTCACGCCGGATCGTGATCCCCAGACCGATGCCGCGACGCCGGCTGGGCAGGCCGAGGTCCGAGAGGTTTCCAAGCCGTTTGTATCGAACGGGCGGCCGGCGTCCGGAGCGGGACAAGCCGACCAGACCCCCTTTGCCGAAACGGAACGCGACGTCTGGAACTCCGGTGCCGAAGCGGCGTTGACCGATCGAACGCCGGCTACCGCCTCGGCCAGCCAACCAAAATCACCGCCGGGAGCGGACCGGCCGGCCGCCCGCACGCCTGCTGTGTCTGCCAGTCTGCCAAAGGGCGAACGGCCACGGATGACGAACTCGAAACGTTTCAATCTGGACTACTCGGTCGATGCCGTCGGGCCGTCAGGCGTGGAAAAAGTCGAACTCTGGGTGACTCGCAACGGCGGCCGCGATTGGGACTTGGGGTGGTTGGACGAAGATCTCGAGAGTCCGCTGCTGGTCGAAGTGGAAAACGAGGGCATCTACGGATTCCGCGTGGTCGTCGTGGGCCGCAACGGCCTGGCCAGTCAATCGCCGCGTGCGGGCGACCTGGCCGATCTGTGGGTCGGCGTGGACGTGACGAAACCGATTGCCGAGATCACCTCCGCGGCGTACGGTTCGGATTCCTACGCCGGCCAGCTGGACATTCGCTGGAATGCCGTCGATGACCATCTGGGAAGCCGGCCCGTGTCCTTGTCCTTCAGCGAGAAGCCGGACGGGCCCTGGACGCCGATTGCCTCGGGGCTGCCCAACAACGGCCAGTACCTGTGGCGCGTCGATTCGCGGGTCCCCGGCCAATTCTACTTGCGGCTCGAGGTC
Organism: uncultured Pirellulaceae bacterium; assembly: GCA_964409865.1. Taxonomy (GTDB): domain Bacteria; phylum Planctomycetota; class Planctomycetia; order Pirellulales; family Pirellulaceae; genus Anammoximicrobium. Next base: position 1,636 of record CAYPGE010000194.1, read on the forward strand.
CGGGACGAAGCCGGCAACGTCGCCGTCCACCGGCTCGACGAGCCACTGCAATCCGCCGGCCTGACGCCCAAGGGCAGCGTCCGAGGATTCGCCCCGGCGGGCGGTTAAACCGGGCCGGTCAGCGGGACTCATCCTTTTCGCTCCGGTCCGCACTCGGCCCTTGTCGGCCCGTCTTGCGGAGGCGCTCCCGCATCCGCTGCTTCGCCACCGCCTGCATGTCCACGGCCGAGTCCGCCTCGTCCACGATTTCTTCGCCCAGCAGCGATTCCATGACGTCCTCCAACGTGACGATGCCCGTGATGTCGCCGAATTCATCGACGACGCCAAACAGGTGCGTCCGCCGCGTCAGGAACGTCCGCAGCAGCACGTGTCCGGGCGCTTTTTCGGAGACGAAGAACAGGGGGCGGCAAAGCGAATCCAGCGTCGTTTCAAACTGGTCCTGCGCCAGGCCGCTCAGAATGTCGCGGCTGAAGACGAACCCTTTCCAGATTTCCGGATCCTCCGCATCATAGACGGGGACGCGCGAGTTCGTCCACTCTTTCACCTTCTGAGAGACTTCGCGGAGCGTCATGTCCGAAGCGAGTTTGAACACGACCGGCCGCGGCGTCATGATGTCCCGCGTGCGGACCTTGTCCAGCCGCAGCACGTTGCTGACCAGCGCCGCCTCGTACGGCAGGATGCTGCCCTCTTCGGCGCTCAATTGCGCCAACTGACGCACTTCCTCTTCGGGCGCTTCGTGGGATTCCTCCGGCTTGAACCAGCGCGACAGCCTTTGAACGCCCCAAATCAGCGGGTACAGAACCTTGATCACCGCCGCCCACGGCAGTGCCACCGCGGTGGCCACGGAGCGGCTGCAAGCCACACCTAATACTTTGGGAATGATCTCGGCGACCAACAGCACGGCCACGGTGAAGGAGAGCGAGAACCAGAGCAGAGACGACTCGCCGAACAGGACGTGTGCCTGGGCGCCCGCCACGGCTGCTCCGGCCGTGTTGGCCGCCGTGTTAAAGATCAGGATGGCGGTAATCGGCTGTTCCATGTTCTCCCTGAACTCGCTCAACGCTTGGCCCGCCCGGCTCCCTTGTTCGGCGATTTGCCGGATGTAGGTCGAACGCACCGCGTACAGGGCCGCTTCGCTGAGAGAGCAAAACGCGGAAACGATGAGTACGATCAGTACGGACAGAATGAAAAGCGTCATGATTCCTCTCGTCACGGATGGTGCGAAACGCGGTCCGCCACAAATATATCATCACCGGCGGTCCGAGCTATGGGGCTCCGTCCGCTGGCGGTAGATCCCGATAGCGTCCCTCGCCCTTCTTCGTTATACTGTTGCGTCACGGTCCGGGTGTTGCTTGGCCGCCTTGAAGTGGATCCGCCGGCTTCCGTGCTTGTTAGGGCAACCCATGCAGATCGAAGTGCACCTGTTCGCCACTTTGCGAGAGGGCCGCTTCCGCAGCAAGACGCTGGAACTGCCCTCGGGCAGCACCGTCGGGGATGTCTGTCAGCAGCTGGCCATCGGCACTGGCGAGGCCGCCATTGTCATGGTAAACGGCTCCGCGACGCTCCGCGACCGGACATTGGAACCGGGAGACAAAGTCTCGTTGTTCCCCGCCATCGGCGGCGGCTGAGCTTGATCGACATCGGGCTCAGACGTACAGAATTCAGTTTTCGCGGAGACAGGGCTGTCCATCTTGCAGGACTTGGGGCCGCGAAAACTGAATTCTGTACGTCTGAGCCCCGTACCTTGAGGGTTCCTTCATGGCAAGAAAACTGGCAGCGATCCCGGAGTTGTGTTCCGGCTGCAAGATCTGCGAACTGACGTGTGCGATCGAGCACTTTGGAGTGAACAACCCAAAGAAAAGCGCCGTCCGCGTGCTGGTGACATACCCGCACCCGGTGATGCGTCTGCCGATCGTGTGCATGCAGTGTAAACGTGCGCTGTGTGTGGACGCCTGCCCGGTCGGAGCCATGCGGTGGGCCGACAACGTCGTGCAACTTGACCGGGGCAGTTGCATCTCGTGCATGAAGTGCGTCGAAGCCTGCCCATTCGGCGCCATCTACGCACACAGCGATCTGGAGTACCCGATCAAGTGCGATCTGTGCGGCGGAACGCCCAAATGCGTCGAGGCCTGCCCCAAGGGCGCGTTGCGATTCATCCCGGAGCAGTGCCTGGGCGAGTCCAAGCGGATGAACAACATCCTGAGCTACACGCACATGAAGGAAATCGAGTTCACCGAGAAGGGCGAGCAGCGGACGATCCGCTACGCCGAAATCGGCAAAGAGGAGCTGTAGGCCATGACGATCAAATCCGGCTATTTCAAGACCAGCTTGCACGCGGACCTGACCGCCGGCCAATTCCAACGCCGCCGGCTGTCTGACGAATTCCTGGACCAGTACATCGGCGGCCGCGGCTTCGGCGCCAAACTCGTCTGGGATCACCTCGTCCGCCACGATTTCCAGATCGATCCGCTGGGACCGGAAAATCTGCTGGTTCTCGCGCCCGGACCCTTGACCGGCGCGTACGTGCCGTCGTCCGGCAAATGCTCCTTCGTCTCCATCTCGCCGCAAACCGGCGTGTACGGCGATTCGTCCATCGGAGGCACGTTAGGCGTGGAACTGCGCCAAGCCGGCCTGGACTTGTTGGCCATCGAGGGCCGTGCCCCTCAGTTGTCCGTGCTGTGGATCGACGACGGCCAGACCACGCTCCTGCCCATGCCCGAATTGGCCGGCAAGACCAGCCTGGACGCCGAGGGCCTAATCAAGGAGCGCTTGGGGACACACGAAGTGAAAGTCGCCGTCGTGGGAATCGCCGGTGAGAATCGTGTGCGCTTCGCCAGCGTCAACGCCGACTGGTCGCGGAACGCCGGCCGCGTGGGCATGGGCGCCGTCCTGGGCTCGAAGAACCTGAAAGCGATCGTCGTTCGCGGCACCCGCGATCTGCCGGTGTACGATCTCCCCGGCCTGGTCCAGGAAGCGGACAAGGCCTTCGCCTACATGCGCAACCACAAGTACTTCAAGATGTGGCAGCGCGAGGGCCTGATGATGGTCATGGACTACGCCAGCGGCGCGGGCATCCTGCCGACGCACAACTTCAAGGACGGCACGTTCCCGCGCGTGGGGCAGATCAACGGCGAAACCATGCTCAACGGCTACAAGATCGGCGACAGCGCTTGCTTCGCCTGCGCGATGAGTTGCGGCAACATCTGCCTGGTCAAGGCCGGCCGGTACGTCGGCACGGTGACCGAAGGGCCGGAGTACGAGTCCTGTGCAATGTTGGGGTCCAACATCGGGATCGACAACTATGCCGCCGTGCTGCACTGCAATCAGCTGTGCGACGAACTGGGCATGGACTCGATCAGCACGGGCAGCTTGGTCGCGGCCGTCATCGAAGGCTACGAGAACGGCATGTTGTCCCTGGCCGACCTCGACGGCCAACCGATTTCCTGGGGCGACGATGTGGCGATCGTGGAACTGATCCACAAGATCGCTCGCCGCCAAGGGATCGGCGACACGCTGGCCGACGGCGCGCTGGGCGTTATCCGCCGCTGGCCGGAGATGAGCAAGCTGATCCTGCACGTCAAGGGACTGGAGCAGAGCGCCTACGACAGCCGCGCGGCGTCCAGCATGGCCTTGGCCTATGCGACCAGCGACATCGGCGCCCATCACGCCCGCGCTTGGACCATCGCCAAAGAAGTCGAACAAGGGGCCAACTGGACGGACGAAGACCGCGTCAAACTGGTAATCTACCACCAGTCGCTGCGTCCGCTGTTCGACATGCTCGGCGTCTGCCGTCTGCCCTGGATCGAACTCGGCCTGAACGAGCAGCACTACGCCCGTTTCTATTCCGCCGTCACGGGCAAGGAATCCACGCTGGACGAGCTGCTGGAAAAATCCAACCACGTCTACAGCCTCACGCGATTGATCAACAACCGTTTGGGCCTGTCCCGCAAGGACGATTCCTTGCCCTTCAAAGTCCACGCCTGCCCGATCCAGACCGGCGCGACGGCGGGCAAAGTGATCGATCGGGAGAAGTTCGAGGGCCTCCTCGACCTCTACTACCAGCGCCGCGGCTGGGACGCAGACGGCAACCCCAACGCCGAGGTCGAAGAGTCCCACAGCCAGTGCGTTCCTACTGCCTGACGATCACATCAGAGTGCCTTTTCCGAGACTGGTCGGTACACTATGGATGGACAGCTTACTTCGCGAGATGGAGGCAGGCACATGACCGAAAAAGAACGCAACCGGCGTGTCGCCGAGAAGATATGCCGGGAGTTCGAATGGAATGGCCGGAGATTCAGGGAAGGGGACTGCGTGGCTTTGCTCAACGGTAATGTTGTCGCCGTGGCGCCAACGCCGGACGAGGCGATTGTCGCGTTGCGGGCAATTGATCCGGACCCCAAGCGAGGCATGGTTGTCGAAGTGGCCCCTCCGATGGTCGATGTCATCCGGTGAGTGCGACGATGGGTACCATGCACTACCCCAGTCTACCCGGCGCGGAGGTGATCGACGTCGAGTTCTTGACGCTGGACGGCGGTATCCGGACCCTCCGCCTGCTTGTGGATTCTGGCTTCAGCGGGAGAAGTAGCTTCGTGTTGCCCGAACACGTCTCGTCGCTGTTTCGAGCGGAGGTTCCGGCTGTCCAGACTGTCGGGGCTCTCGAGGGGGTGCGGAATCGCGCATGGGTGACTTGTCGGATTTCCGTCTTGTCATTTCAGGCGACCCTCATCGCCATCTACGCAGACACTGCCTCGCTATCGCTGCCGCCCGATGTGGACGGGCTCGCCGGGCTGGCCTTCTTGCGTCATTTCTCTCGATGGGGTGCGGAACGAATGGAAACCGGCTGGCAGTTCTTCCTCGCCACCGACGAGCCTTGAGCGGAACACGACGGACCGTGATTGTTGTCCGCCCGGCAGAGGATAAAATCAGCACCTGCACAACCGCCTGCCACATTCCCCCCCGAACAGAACACCGGAAAGGAGCGTCACAATGTCGCACAAGGAAATCCAGGTCTCACGGCGTGAGTTTGTTCGTACGACGGTCGGCACGGGCGCGGTCTTCGCCGCACCGCTGATCCTCGGCGCGGCAGAGAAGGGCACGGGCAAACGTTTCAAGATCGGCCTGATCGGCTGCGGCGGGCGGGGCATGGGGGCCGTGGCTGGCGCTCTGGAAGCCGGGAAGATCCTGGGCTTCGAGGTCGAAGTCGTGGCCTTGGCCGATTACTTCCGGGACCGGGCGGTACGGGCCGGCCAGCGGTTCAACGTGCCGGAGGCACGCTGCTTCGGCGGGGCGAAATGCTACGAGCCGCTGTTAGAGACCGACGTCCAGATCGTGATGATCGTCGCGGCCCCACTCTTCCGCCCGCTGCAACTGGAAGCGACGATCAAGGCCGGCAAACACGCCTTTATCGAGAAGCCCGTGGCCGTCGATCCGCCCGGCTGCCGCCGCGTGATCGCGGCCGGCGAAGAGGCGCTGAAACGCGGCCTGGTGATCACCGCCGGCACGGAGATGCGCCACGATCACAACTTCCGCTTGACGCATCAAGCCGTGGCGGTGGAAAAGGCACTCGGCAAGCTCTACGCCGGCCGCGTTGCGTTCAACATCGCCTCGATGTTTCACACCAAGCCGATCGAGCCCAAGACAGCCGACGACCTGGTGCGCACCTGGCAGAACTGGGTGGCCCTGTCCGGCGACCACCTCGTCGAGCAGCACGTCCACAACATCGATGTGGCCAACTGGTTCTGCGGCTCTCCGGCCAAGAGCGCGGTCGGGTTCGGCGGCCGCGCGCAGCGCGCAGCGGGCGACATGTACGACTTCTTCAGCATCGATTACGACTACGGCGACGGTGTCCACATCCACTCGATGTGCCGCCAGGTGAACAACTGCTTCAACTGGGTCGGCCACGACTTCGTTTTCGAAAAAGGGCACACCGACGGCAGCGACCGCCCCACACCGCAACAGTCGCCCATCCCGGCCGACCTGCCGCGCGGCCCGACGAGCCATCATCAGGAGCAGATCGACACCCTGTACTACGTGAACAAGGGTGAGCCGCGCGACGAAGCCCGCGCGGTGGCCGAATCGTCCGCCACGGCCGTCATGGGCCGCATCTCGGCCTACACCGGCAAGCAGGTTTTCTGGGACGAGATGATGACTGATCCGCAAAAAAAACCGGCGATCTACAATCTGAAAGTCTCGCCGACGGCCGAAGACTTCGAAAACGGAACGGTCGAGATCCCCAAAGAGAACGTGGTCGCGATCCCGGGGATTAGCTGAACGGTCGGCTCAGCACAAAGACCGCGACGGAAGAAGCCCGGTTTTTCGGAAAAGCCGGGCTTTCGCTTGTCCGGATGATTCAACGGCTGTGAACTACTAGAATGTCGCTTGTTGGAGTTCGCAGATCTCTTGTCTCACAGGGGAGCATCATCATGCGCGCAACACTGGAACGACGGGAATTCCTACAACTGGCTTTGGCAGGCACCGCCCTGGGGGCGGGCTGCTGGCCTCGGACCATCTTGGCCAACGCCGGCGCAACGTCGGGGATCATCAGCCCCGGCTGCCGCCGCAGCAAAGTCAAGGTCGCCAGGATCTACTTGGGCAACCCCGCCGGCGGTTGGCCGCTGCCGAGAGCCAAGCTGAACTTGGAGGAGGACGTGAAGTCCTACGCACCGGCATTTGAGGCGATGAAAGAGGAACTGGCCGATGTCGAGTTCTTCGTCGACCAACTGGTCACCTCGACGGCGCAAGTCGCCGAGATCCGGGACAAGCTCCAGCAGGCCGACGGCATCCTGGTGATCCATCTGAGCATCGGGATCATGCCCATGCTGAACAAGATCCTCGAGGCAGGCCGGCCAACGCTCGTGTTTGCTGTGCCGTATTCGGGCCACGAGTGGGCCTCGTTCGGTGCCATGCTCCGCGACGAGCAGCATCCCAACTTCGACTGCATCCTCACCGCCGACCGCAGCCAACTAGCCGCCGCGATCCGGCCGTTCCGCGCGTTGCACCATCTGCGCGAGGCCAAGGTCCTGAACCTTTCCACGCGCACGCCGCCCAAGTTCGTGGACGAGGTGAAGACCAAGTTCGGCACGGAGATCAAGCACATCGACCTGGACCGGACCGTCAAGGCTTACGAGGCCGTCAGCGACGCCGACGCGCAGGCCGAGGCCGAGCGTTGGATCACCGGGGCTACGAAGATCGTCGAGCCGGCGCGGGAAGAAATCGTCCGTTCCTGCAAGCTGGCTCTGGCCTTCGAGCGACTCCTGGCCGAGGAGGACGCCACGGTGATGACCGCGGATTGCTACGGCAGCATGTGGGCCGGGACGATCCGGCTGCCGGCTTATCCATGCGTGGGCTTCGCGCGACTGAATAATCTGGGATTGGGCGGGATTTGTGAATCGGACCTGCGCAGCGCGATGACGCACATCCTGTTCCAAGGCCTGTCGGGTCGGCCCGGCTTTATCAGCGATCCGACCGTGGACCAGTCGGCCAACAGCATCATCCTGGCCCACTGCATGGGCACGCCGCGGATGGACGGCCCGGACAAGCCGCCGGCGCCGTACAAGCTGCGCTGCGTGATGGAACGGGAGGAAGGCGTGGTCCCGCAGGTGTTCATGCGCGTGGGCGAGAAGGCGACTCAGGCGCTGCTGGCCACGACCGAGCAGTTGATCTACTTCACCGGCGAAATCACCGAGGCCCCCGACGTCGAGCGTGGCTGCCGCACGAAGATCACGGTCAAGGTCGACGGCGACGTGGAACGGCTGTGGCGCAACTGGACCAGCGGCCTGCACCGCGTCACGTGCTACGGCGACCTCCGCCAGGACCTGACCCGCTTCTGCCGCCTGGCGAAGGTCGACATGGTCGACGAGGCCGCATAGCGTCCGGCACACCGTAGACCGCACGCTCCGCGTGCGTGACTATTGGTAGCATGGCTCTCTGAGCCGTGCTGTTTTGCTCGGAATCGTGCGAAAATTCGCACGGCTCGGAGAACGCGTGCTACGGGAAATCGCGAAAAGTCGCAGCCTCTCCGAGGGCGGCTGGGTCGGTGGCGAGGCCGCTGAGGCCGCCGCCCCAACATCCATCGCTCGCCGACACCTACCCGCTGGCGATCGCGCCGACTTCGGTCGGCAGTCGGGCAATCAAGGCGGCGTTGGCGTTGAGCATCAGATTGCTGTCCAAGGTCAAGCCCACGTTGGCGCCCTCCGTGACGGCTGAGCGCAGATTCCGCACCTGTTTGCAGTCGCCGATGCGGACCGTCCGAATGCCCGCGGCCAACAGGTCGTCGTACAGGGAGTTGTCGGGTTCGAGTTGGGACAAGACCACGTTGTCCACTTGGAGCTTCGACTTGCGGAAAGCGTGATCCAACAGCGTGACCTCACCGTCGGCGGTAATCTGCGTCACGGTCGTGCGGGGAATCACGGTCACGGCGTGGGCAAAGGGATTGCCTTTCAGGCCCTCGCCGTTGCCGCCGGCAAAACGCTTGAGCATCACGTCTCGGTGGCAGGGCTCCATCCACAGGGCGAACTCCGCGGCCTCGGTCACGACGTAGACTTTCTTGCCCTCGAAGGCCAGTCTCTCTGCCGCGTCGGCAGCCCCGAAGTGATCGCCCCACACCAGGACCGATTGGCCGCACTCGGCGGGCGCCGGTTTGCCTTCATAATAGTACTCGCACCTGGTCGTGTGGCAGCGCAACACGGCCTCAACGGTTTTGACCAGCGGCAGGTCGATGCCCGGCACGTCGGGCCGCACGAAGCGGGCGCCGGTGGCCAGGACGACCGCATCGAACGGCTTGAGCTGCTTGACGCCCACCGTGGTCTGCATACGCCGCTCGACGCCCAGTTTCTGCATCTGGTGGCGGAGCCAGTCGGCGTACCAGCGCATCTTGTGCTTGCCGGGCGCCGTGCAGCACCACAGGATGGCACCGCCCAATTCGCCGCTCTTTTCAAAGAGGGTCACTTTGTGGCCGCGCAGCGTGGCGATGCGCGCCGCTTCCATCCCGCCGGGACCGCCGCCCACCACCGCCACGCGGTACGACGTGCGAGCCGGTTCCAAGTCGATGAACCGCTCGTCGCCCACGGCCGGGTTGATCGAACACCGCATGTGCCGCTTGATCATCAGCGACTCCTGCCAGCAGCCCACGAGGCAAGAGATGCACTTGCGGATCTCCTTCGGCTTGCGGGCAAAGGCCTTGTTCGCCCAATACGGATCGGCGATCATCTGTCGCGACAGGCCCACCAGATCGGCTTTGCCCTCGGCCAAGATCCGTTCGCAGTAGTCCGGATCGCGCAGTGTGTGGCTGGTGATCACGGGGATTTTGAGGTGGCGTTTGACTGCTTCGGCCGTGTACGTGTTCCAGCCTTGCGGATAGTACATGGGGTCCATCACGGACGCCGGCGCCTCGAAGATCCCGGCGCTGATATCGACGAAGGCCACGCCGCGTTCTTCCAGCAGTCGTGCGACCTGCACCGTCTCGTCCAACTCTCGGCCGCCCGGCACCCACTCGACGCCCGAGTAACGCACGCCGATCGGGAAGTCGCGGCCGCACTTGCGCTGGATGCGGGCGACGATTTCCAGCACGAACCGCATGCGGCCCAGGAAGCTGCCGCCGAACCGGTCGTGCCGCTTGTTGACATACGGGCTCATGAATTGCGCGATCAAGTAGCCGTGAGCCGCGTGCAGTTCGACGCAATCGAAGCCCGCCTGCTGGACCCGCCACGCGCCCTCGGCGAATTTCTCCACCAGCTCGTAGATCTCCTCGACCGTCATCGCGCGGATCGACTTGCCTTTGGCGAGTTCCTCCGCGTACACGACCTCGTGACCAGCCGAACCGGGGATGTCGATCACCTGGTCGCTGGCTGACAGCAGGTTCTTGCGCGGCCAGGCGGCTTGCCGGCCCGGCGCCTGGATCTGAACCGCACAGCGTGCCCCGTGCCGGTGCATGGCCTCGGCCAATTCCGCCAAGCCCGGAATCAGCGGGTCCTCGTCCACACACACGCAGGTCACCGTCGGCCGGCCGGTGGCCTTGTCCGGCGAGGAGGCACCCACGATGATCAGTCCGCAACCGCCCTTGGCGACCTCCTCGTGGTACCGGATCACGCGTTCGTTGACCGACCCGTCGGCATTGGCCGAACTGATGTCGGTGGGCACGTGGCACACGCGATTGGGCACCTCGAAATTGCCGATCCGCAGCGGACTGAAGAGATGAGGATAATCGGGATGGTTCATGGCAATACCTCCGGCTCGAAGGCAGTGGGAAAGAGATTAAGTGAAAGATTAGGTGAAAGACTAAAGTTTTGGGATCCGGCGCAAGCGGTTCGTTCTGCAATCCGGTTCTTGCAACCAATCAGTGTTCCGCGCCCCGAAACTCGTCCGACAGCTTCTTGAGCAACTCGACCGGTGCCGGGCCATCGTGCGTGACCAGGCGATAGCGCAGCCGCAGCGACTGGCCGGCCTTGAACTTCACCGGACCCGGGGCGACGATGCAGGGGTTGATCATGGCGATCGGTTCCAGGTTGTGCCATGTCGACGGCGGGTTGCCCGGATGGTCCACCACAGCGGCACCGATCGTCTTGCCGCTGTCCAGCGCGATCGTATAGTCGTACCAGGCGGCGGCGGGCCAATCCGTTTCCGGCTTCAGATGGTGCGGCGGCGGCAGCGTCACTTTCCCCTCCGGACTGGTGTACACCGCTTTTCCTTCCTTGCGCGACTTGACGCAGAAGCCGCTGAAGGCCGTCTGCTTCAAGATCAGGTCGCACTTGGGCAGCAACCGGAAGTCGAAGTCGATCACGTTCACGCCCTGCTGCTGCCGGGCGCCGATCGTGGTCGTTTCTTCGATCAGCGTCGCGCCTTCGGCAACCCAGTCGTTACGGGCCTCGATTACGGCATGCTGGGCGTCGGTCGCGAGGGCTTTCAAGCTGCGGTTGGTGATCACGCGGTCCTGGGTCGGAGCGAACTGGCCCCAGCCCCAGAAATCGGCGGGCGTCTCGCCCTCGATCGCGTGCCAGGCCAGGAACACGCCGCGATGGTGCGGATGATCGCTGGGGGCGAACTCGACCACGTCTTCCCCGGCGGGCGTCTTCACGGGGAACAGGCAGCACACGCTGTTGGCGGTCAGTTTCGTGTCCTGCGGCCGCTTGTTCATGTAACGAAACATGGTCTGGCCCTGCGGCGTCTTCAGCACCAGGCCGAACTCGTCGGGGACCAACGAGTAACCTTGATCCTGATCGGCCGCGGGCGCCGAGTTGCCGCAGCACACCAGGAGACACGTAAAGAACAGAATTGCCAGCAAAGTCGCAGGGAAGTCATTCATCGTTTTGCTCCTCGAAAGAAGTGGCGCGTCAGTTGGTGTTGGGGTAAGACGTACAGGCTTCAGTTTTCACGGCCGATTGTCCAGACGAGCGGAAAACGCTGTCCCCGCCAGAATGAACTTAGCCGCCTGCGCCGGGACGTGAGACCTTGATCTTCCACCCTAATCTTCCACCCTAGTCTTTCACCTAATCTTTCACCTAATCTTCCTTGATCTTTCACTTCGCTCTTTCACCTTCCAACCGCCTTTGACTTGGGAGATTAGTTGAAAGATTGAGGTGCTCTTGGTCCCAGCCTTGGGGGCACCTACTACCTCCAGCCGACCCAAGACGGATACGTGGTCTCCGGCGTCAATCGCTGCGGGCCGCGTTCGCGCGGCGCTGTGCCCTCGTTGTAGAACACGTACAGGCCGGGCTTGCCGGCGATCACGATGTCGTTGTCGCCGTCCTTGTCCATGTCGGCGATGTTCATTTTCATCCCCACCGCGACGGCTCCGTTGGGCGCCGGATTGATGTTCTTCTCGCCTGAGTACCAGGGCAGATGGTTGAACGACAGCACGTGCCGGACGAACTTGCCGCCTTGCAGGTCGTACCAGAACGCGAACAGCGGATCGTAACAACTGGTGTCCCGGCCGTGATGCGCAAACAACCGCTTGCCGCTGACCAGGTCCGGCTGGCCGTCGCCGTTCAGATCGCCCAAGGCCATCGTGTGGAATTGGCCAAAATCCGTCTCAACCCAATGCGTCTGGAAAGTCCGCTTGCCGCCGGCGTCGACCTTCTGTTCCAGCCATGCCAATCCGTACTCGTGCGACGCGCCGACGATGATATCTGCCCGCTTGTCGCCGTTCACATCGTACACCAGCATCGGGTGTGAGGCCGCGATGGGTTTGTCCGGTTCTCCCACGCGGTGGACCAGGTAATCGGCGTGGAAAGTCCACTGGCCGGTGCGCGGATCGGCCGGGGCTTCGTACCAGCCGCGCGGCGTGACGATATCGTTGCGGCCGTCGCCATTGATGTCGCCCAGGCCGTTGCCGTGGTGCTCGCCGTCCGTGCCGATCACGTGTTCGACCAGCCACGGTGCTTGATCGACGTGCTCGATCCAGGTCAGCCCCTGGCCGGGCACGGGCGCCCAGTGGTTGACCAGGATGTCGTCATCGCCGTCGCCGTCCAGGTCGCCGTGGATCACGCCTTCCATGTTCTGGGCGGAGTGGATGCGCTGCGCCTTCCACTTCGCGCCCGAACGCTGGCCTTCGGGCCCTGGGTTTTCGTACCAGAAGGCGCCCTTCATGAACATCCATCCGGAGCTGACGATGTCGGGCCGGCCGTCGCGGTTCACATCCATCGCAAATTCGCTGTTGTCGTCGGTCTCCGGCCCGTTGGTCTGGGCCCCGTCACGAAAGTCCTCGTGCTTCTTCCAGTCGGGCGCCTCGTACCAGTTCCGCCCGGCGGCGATGTCCAGATCGCCGTCGCCGTCGAAATCGGCCACCGAGCAGCATTCGCTGAACGGTCCGAACCAGTAAGAGTGCCGGGCCGGATCGTGGACCGGCCCGTCGATTTTGACCGGCACAAGGATCGGCTCCCCGGCGTGCAGGGCTCCACCGTTTAGGGCCGCCGCAAGGAACATCACGGTCCAATGTTTTCGCGTCATGAGTCATCTCCCTTGCCTGTCGGAATCAGTCTTGGAAGCAAGCACGCATCCGGTGGTGGTTCTCGAGCAAGAATCAGCATACCCGGAAGGCGATTCGGTCCGCAAGAATAGGCCAGGGCTGCGACGAGGAGTTCCCAGGAATGTGCTTGACGCCCCGTTTTGCGAACGGCCGTGATCCTGACGACCTTGAGGCCGGGGACTACGCCGACCAGCGAGTATTTGCCTGCGGTGACCTTTCCGCCCGCTGTCGGAGTCGCGAGCCGAGGCCATGGTGTAACGTCAGTTTGCCGAATTCTGCGCGAAGACCTTCCGTCGGCACCCGTTACCGATCAGGGCGCTTGCGGAGACGCACCCATGGGTTTATGATACGCGCTGTGCTGGCGTGTTGTGAGCAAGTGGTGTGAGTAAAACGTCGTGGAGGCAATCGGTATCCCTGTCCTCGACGACCGTGGCAGTACCCCTCCCGTTTCAGGCGTGATGTCTCTGTGCGATGAACGATTCGTTGGGGGCTACCGAACTCTACCAGCGCTGGTGTGCGGGCGATGAGAGCGCCGCAACACGGCTGTTCGAGTTGTTTGCGCAGCGACTGGCGGCGTTGGCGGACAAGCATCTCAGCGCGCGGTTGGCCCGCCGCGTGGAGGGGGAGGACATCGTCCAGTCGGTGTTCCGCACGTTTTTCCGCCGCAGTGCTGGCGGTGAGTTCCAAATCCAGCGGTCGGCGGAACTGTGGCAGTTGTTGGTCAAGATCACGTTGGCCAAGGTCCGCAGTCAGGCTCGCCGGCACACATCGGGCAAACGGGATGTCGGCGCGGAGGTCAACGTAGGCGACGAGAACTGGCTTCTGGCAGCCGTCGCCAACGAGCCCGGACCGGAGGAGGCCGCAGTCCTCGTGGAGCAGATCGAAGCAATCCTGGCAGGGCTGCCCAGCGGTTACGGCGAGATTCTCACGCTGCGTCTGGAGGGGCATGCGCGGTCGGACATCGCCGACCGGCTGGGGATTTCGCGAATGACGGTACACCGAGCCCTGAAATTGATGCAGCAACGCCTCGATCGCATCATGCGGGAACTGGCGTAAGAGGCTGTCACAACGCAGCCTGCGGCAGCTGCGGCGGGGATTTTTGCTTTTCTTGCCCGCGGACTGTTACACTGCGGCGAGACTCTGCGATTCCGTTTTGTGAGGGGGACCCGAGCTGTTCAGGGCCCATCCAAAGGGAACTTTGCCGTGATGCCTTCACCTAACATGCTTGTCCGACTCTCTGATACGGATCGCGTACAACTGGAAGGATATTTGTTCGAGTTTGACCGCTCCTGGTCGCCAAATGCGTTGGCCGCCCGTGTGGATCAACTGTGTCCTTTCCGCAGACGTGCGCGTGGCAAAAAAATCGGCGAGGCGGGGGGGCG
>CAYPGE010000195.1:0-15947 GCA_964409865.1 uncultured Pirellulaceae bacterium
GCCGCCGCGTATGCTACAATCAGAAGCTTACCGGACAGGCCGCATTTACGCAATGTAGGGTACACCGCATGAATCAGTACCTGCACCAACTCACCTTGCGATTGACCACGGGGGTGCTGCAACTGCCCGACGCGACGCGTCAGGTCCATGCCGCCTACGTCCGGTCGCGGCAGCAGCCCGACGGCGGGTTTCCCGGCCGCGAGGGCGGGAGCGATCTGTACTACACGGGGTTTGCCCTGCGCAGCCTGTTTCTGCTGGGCGAACTCTCCGGCCCGACCGCCGAGCGGGCGGCGGACTTCCTGCAGGGCCGATTTCAACTCGGCCAGAGCCACAACGTTTTGGACCTGATGTCGTTGATCTATGGAGCCAATCTGCTCAGTTTATCGGCCGGCGTCGGTGTCCTGGCGGAACCATCTGCTTCCCTGTGGGATGCGGTCGCGGAATCGTTGGAGCAACTGCGCCGGGAAGATGGCGGCTATGCCAAGAGCCCCCAGGGCCGAGCCGGCAGCACGTACCAAAGCTTTCTGGTGGCGCTCTGCCTGCAACTGATCGCTCGGCCGCTGCCGCACTCCGAGCGGCTGATCGAGTTCCTCCTGTCCCAGCGTTGCGAGGGCGGCGGCTTTCGCGACGTGCGAGCGGCCAAGCGAGCCGGCACGAACCCTTCGGCCGCCGGCGTCGGCGCGCTCCAAATGCTCGATGCGCTGAGTACCGAAGTGGCGGAGGATACAATTGAGTTTCTCAGCAGGATGCAAACCGAAGAGGGCGGGCTGCGCGCCAACACGCGGATTCCGGTGGCGGACTTGCTGAGCACCTTCACCGGCGTCGTGACCCTGACCGACTTGCGGGGGCTGGATGCCATTGATGCATCAGCGGCTTTGCGATTTGCTCGGGTTTTGGAGCGTGGAGACGGCGGCTTCTGCGGTGCCATCTGGGATGCCGATGTCGACGTCGAGTACACGTTTTACGGGCTGGGTTGCCTGGGACTGTTGACGCCTGCCCCCGAACAGAGATAGGAGCCACGCGGCATGACCGGACTAGCCGTCGATCACGTCACGAAACAATTTCCGACGCGCAGCCAGCCGCTGACGGTCTTGCGGGACGTGTCCTTCGCCTGCCAGGCCGGTGACAGCGTCGCGATCCTCGGCCCCAGCGGCAGCGGCAAGAGCACGCTGCTGCACATCCTGGGGACCCTCGACCGGCCCACGACCGGCACCGTGACGCTGGACGACCAGGATCCGTTCCAATTGGACGAGGCGGGCGCGGCTGGCTTTCGCAACCGGCACATCGGCTTTGTGTTTCAGGATCACCATTTGCTGCCCCAAATGTCCGTGTTGGAAAACGTCCTGATCCCCACGCTCGCCGAAGGCCGTCCGGACAAGCAGACGATCGCCCGCGCCAGGGACCTGATCGATCGTGTCGGATTGAGCGCCCGGCTGGAACATCGCCCAGCGGAACTGTCCGGCGGAGAACGGCAACGCGTGGGCGTAGCTCGCGCCCTCATCCGGCAGCCGAAGTTGATTCTGGCCGATGAGCCCACGGGCAACCTGGATCGCACCAACGCGCTGGCCATCGGCCGTTTACTGGTGGACCTGCAGCGTCAAGAACGGGCGATGCTTGTCGTCGTGACTCACAGCGCCGAATTGGCCCAATTGCTACAACACCGCTACGAATTGGATGACGGCGTGCTGCGAGCCTGTTGACAACCGCAGATCGCTCACTCTGTCAGCAGAAGCATCCGCGCCACGGAGAGGCTGTGAAAGAACTGGCACAGGCACCTCGCAGCCCCCTGTTTTTCCAGGGATTAACGCGGTGCTAGCCCGGAGCCAGTCCCATTTCTTCACAGCCACGGAGTGCCGCGCGGAGGCCCGTCCACTTGGCCCACGAGTTGCACCGCTGAAGTTTGGGAGGAAAACCCTGTCAAATCAACGGGGGCTCGGCAGCTTGGAAAGATCAGAAGAATTCGAAAAAAATCGGGTTCTTGCAGCGAATCATCATCCAGCAGAGCGATCAAGTCGCGGTTCAGATCTGCAAGGGACGGAGAAAGCCTGATGCGCAAAGATCAGCTACACGCAGGCGAAGACCGGGCACGGGCGTATCCCGTGTTGCCGATTCGCAATAGCGTTTTGTTTCCAAATCTGATTCTCCCTTTGACCGTGGGGAGGCCCGCCTCCGTGGCGGCGATCGACACGGCGCTGGCGTCCGAGGACAGAACGATCGTCGTGGTGGCCCAGCGCGACCCTGCAACCGACGACATTGGCCCGGCGGACCTGTATGAAGTCGGCACGCTGGCCACGATCAAGAGGCTCGAACGTCAGGACGACGCCATGCATCTGCTCGTCTTCGGCACGGACCGAGTGGAATTGGGCGAAGTCAAGAGCGGCGAGCCGTACTTGCGGCTGAAAGTCCGGCGACTGCCCAAACCCAAGGACGAGACGACCGAGGTGGACGCGCTGCACCGAGAGGTGCTGGAGGTGGCCAATCAGATCTCGGAGTTGCTGGCTCCCCACACGCCTGTGGCGCTGATCGACGTGGTGATGCAGACCAAGGACATGATGCAGCAGTTGTACCTGCTGGCATCGCTGCTCAGCAAGGACGTGTCCAAGGCGCAAGCGCTGTTGACCGCGTCGACGCGCCAGCAGGCCCTGGAAAAGATGCACGAGTTTCTCAGCTACGAGCTGCAGGTGCTCCAGTTGCGGCAAAAGATCGCGTCACAAGCCAGCACCGAAATCGGCCGGGAACAGCGGGAGTACCTGCTGCGGCAGCAGATGAAAGCCATTCAGGAGGAGTTGGGCGGCAAGAGCCCGGAAGAGGCGGAGACGGACGAGCTGCGCCGGAGACTGGACGAAGCGGAATTGCCGGACAAGGTCCGCCAGGAGGCCGAGAAAGAACTTCGCCGCTTGGAACGGATGTCGCCCAACGCGGCCGACTATCAGGTGACCCGCACGTATTTGGATCTGGTGCTGGAATTGCCCTGGCACAAGACGACCGAAGACAACTTGGATTTGCCACGCGCCCGGATCATCCTGGACGAGGACCACTTCAACTTGAAGGAGGTCAAAGAACGGATCGTCGAGCATCTGGCGGTCATGAAGCTGAACCCGCAGGCCAAGGCGCCGATCCTGTGCTTTGTGGGCCCGCCGGGCGTGGGCAAAACGTCGCTGGGGCACTCCATCGCACGGGCCTTGGGCCGCCAGTTCGAGCGGCTGGCCTTGGGCGGCTTGCACGACGAAGCGGAACTGCGCGGACACCGCCGGACGTACATTGGGGCCATGCCGGGCCGGATCCTGCAGGCGATTCGGCGGGCGGGCGTCAAGAATCCGTTGCTGATGCTGGACGAGATCGACAAGCTGGGCCACGACTACCGTGGCGACCCGGCCGCAGCGCTCATGGAGATCTTGGATCCGGCGCAGAACAACGCCTTCCACGACAACTACCTGGATCTGCCTTTCGACTTGTCGAAGGTGTTTTTCATCACCACGGCCAACACCCTGGACAGCGTCCCTCGGCCGTTGCTGGACCGCATGGAAGTGCTGCGCCTGCCCGGATACAGTGCCGAGGAGAAACGTGAGATCGCCGAGCGGTACTTGATTCCGCGGCAAGTGAAAGAAGCCGGTCTAGGGTCCGAGCAGATCGTCATCCCTCGCGAGACACTGCACTATGTGATCGGCCACTACACGCGCGAGGCGGGGGTCCGCGAATTGGAGCGGACGCTGGGCCGCATCGCTCGCAAAGTCGCGACGCGGGTGGTGGAGGGCCGTTGCGAACCAGCGACCATCGCCGCCGGCGATTTGGGTGAGATGCTCGGTCCGGAGCGGTTCCTGCCGGAAAAGGCCCGCCAGCGGCTCGCGCCCGGCGTGGCCGCGGGCCTGGCTTGGACCGAGGCCGGCGGCGACGTGCTGTACGTCGAAGCAATCCTGGTGCCCAACGGCAAGGACTTGAGGCTCACCGGGCAACTGGGCGAAGTGATGCGTGAATCGGCCGAGGCGGCGCAAAGCTATATCTTGTCCCGCGGCCGGGAACTGGGCATCGACAAGAAGCGACTCGAGAAAGTCAGCGTTCACATTCACGTTCCCGCCGGCGCGACTCCCAAGGACGGCCCGTCGGCCGGGATCACCATGGCCGTGGCCCTGGCCTCGCTGCTGACGGATTGCCCGGCCCGCAGCGATACGGCGATGACCGGCGAAATTACGCTCAGCGGCCTCGTGTTTCCCGTGGGCGGGATCAAGGAAAAGATGCTGGCCGCGCACCGGGCCGGTGTCGGGCGCGTGATCTTGCCCAGAGCGAACGAAAAGGACCTGCGCGAATTGCCTGACCACGTCCGCGACGAGATGGAGTTCATCTTCGTGGAGAACATTGACGACGTGCTGTCGGCGGCCATCCCCAGGCTGGCAGAACATCCTTCGCTGATGCTGGTGTGATTTCACTCGTCCCGGCCGCCGCCGAGCAGGCCGGCTCGCCACAGGTAATACAGCAGGGTGAGCAGCGTGGAAACAGCTGCGGCGACGTAGGTCATGGCTGCGGCGTTCAGCACCGCGTCGATGCCGGCGCGTTCCTCCGGGTAGACGATCCCGGCCTCGACGACCAACCGCTTGGCCCGTGAACTGGCGTTGAATTCGACCGGCAGGGTGACCAGCTGGAACAAGAGGACCGCGCCGAACAGGATCGCGCCCACCAGCACGACCATTTTGCTCAGGAACAGACCAACGGCCATCACGATCAGCCCCAGGTTGGAGCCGATACTGGCCATCGGCACCAGTGCCGATCGGGCCCACAGCGGGAAATAATTCGTGGCATGTTGAATGGCGTGTCCCGCCTCGTGTGTGGCGACACCGATTGCCGCCACCGAGTTGCTGGAGTAGACCTGCTCAGACAGCGCCAGCTCTTTCGTCAACGGGTTATAGTGATCGCTCAGGAACCCGTGCGCCGGGACAATCCGCACGTCGTCGATGCCGGCTTGATCCAGCAGCACTTGGGCCGCCTGAGCACCGGTCATGCCGCGTATGGACCGCACCCGCGAATAGCGGTTGAAGGCCGACTTGACCATCAGGCTGGCGATCCCCGAAATCAGCAAGCCGGGCAACAGCACCATGACTAAATACATGGGATCGAAAAACATCGAAATCTCTCCTGTTTTCGTCGGGTAACAGGCGCTGTTTTGTTGGTCTTTTCGCACCAACCGCCATTTTGTCAGTCGTCAATTCGTTTGCAACCGGAAGCAATTGGCGGGCCATCTGCCATTTTACTTTGTTTCCGTTGCGGCTATTCTGACGACTGCAAACCGAGTTCTGATTACCCATTTTCCTAACGCGGCCAAGCCGCAACCAAAGGGCTCAGACGTACAGAATTCAAAATTGGCGGCGTCAGGTCGTTGCCACAGTCAAAGGGTGTACGCCGCCAATTTTGAATTCTGTACGTCTGAGCCCAGGATGTGCGCACGGCGCGCGCATGATACGGACTGAGACTAACATGCAACAGGCTGCCGACGTGACCTCGTCACCCCCCAAAAACGACCAAGATCGCCCCTTCGAGATTCGATTTGCGCCGCGTGTCTACCGGCTGCCACCGTACTTGTTTGCCAGGATTAACAGTCTTTTGTACCAGAAACGGCGGGCCGGCAGTGACGTGATCGACTTGGGCATGGGCAATCCATCGGATCCGCCACAGGATATCGTGATCCAAAAACTAGCTGAGGCGGCAGCGGATCCAGCCAATCATGGATACAGCAAATCCAATGGCATTCTAAACTTGCGTCGCGAGGTGGCAAGTAAGTACTTCAAGCGATATGGAGTCCGTTTGGACCCCGAGAGTGAAGTGATGGTCTGCCTGGGCTCGAAAGAGGGCTTTAGCCACATGTGCTTGGCGCTGATGGGCTCTGGCGACACGGCCATCGTACCGGCACCTTATTTTCCCGTGCACACCTACGCGATCGCCTTGGCGGCGGGAAACGTGCTTTCCCTGGATGTGGCCGACAGCGAAAAATTCTTGTCGAACATCGCCTACACCTGCCAGCATCTGTACCCGGTTCCCAAACTTTTGGTCATCAATTATCCGCACAATCCGTCGACGGTCACTGTCGAGCCGGAATTCTTTGTCGAGGTCGTCAAGCTGGCTCGGCGTTACGGTTTCATGGTGATCAGCGACTTTGCCTACGCAGATGTCGCATTCGATGGATATCGGCCACCCAGTTTCCTTGCCGCGCCTGGGGCCAGGGATGTGGGCGTCGAGTTTACGACGATGAGCAAGGGCTACAACATGGCGGGCTGGCGGGTGGGGTTCTGCTGCGGCAATTCCGAGATGATCCGGGCGTTGGGCATTATCAAGGGCTACTTCGACTACGGCATGTTCCAGGCGATTCAGGTTGCGGCCATCGTGGCGTTGCGGCACACGGAAGCGGCCGTGGAAGCCCAGTCGGCGCTGTACCAGGGGCGCCGGGACGTGTTGTACGATGGCTTGCGCCGTTTGGGTTGGGAGTTGAACAAGCCCAAGGCGGGGATGTTTGTGTGGGCGAAAGTGCCTGAGCCGTGGGCCAGCACCATGAGCACGATGGATTTTGCCATGATGTTGCTGGAAAAAGGCGACGTTGCCGTCAGTCCCGGCAGCGGATTCGGCGAGAGCGGCGAGGGCTTTCTGCGGCTGGCACTGGTCGAAAACGAGAACCGGCTGCGTCAAGCGGTCCGCCAGATCGGACGGTGCTTGGAGCGATCTGACCGCTAGCGTTCCTCTAAGCCCAGTTTCGCGACGATGGTTTCGCCGCCGGGTGTCATTCTCCGTATCTTGCCGGCCATCGCAGCCTTTTCGGACACGCTTGCTTGCGGCACACGACGCTTCAGATGAGTGATTTTCTTTGCGCGTTTGCGCCGCCTCCTCAATTCACGACGACGTTCACTGCAACTCACAGGCGATTCTCCTTGTCAGGTCGGTGGTGCTCGGGCCGAGGCCAAGTACGCGGTGCATTCAAAACAGAATCTTCTACCAGGAACGTGCGGCAGAGTCAACGGTCGGTCACCACTGTTGGCCCTGCAATGCATGGGCTTTGGCCATGGCGTGCTCCGCCAGGTGGATGTACTCGTGATTCCGAGTCCCGGCGAAAGCGCGTTGGTAGGTTACGCTCATCGCTGTAAAGGAAAAGGCGTCGTTCGGCTCCAGTTGGCAGGCTCGTTCGCCATGCTGGACCGCCTTCTCATGGTCGCCCAGTTTGCCGTAGGTCACTGCCAATGCGTGATGGGCCAGGGCAAAGCCCTCGTCGATCTCCAGTATTTCCAAATACTTAGCGATCGCTTCCTGGTATTTGCCGTCATCTTTCAACTTCTCCGCGTCGTCGTACAAGGCATGCGGGTCGGCCATAGCGATTCTTCTCCTTTTGATCTTGAACGGATCGCCGGAACTAGCGTACAAACTGCGCCACGATCGACGCCCCCAAGAGCGGTCCTTGGAAACACGGACGACAGCCCAGAAGCGAGTTTCCGGAAGCTGCGGATCGCGGGTTGGAGCAGTAGTGTAGCATCAGCAGGCGATCGGTCGCAGGGGGGAAAATCTTATCGAATCAGCAAATTCGGTTTAACCGTCAGGAACCGACCAGCCGATCAGTTCTTAGCTTTTGCGGTGACTTCACCCCCAATTTGGCTTACCGAAGCAAAGAAGGCGCAACGTGGCTAGCATTCATCCGACAGCCGTGGTTGACCCCCGTTCGGAAATCGCAACCGATGTCTCGATCGGTCCCTTCTGCGTCGTCGAAGCCGGAGTGGTGATCGAGGAAGGCTGCCAATTAGCCAGCCACGTGGTCATCAAGACGGGAACTTGGCTCGGCAAGAACAATTCTGTCTCCGAGGCCGCCATCCTGGGCGGTCGCCCCCAGCACCTGCGAGCCGGGCCGAAAGTGGGCAAGTTGCGGATCGGAGAAGGCAATTTGATTCGCGAGCACGTGACCATCCATTGCGGGCTCGGTGAGGAGGATTGGACCGTCGTGGGCAGCCACAATCTGATCATGGTCAACGCCCATGTCGCCCACGACTGCAACATCGGCAACCACACCGTGCTGACCAACAACGTGATGATCGCCGGCCACGTGTCGATCGGCGACCGCGCTTACATGTCAGGAGCTGCCGGAATCCACCAATTCTGTCGAATCGGAACCTTGGCCATGGTCGGCGGCCAGGCTCATCTGAATCGCGACGTGCCGCCGTACGTGACGCTCGATGGGTTGAGCAGCCACGTCGTGGGCCTGAACATGATCGGGTTGCGGCGAAACGGCTTTCGGCAGGAAGACATTCTGAACCTGAAGGCCGCTTATCGCGTCATCTACCGCAGTGGCCTGGCCTGGAACGAAGTTCTGGCGACCTTGCAGCGCGATTTCAACACCGGACCGGCGGCAGAATTCTACGAGTTCCTGCGTCAAACCCGCCGCGGCATCATGCAGGAACGCCGCGGACCGGGGCGCGGGCCGATCCGCATCTTCAACGATCTCGAAACGACGGAAGCTGCCGCCGCCCTGCGCGACGCCGTTTGAACCCCGCTTTCCGCGAAAAGGCTTTCAGGAAGGGGATTGCCGCGCCGGCGATTGGAGTACAATATCAGGCCAGCGTCGCATCGCTGTTGTGCCGGAGCCTGTACCGTGTCGCGAGTTTTTCGAGTCTGGGGCAAAAAGCGGGGAAACCGCCGCACCGGTTCCCGGCTGATGGGAACCGTCGGCGAAGTGCTCTTCTCCAGTGCGTTGTTCGTGCTGGGGATCGTGTCGCTCACGGCCCTCATTCTGTCGCAGACCCTGAGCACCTCGCCGCCCTTTCCGCCCGGCTTCGGCTTTTGGGTGCTGGTTCTGGTGCTGTCGTCCTTCGTGCTGTTGGGCGGGGGCGGAGTGGTCTGGACCATCTTGCACGCCAGCGCAAGTCGCGAAAGGCGATCGGCCTTGGCGCGCAGGGCCGCCAATCTGGACTTGCGGGGCAGCGTCGAGGAAGCGGACGCCCCCCGTGCCGTCTTCCCCAATGTCCCCAGCGACGCCAACTTGACCAACAGCCCCGGAGTCAAACTCAGTTACCGTCTGCCCGTCGTCCAGTCGCCGGCTTGGCGGCTGATTTTCGCTTCGGTGTTCGGTCTGATTTGGAACATCAGTGGCGCCATTCTGGTCTTCTTCGCGGTCAAGAGCATTGTCAGCGGGCGACCGGAGTGGTTTTTAGTACTGTTCATCATTCCGTTCGTGGCGGTCGGCGCTTGGGTCGTGCGGGATTTTGTGCGGCAAATGCTCATTCACACGGGGATTGGTCCGACCCAAATCGAGATTTCCGACCACCCGCTGCGCCGCTCTGCATCGTATGAAGTGTACTTGTCGCAGGGTGGCCGCCTGTGGATGCGTTCGCTGGCGCTTAGCCTGGTCTGCGAAGAAGCGGCGACCTACCAGCAAGGCACGGACCTGCGCACGGAAACCAAGCGGGTGTTCGACCGGCAGATCTTCCGCAAGACGGACTTTCACATTGCTCCGGGACTGCCGTTTGAGCACCAATGCGCCGTGGAGATCCCCGCGGACGCCGCCCACTCATTCCAATCCGAACACAACGCGATAAACTGGAAGCTGGTGGTGCGAGGCGAGGCGGACGCGTGGCCGCCTTTCGAACGTGCCTTTCCTGTCATCGTCCACCCAGCCCATGACCGTCACGAAGCCCCTGGCCGAACCTCTGATCGCCCTGCGGATCTGTAACCCCACCGGCTTGTTTCACCCCGGCGAGGTGCTCCGTTGCGAGTACCAGGTCGACGCCGTGCCGCCGAACGAGATTCAGGCGGTCGAGGCTGCGGTGCTGTGGTACACGGAGGGCAAAGGCGATGAGGACTTGGGGGTCCACTTTTTCGAGCGGACCACGCCCAGTGACGCCATCGACGGCGATCTGCGCCAATTGCACCGTCTGGAGACGCAACTGCCGCTCAGCCCGCTGACCTACAACGGCTTCCTGGTCAAGATCCGTTGGTGCGTGCGCGTGCGGCTGTTCTGGGGCCACGGCAAGCAGTTGCACGTCGACCGCGTGTTCCAACTCTTGCCAGAGCGGTCTTGAACTGGCCGGCATCGCCGTGCCGACGATCATCTTGACCTGGCGTTTCCAGAAAAATCCTCAATCGTCTTGAAGCCGACGAGTGTGCCAAGCCGATACAGCAAAATGAGACAAACCGGGAGGGCGGGACAACCTTGAGTTGTTCCGTTTCAGGATAGAGGTCATGGCACAACGATGGATCGTCGTGCTATGACCTTTTTTGTTGGTTGACCCGAGCGCGAGCCGAAGCCACGTCAGAGATCCTCGTCGACCGCCACCCCAGCCCGATGCGCATCGGCCAGCAGGAGGCAGGAGTCGAATTGCTGGCAGAGGTGACCGATTTCGTCCTCGTTGGAGATGTAACCGAGGCCCATGTCTTCGACCGTCTCGCCATCCAGACCGCTCAGCAGGTACACCTGAGTGCGCTCGCGGGCTTCCACCAGCAGTGAAGCCGAGACGGCATCCGACGTACGCGCCCGACGGATCTCGCGGAGCGTCTCTGGAGCATCATTCAGCAAGCTCAGCAACTGCAGCGCCGGCCCCGGCGGACACCGCAGGTCGGTACACAGCACGATGACTCCGTCGTCGGCCACGGCGGCCAGGGCAGCGGACAGGGCGCGGGCGAAATTCTCCCAACTTTGTTCGTGGCGTCCGCCCGCGATGCTGGCCAGGACCAGACTGGCCCTCCGCGGCAAGCGGCACAGCCAAGCGGCATCGCACAGCTGCCGGCCGCGCTTGGCGACGGCTTCGGGCTTGCCTGCCAGCACGTGCAACACGGCGCCGCCGGCGCCCGGCACCACTTGCAGGACGATCTGAACGCCCAGCAGCCAAGCCGCCTCCTCCACTTCGTCCCGCCGACGATGCCGCTGAACGGGCGAGCGGGCGGCAGCGGGCGATTGGAATCGTTCGCGGGTCTTCGCGTCCGAGAACGTCGGAAACAGTCCTCCATGAACGCCCAGACGGCCCAGCACTCGCCGCGGACGGAGACAGCTGATCGGCAGGACCAGGTCCGCGTCGAACAACTGCCGATGGATGTAGATGGGCCGATTCTCCTTGGACGCCGCCAGGTAAGTCAAGTCCGCGTGGTTCTGGGGATCATGCTCGGCGATCCGAATCGCTGCGGCGATTTCGGTCGCCAGTGCGTTGGTTGGTTTCGGCCGCCGAATCCCGTTCTCCTCGGGCGCCATCAGCAGCGTGATGTCCTCCGGCAAGACGCGACTGTCCAACAGGGCGTGGACAGCGCCCGCCACGACGGCGTCCAACTGCGGCACGCCCCGGTCGATGGCCAACACCACGCGATCGCCGGGAGTCGTAGCCTTCTGCAGCGGCGGGTAGTCCAGCGGATCGGCAAGCGCAGCCGCAACGCCGGCCGCGGGATCGTCGAGCGGCTTGCCTCGCGGCACGTCGAGGTCATCCACGACGGCGTCCAACGGCGGTTCAATCCGCAGGACGTGTCCGTCTCCGTAGCGCAAACTGATCATGCCGCCGCCACCTCGTCAAGATGCTGCAAGAAGTCTCCAGCCTGACGGAAATCATCCAGAAGCCAGTCGGGCTGGGCCATTGCCAATTCCGCCTTGTCGTGCTTGCCGGTCGCCACCGCAACGGCATGGGCCCCAATGTGCCGCGCGCACCGGACATCCAGAGGCGTGTCCCCGATCACCCACACGCGCTCCCGGCGGACGGCTCCGTTCATCGCCCGGTGCGCGGCCGCCAGGGCATCTTCGGCCACGGCATTCCGATCGGGCGACCGCTCACCATAGCCGCCGAAGGAGAAATGATGATCCAATCCGTAGTGCTGCAACTTCAGCCACGCCCCTTCCGCGATATTCCCCGTCAGCAGCCCCATGACCACATCGCGGCGTGTGGCCAGTTGCTCCAGCAGGCTGACAACTCCCGGCAGCACCCATCCCGACCGCAGGGGCAGTTGCTCGCGAAGGTGCCGCACGTACGCGGCGCGGAAACGAGCCCAGTTCTCCTCCGAATCCGCGACCCGGCCCCCGCGAAACAGATCGCTGGCAATGCCTCGGTCGGTGCGCCCGCCGCAGGGAATGTCGTCCGGCGGCGAGCAATCGAACAACTCTCTGAACGCACGCCGCAACGACTCCATACCGGCGCCGCCCGTGTAGATTAGCGTTCCGTCGATATCGAACAACAACACGTTCATAAATCCTCTGGCCTCGGCGCAGCCGCTTCCGCTATGTTAATATCCGCGAATTCGCTCTCCCGTCAACGTCACGTGCCCGGTTGCAACCCTCATGCCATCATCGCAGGCTGTCATTTTCGATGTCGATGGAGTTCTGGTCGACTCGTATCATGCCCATTACCAAAGTTGGCAGCTGGCCTGCCGTGAACACGGCCTGGAAATGACCCTGGACCAGTTCGTGGCCACGTTTGGCCGCACGAGCCGGGAGATCATCGTCGAGTTGTGGAGCGACAAGTTCGCTACGCCCGCGAAGGTCGCACAGTTGGACGACCGCAAGGAAGAGCTGTTCCGCGATATCCTACGCCGCGACTTTCCGCACATGGATGGTGCCGCAGATCTGATCGACAACTTGCAGCGGTCTGGCTTCCGGCTCGCCGTGGGTTCGTCTGGCCCCCCCGACAACGTCAGTCTCGTGTTGGACCAACTGCAGCGGCGCTCGGCGTTTCAGGGCGTTGTCACGGCACTTGATGTGCAAAAGGGGAAACCGGACCCGCAAGTCTTCTTGCTCAGCGCCCGGCGAGTGGACGTACCTCCGCAGCGTTGCGTCGTGATCGAAGATGCGCCCGCCGGTGTGGCGGCAGCGCATGCTGCCGGCATGAAGTGCATTGCGATCGTCAGCACCGGCCGAGTGCGAGAATCGCTGCAGGCAGCCGACCTGACCGTGGCCAGCCTCCGCGAACTCGACGCCCCGCGAATCGCTGCCGTTCTGGAGCGAAGCTAGTCCGGCCCGTAGCGTCGCAAGTATTCCTTGACGCGAACCTTGCGGGCGGTGTTTTCCGAACTCATGTAGCGGATCGTTCCGAAGATCGGCCGTTCCGGGCCCCAAGCGCGATCGTAACGTCCGAGCACCCAGAAGATGCCGCTGTACGAGTTGGGATTGCGGCCGTCCAGGGCGTATTTGTTGTTCAGCTCGATCAGGATCTCCAGTGCCGCCTGCGGGCTGGCAGACCATTCCAGGATTTTCTTGCCCCAGAGCATACGCAGATAATTGTGGATGCGGCCTTCACGGACCAGTTGCCGCTGGGCGGCGTTCCACAACGGGTCGTGCGTCGCGGCCGATTCAAACTGCTCCAGCGTGTAACTCGGTTCGCGCGGATCGTCGGCGTGGCTGGCCAAGGTTCGCCGAGCCCAGTCGGGCAGCGAGTCGTAGCGATCGTAGTCGCCGTTGCGGGAGCACATGTTGTAGCCGATTTCGCGCCACGTAATCAGTTCGTCCAGGAACGACTCGACAGCGTCGTCCACGCCCCACCAGTCATGGGAACTGCCGGTAACCTTTGCCGAGACTTGCTCCGGTCTCCAGCCGGCGCAGCGCATCACTTCGGAAAAAACTTGATGGACCGAAAGATGGCCGAAATGCAGATACGGCGACAGGCCGCTGGTGGCTTCCACGTCGGGATCGTTCCGCGACTCGCCGTAGCGCGGCAGTCGCTCATCGACGAATCGCTGCAGCGTGCGCTGCGCCGCCTCCGGACCACCTGCCGTCGCGGTCGGCGTCACTTGGTGATCGATGGGAAACCGGCTCAGCCGCTGCGGTTGGTCCGCGATCTCCTTCGGCTTGGCTGCCGGCCAACGCCGCAGGATTTCTTTGGGCAGGCTCTCCAAGACGGGCAGTCGGCATTGCCGAAGCGGATCCTCGTCGGGCAGGGAATCCGGCTCCAGGTAAGGCAACAAATTCCGTTGCAGAAAGCGGCGAAAGTCAAACGCTCGGGCGAAAGTGCGGTCGGCTGCCCGCATGGGCAGCAAGCCGTTGGAATCGATGATCTCCAGCCGCGTCGGCACTTGGCTCCTGGCAGCGGCGACCATCCGCGGCAGGAAAAAGCAAGGAAAATCGTCGCCGATGACCACACAGGCGCGTGCGCTCAGCTGAGCCAACAAGCCACGGCCGGCCCCCGGTTCGGGCTCAAGATAAGGAAAATAGAACGCGTTTCCACGTGCGAGCCGTGCCTGGTTGTCCGCCATTCCCTGAATGACGAACTGGTGGAGACGGTCGCTGGCCCAACGATACCCACAGCGGAGGGCCTCCAGGACCAGCAGCGGCTTACGCAAGTCACGAGCCCATTGGACCGCCCGCTGAAGGCCGAAATTCCAGCTCGTGCGGCGAAAGGCGGTCATCCAGTACAGCACATACTGGCCGTCGCGATTGACGGTTGGCTGATCGCCGATCAGGCGGATGCGAATGTCGGGGACGCCCGCCATCTGGACTCATCTCGCACAGAAGAACTCAACTCGCTGCGCCGGAACCTGAAACCCTAATCTTTCACCTAATCGCGTCAATCGCATGCTGAAGCTTGGACTTCGTCGGCGCGCCGACCATCCGGTTGACGACCTCGCCACCCTTGAAGATCAGCAGCGTTGGGATCGCATTGACGCCGTACTGCTGGGCTGCATTCGGATTGTCATCGATATTGACCTTGCAGACCTTGACGGAGCCGGCGTTCGCCGTCGCCAGTTCATCGATCATCGGGGCGATTTGCCGACACGGGCCGCACCAAGGAGCCCAAAAATCCACGAGGACCGGCTCCGAGGCTTGAAGTACCTCTGCGGCAAAACTGTTGTCCGTAATTTCGCAAACGTTTGCACTCATCCTGACTTTCTCCACACGCATTCCCACGAACTGCCATCAGCCGACCGGCGCATCCCGCAGGAAACCTACGACGACGATCCGGTGATTTGTGAACGGCCCGCGATTCTACAGGGACCCAACAGGCGATGTCAATCAAGGGCAGTCCACACCCAACGAGTGCTCGTGATACTGCAGATTCCGGCCGCGTCTCGTTGTTTCACTGCCTGCTCAACGACGACCAGACGGAGACCAAAAAGGAGATTTGGGGGTTGTTCGCCTATTTGGTGCTACAAGGCTGGTGCGGCACGCGTGGGCGAGTCAATTGCTGCCTCACCAGGGTTTGAAGCGCGCCTTGATTCCGGTTTTTCCCATAGCCGTTGTGTGAGCGCGACGGCCACCCTGATCGCCAAAGTTGACATAAACGGGCCAAAATAGCGCCCGTCCCTCCGAAATGGACGGCAAACTGGCAACCAATCGGTCCGTTTTTCCGAAATGGAAAATGTTAACATCCGATCGGCGGAACTTTTTTACGCGCCGTGGCATCTTTAGAAGGGTTTGCTTTTGGGGCAGGTCCCTTCTTTTGACGCAGTCGTGATAGGAGCCAGGAGTGGCAAAATCGGGGCTCGCGGACCTCGGCATTGGATACCAGCGCAGGCGAGGTGATTTCCGCTCTTTTGGGTATCCGCAGACGAAAAGGCACAGTCCGCACAACGGAATTGTGGAAATTGTCTTGCGGTGTAATTAAACTGGCGATGATTAGCGACCTCTGGCGGGACTAATTCGAGTTTGAGAGAGGGTCACGTCGTGATAACCCGATTCGTCAAGGCATCGAAGTCGTTGCGCGACAAGCGAAACAGCAAGCGTGGTATGCATCGCGGACTGAGGCGGCACACGAGACGGTTCGAACGGCTCGAAGACCGCTGCCTGCTGGCGGCCTCGCCGCCGCTGCTGGGGACGGTCGAAGGCTTCAGCATGTACGACTCCATGTATGACAACATGGATCTCGAGACCCCGATCGAGCCGCCGGCCCCCAACGGTGCGGTGGGCCCGACCCACATCCTGAACGTCGCAGGCCAGTCGATTCAGTGGTTTACCAGAGCCGGTGTGCAGCACATGCAGACCAGCTTGAAGAACTTTTTCGCTCCGCTTCGCCCCGACGACGTGGAAA
>CAYPGE010000196.1:0-15918 GCA_964409865.1 uncultured Pirellulaceae bacterium
AACAACCCCTGAAGCCTAAACCCCGCGCCAAGAACGGTTCTAATGGACGTTTACGAACATCCTCAAAAGTCGACAGCAGCGGCATGTCGATTGGCTTGCTGGCGGGCCGGATGTCGGCCAGCAATTGCTCATCGCGGCGTGAAATACGCGCTCGCTTGGCCTTTCCGGTTTCGGGCTTGCGCCGCCAGAGCGTTTCGTACACGGATTGATGGACATCCTTGGCGCGGGTCCTGGTCAGAATCCAGTCGCGAGCGTCGCTCAGCATGCGGTCCAGAAGGTTGCGATTGGTCTCCGGGATGTTGAGCGCCGCGGCGATTTCCAAGGTGGATTCTCCGCGCAATTTGCGTTCGTATGCCTCTTTCATCGTCAGCCTTCCGCTAGTCTCACAGATTTGGCAGAATTCGCGCAAGATATCGCTGAAGATAGTGCCCTGTCGGCGCCGGCGTTCGAGTTCCAGAAGTGGCTCATCGGGCGGTTCACCCACGGCCTCTGTGGCTTGTTCGTCAACGACTAGACTATCGAACAACACGAGTTCCGCTCTTCGCAGGTGATCCAACGCTCGCTTGGGGAGCAAGAAGCGGAACCAAACGCGCCAATTTGGAGTTCCATCAGGCAAATGCGAATTAGGGACAAACCCGTCCTGTTGAACCTTCTGCCGCGTCTCCAAATAACAGTCCTGCACTAGGTCTTCAAGGACTGCGTCGCTCAGGCGAGGAAAAGAACTCTTCAGGTAGACACGAAGCTTGCTCGACTCTACGACGAAGAAGTCGTTCAGTGACTGGAGGATCAGGTTGGCGGACACAACACGTACTCCTTCGCAATGGGTGGTGTTTCACTTCCTGGGTCCGCCCAGGAGACATCAGCATGGAATCGCATCACGTCGCCGGCTCTCTGCGGTAGGGGTCAATGACCGACAGTGCCAAGTCGGGATCGACGTGGCCTCCTTCTAACGCCCGAGCCAGTACGGAAATCTCGCTAGGCTCAAATCGTACCTGCAACGTGCTCGGAACAAGAAGCTGGTCCGTTTGCATCAGGCAGCCCGACTCGCCCGGAGCGGAGTTGGCTAGTGTCGCTCCCGTACATCGCACGGTAATTCCTGAACCATGGCGGAGAAAGCGAAGTTCCCCGCTGAGAAAACCGGGTATGGGTAAATGGGCGAACGGGGACCGACTCACACAAGCGCACTGACCGAGCAAGATGATCCGAGAGAACAGGCTTCCATCCGGGGTGATGACGAGAGGGTTGCTAGGCCACACCTGCTGCAGGACGGCTGTCTGGGAATCGGGATCGGTGATGAGCACTTTCCAACGCACTGAGGGACGTCCCAAGGCGATCTCCTGACCTGGTTCAAGCGGAGTTCGTTGGGTGACATGTTTCTGTCCGATCCATGCCGCACAGTCGCTATTCGGCATAAGGTAGTATTGCCCTTGGTCGCGCAACACCAGTGCATGGCGTCTGCGTAGCTGGGCCAAGACCGGCACATGGACGCTGTCGCGCGGGGTCCCGATCGTAACCTCGGGAGCAATCACGAATAATCCATGGTTCCGGATCGCGAACCCGGAGCATGCGAGGGTGACAGGCTGGGGAACGGCTTCCAGAGGCCCCATTGCCAGGTCATCCATCTCCGTCGCCTCCCTGTTGATGCGTCGGCCAAGCGATAGGTTGTACTGGGCGGCAGCAGCGTCGCCGTCACCGAGTGCACGCCGGGCTTCGGCGAGGTGGTGCCGAAACCGGAGTTCGCGCTCTTCCAAAAGTGCGCGTAGCTGCCGCACGTCGCCTTCATCGGGTAGCTGTTCAAGCAGGCGAAATGCCGTCTGCAGCCGTCCTTCGGAGGCACATTCTCACCGCCCGGCGAACTTGCTGGTGCGCGAAGTCATTGCGAAGCTTGAGGTTAACCTGTGCCTTGGCGATTTCGTCACGGAGCGATCTGGCCTCACCTGTCAGGGCGCCACACCGCCCTGCCAATTCGATGGCATCGTGGGCGGCCGAAATACGTCCCGCTCGAAAGTCCCTGGCGGCCATCTCGACGAGCTCCCGACTCACCCTCAGTTGTAGGAGGCGTACCGATCGATGGTCACCGTCGGGCGACTCCAACAGGACCTGCGCTGCCTGCACTGGACTGCCATGCCGCAGATACTCCCGGGCGGCCGTGCAGCATCGAGGATCGAGCCACCCCAGTACCCAACCACGAGTTGAAGCGTCCGCATCCATCTTGCCACCCATCAAGTGTAACCCTAGCCTTGCCCCAAGACAATTCCCAACCCACGCAAGTGGCGATGGTTGACTAGGGGATGGCGAGCACGGGGGCAGGATCTGGGCAGCGGCAGCGAGAGATTTTCGAGGGGAAGCGGGGGCACGAGCGAACGGGCGATGGTCAAGCAGGATATTCCACGTACCTTCGAGATCCGAGTCGCTTCCCGAAGCGATATCAACGTAGAACCGGGAGGTTCGCCGGGCGGCGTTCCCTGAAGTAGGGCTTCCAACGTGGCAAGCGAACTGAGCGGAATTCGCCAGCCGTGTTGGGTCCGAACGACTCGAACCAACACGCCGTCGTGGATCAGATCACGCACCGCTGCCGGGCCGATTCCCAATCGCGTCGCTGCTTCGGCAACACCCACGGCACTGTGCAAGTCGCGCTGCAGGTTCTCCACCGACTCGCGCAGGTCTAATCCCACCGACCGACCGCGACTTCCCGCAGGCTGAACTTGGCCGGTGAGAATCCCTTGCTGGATCAGTTGGGGGATGGCTCCCGTACGCAATTTCAGCACGATCGCCGCCTCGGTCTGGGTGATCCAGGCCCGGTCCTGAAGCCGCTGACGATCTTCGGGGCGCTGGAACAGGCAGACCTTGCGGCTGAGATGACCGCCAGCATATCGCCCTAATAGATATTGTCTCAGCGCCTGGGCGGGAATAGGAAAACCCAGCCCCTCCAGTCGGGCCGCCTCTCGTAGCAGCAAGCCAAATCGTAAGGCTATGCCCGTGGACGAGTTGCGGTGTTTGGGGACCTGCTGAAACGCGTCGAGGAACTCGTACAGCCGATCGGGCCAATGGGTGACCATCTCGGCGGCGGCGAGCCAAGCGATGGAGGCGTCCCGTGCCTCCGGATGCAGCCCCAGCCGATCGCTGGCCTGAAGCACCCATGCAGGCGTCTTACCAGCTGCCGCCGCTAACCGCTCCATCCACCAACACAGGGCTGCCGCTGACATCTCAGGCAGGCAGCTTACGCCTTGGGCGAACAGGGCTTCCAGCGTTTCGGCCAGTCCCGTCGCCGCGGCACCCAGGGAATATGGCTCCACATCGGCGAGCGACTGCCCGCAGCGGCAGACGGATACGGCCGGCCGTTCCAGCCGGAGGGGCCGTCGGCAGGCCGGACAGCGGGCGACAAGCCAACATCGATGTTCACGGCAGGCCGGCAGCGAGTACAGCGACCATGCCAAGCGTTCGTACGGAGCGGTGTCCTGCCTCAAACAGGCCGGACAGACCGGGAATCCCCCCGCGCGCTGTGGCCGGTCTCAGACCGAGCCATGGGCCCCGACCGCAGGTCTCCTGAAGTAAGGGAGACCTCCGATCGCGGATGCGGCGGGGTCGGGAGACCCGCGCCGAGCGGTGCGATGGTTCCCCCGGGAACACGAGCGTCGGCGCAAGACGGTGGACCGTCATGCTCAGCAGCATCTCCGGGGGCTGCCGCAGGAGCACAGCCAGAATGTCCAGAATGGGACCGGGGTGGAGCGCATTGACGTTGGCCTGGACCTTTCCGGCGTCGACAATTAGAGCACGCAGCCGGTGTGGTCCCTCGTAGCCCATGGCAGCCGCGGTGCGGCGCACCAGACTCACGAGGGACTCTCCCGGCAGCGGGACAACGCGGGCGGGCAGGGCCGCCACGGATGAAGTGACGTTCATGGGCGGCCTCCGAGGTAGTCTGTCGCCGTGGCCGGCCGGCGGCTTTGGAGTGCGGGGACTTGTCACCGCTTTCCTTTTCTGGGACCGGTGGCCCTTTGATGTGGATGGCGCGCGGGGAAAGCAGGAAACAAATCCAAAGCGGTGACGAGTCCCCGCACTCCAAGGCGCCTCGGCCGCCGCGCCGCGAAAACTGGGACAGGCACCGATCGTCCGGATCGGAGCCAGTCCCATTTTCGAGTGACGTTCACGGTCGACCTTGTTCGAACTCCAGAACGCCCTCGCTGGGCCCCAAATCGTTCATCGCCTTGCCGTCCCCCGGGCGAACGCATTCTCGGCTGTTGCCTGACTTGTCGACCAGGCTCGTGATGGCGCCCCGCTCTCCCACCGTGACGCGGTAAAACTAGTTCTCGAGTACAGCACCCTCGGCCAGCGTGGCCGGGTACAGGTCCCAGTCGTTTCCGAAACTGACACTGAGCGACGGAAGCCGTGCGCCATAGGTCGCCTCGAAATCCCGAAAGAAGTCCATTTCGTTGGACACGATGACTCTGCGGCTGGCACTGGACTTCTCACGCGCGACCCGCTCGAACTCGTCCAGCGTCTCGACAAGTGCCCTGCGATACGTGGCGGGGTCGGCCGTCCAGAAGTAGTCGGTGTGGTCATCGCAGGCGATGTGGATCCGTTTCGGCTCGGCGGCTGCAACGGAACAACTCGTGAACAACGCGCCCCATGCCAGCCAGAGACCGCAACCAGCGCCAAGACAACGCAACATGGATCTTTCTCTCCATACGTTCTCCTGCTTCGTCGGTTCTGGCGAGTGATGCACGCCCAGGAGGATTTCCGCTTGGCAGAGCAAGACTTTCGCTTCGTCACTGACGAAAGAACTGTACCGCTTGCGGCGGCCGACCGCTATGATGCACGTGCCGCCAGCGGCGGCGGAGCCAATACCGCAGGGTACTATCGGCGACGTGGATTATGCGTGCGATTCATGCGGAACTTCCGCAATCTGACGGTCGACGCGGGGGACAACCCCGGCGTGGACGGCATCCGCTGGTTCGGCAACAACAGCAGCATCCTGCAAAACGTCCGCGTGGTGGGAAACGGCAGGGCCGGCATCAATGGCGGCTTTGTCGGACAAAGCGGGCCGAACCTGATTCAGGACGTCATCGTGGAGGGCTTCGAGACGGGGATCTTGTCGCAATGGATCTGGGGCCAGACCATCTCGCGGGCTACGGTCCGGAACTGCCGCAAGCACGGCGTATACGTTTCGGCCAACAGCGTGGCGATCGAGCAACTGACCGTGGCGAACACACCCGTGGCCGTTTACAACGACTATCCGAACGACTGGACCTGGTGGGGTGGCGTGGTGGGAAGGAAACGGGATTCAAGAGGACCGCACGTATGAAGTCCGCAGACGTTCTCTCGGCCGGCCTGGCCCTCGGCGCAATGTTCGCCGTCGGCGGTTTGGTGATCGCGCAAACGCCCTCAAAGCAGGGTGGAGGTGCGCCATGTTCTATCGGCCCAGCCGCCGTAATCGTCGGTGCCCAAACGGGAAGCCGCGTTTGCCCCGAGGTTCCGGACAACGCCGTCGACGAAGACGGCGACGGGTGGCTGGGAACGTCACACGGATTCCAGGTGCGGGCGGCGCACCCGCGAGTGCTGGTGACAGCGGAGCGGCTGCGCGTGGCGTTGAAGCGGATGGCTGGTCCCGCGGCCCGGCGGCCGTACCAGGGCTGGTTCGAGAAGCTCAAAGCGGCAGCGGATGCCGGCAAGGACGTCGATCTGACCAGCCTCGCCTTGCTGTACAAAGTCACGGGCGACCGAGCGTATCGCGACAAGTTCACGGCCCGGATGCCGGCGAGCGGGACGCCGAAACTGGAGGAGCTATTCGGGATCGATCTGCTGTTCGACGAGCTGTCCGAGACCCAAAGACGCGCGGTCATGAAGCGTGTGGCGGACCAACGCGACTGCTGGTACTACAACTCGCTGGCTCAGTCGAATGCGGCCGAAGCGCGATGGGGCTACCACAGCGCGATCGGCGTGACCAGCGCGCTGGCCTATGCCGGCATCTTTGCCTACACCGAAATCGAACTCACCAAGGACCCGGCCGTCTTGAGGTTCAACGCGGCGAACTACCTGAAGCTCGTCCACCACGAACTTTCCGACCAAGGGCATTTCCGGCGCATCGAGAACCGCATCGCCGGCGATCCGACGTACAACGATGCGTTGCCCGGCCAGCCCGGCGGCATGTACGACAACTTCGGCTACGATGCGGCCGAGGAATCGTACAGCATCAACGTGCTGGCCGAGTGGCTGTTCCTGACCGGCGAAGACCGCCTACACGGCGCGCTGCACGACCAGTACCGCGCCAGCTTCTGGCAGAACCTGAGCTGTCCGCACCTGTTCACACGCTACGAGGCCGACCAATGGTGTCGCCGGGCGGGAACGGAAGCGCACGTGCAGGCGAAGATCTGGAACACGCAAACCGATTGGGTCAGTCAGCCCGATGCGGACAAGGCCGCGCTCACGGCTGGGCTGTACCAGGACCCGCGCATGCAGTGGTACGTCGAGCAGGGCGTCCAGCCGATCCTGTGCGGCGAGCCGTACCACGGGCTGTACTGGTGGCTGCTGTTCCACGACGACCAGCTGCGGAGCGAACCGCCCTCGACCAACCCGACCGCCGCCTACTTCAGCGGGCCGGGGCTGGTCGCCATGCGCGAGAACTGGACCAACGACGCCGCCTTTGCCGTATTCATGGCGGGTGAAGGCATCAGTCGCCGCTACGAAGACGCCAACTCGTTCCTGCTGCACCGCAAGGTGAACGTGATGCCCCACGGTGGTGCCCGCATCCGCTTCCACCCGGACAACGACCGGCACCACTGGTACCACGTCCGCTCCATCTCGAAGAACACGCTGAAGGTGTTTGATCCCAACGAGTGCTTGGACCGCGATGCTTCCAGCAACCGGGCCGCATTACACTCCGGGCCGAAGCTCGTGGCCTCCGACAACTTCGGCGGGCAGATGTTCGAGACGCCGATCGCCACCAAGGAGGACGAGTTTACGCTGGGTGGCTCCGGCCCGTGTCGTAGCGACAACCCGAACCATCCGCTGGGGCTGTACGAGTTGGCCAACATCGTCAAGTTCGAGCACGTGCCGGACGAGTACACCTACGCCGTAGGCGACGGGGCCGCCGCGTACACGCGGAAGGTCGAGGTTTTCGAGCGCGAGTTCGTGTACCTGCGTCCCGACGTGTTCGTGATCTTCGACCGCGTGCGTTCGCCGGACCCGTTCTTCCGCAAGGTTTGGGTGACGCACACGGTGGACCGGCCCGTGCCGGCGGGCGAGGCTGCCGAGTCCGGCCAGGGCTGGCAGGTGTTCCCGAACGCGAGGTCCATCGTGATCTCGAATCCCGCCAACGTGACGTATCTCGACGCGCTGCTGCCCAAGCAGAACCGAGTCGTGGTGCGCGGCGGCGACACGCTGCTGGCGAGCAACTTGCCCCTCGCGCCGGGCCAGCCGATCGAGCCGGAGACCGTGTGCGAGGCGGAGATCCCGCGCTGGCTGGAGTTGTTCGCCGTGGGGACGGACGTGCGGGGGTCGATCACGATCGAGGGCGACGCCCAGGAAGGAGACGGGATTTCTGAGACCGTGGCCTTCGATGGCGCCACCCAGCCCCACGTGACCTCGGTGCCCTCCGCGGCCGTGGCCGCCGATTCGCTGACGGACACGTCCCAGACCTGGCGTCCCAACCAGTGGAAGAATTACATGCTCCAGACCAAGGGCACAGCGGACGGGCATTTCCTGATCACCGGCAACGATGCGCACACCTTGTTCGGCCGCTTCAGCGCGGGCCAAGCCTGGCAGTACGTGATCTACCGTCCCTTGGCCAACACCGCGAACCACTGGAAACGGATCCGCCGCATCACCACGGCCGACATGGAGCTGAGCGCGCTGACCGTGTCGATCCCGCACTACTTCGACACCGTCAACGCCGCCGGCAAGCTCTATTCGTTCTCGCCGCGCACCGACGGCAAGGCCGATCAATACACGAAGCGTCCGGACCTGGGCCAGTACACGCTCGAAATCGAATCGACAGTGGGCGGAGAACTCGAGAACTTCCTGAACGTGATCACGCTGAAAGACCCCGGCGCACCGCGGCCGCGCGTCGAGTTGATCGAGGGCCAGGGCGTCTCGGCCGTGCGGGCCGGCAACCGCTTCGTGGTGTTTGCCAACGAACCGAGCCCTCTCCCGGAACTGAGCTTCCCGCTGCCCGGTGGCGGACCGGCCACGGGCCTGGTGCTCGACCTGCCGCCGGGCAAGACGGCCTACGTGGACGCGTCCGGTGGGATGGTGCGCATCTCGACGACCGGGGTCCAAGGAAAAGCGGTGCCGGTGTCCGCGATGGGCGTCGCCAGAATCACCGTGAGCCGGTAATCCAAGCACCTGTCCCAGAAGAACCCAGCTGCATTGGCGTTCCGGCCGGTTCTTCTACTGTCTGGGGACAAAGTGAAACGGTTGGCTTTGATGACGTGGCGCTCGCCAGGGAATACACTGGAACTGATGTTCAGCCTGTAGTTCCCAAATGAGGTCGGATGTCTGGAGCCGAGTGGCTGCCTGTACACATGCGAAGGAGAATTCCTCAGATGAACCGAACCACCAAACCCTTTCTCGTAGCCTTTACCGCCCTGATGCTGGCGCCGCTGGCCACGTTGCACGCCGGCGAAGCGGTCAACGTCGCTGTGGGCCCCGAACTGGCCGGCTTAATGCGTGAGATCATCGGCACTACCGCCGAGCGCCCGGTGGTCTCCAGCGAGGTGATCGTTTGGCGATCTGGTTATCAGAGACTCCAGCCGCCGCCGCGCGAGTGTGAGGTGATCATCACCGGTTCCGACAGCGAGATGGATGCTCTGGACCGCCACGGGCAAGTCGTTGCCAGCAGCCGGAGGGTCGTCGCGGAGGCAGAACTTGTGCTCTGCGTAGCGGTCGCCGGTGTGAAAAACATCCGCCACGTTCGCGACCTGGCGCGCTCGGATGTGTCGGTGGCCGTGGCAACGGCTGAGTCGAGTTGGTTGGGAGAGGCCAGCGACATGCTCCTGTCCCGGTTGGGTGCGAGCCGGACCGGTGCCAACGGGGCTTGGGCCGGCGCGGCGGATGGACCGGCTGCGGTGCTCGCCGGCAAGGCGGACGCCGCGCTTTGTTGGAGTGCACCACGTTTCGAGTCCACGGCGCTGCGCGCCATCGCGGTACCGGAGGACTTGCGGCCGGTGACCCAGGTCGTGGCTGCGCTGTCGCCTCGCGGCCGGCGTTCGGACGCAGCCCAACAACTGCTGGCTTTCCTGGCGAGCGAGGCGGGACGCGAGCCGCTGTTGCAAGCGGGCTTCAAGCCACCGATCGCTTCCGCAGCCGAACGCGATTACACTCGCACTGCCGCGCGGCTCGCTCCCGGGCTGTACGAGCTGACGGGGCGCTCGATGGCCGCGTTTTGCCGACTGCAACGCGGGCGGTGCCTGGACGTCGGTTGCGGCCACGCGGACTTGGACGTCGTGCTGGCCAAGATCACGGGCATGACGATCGTCGGGCTGGACCTCGATGAAGGCGCGCTGAGGAAAGCACGGGCGAAGGCGGAGGGGGCCGGCTTGGCCGACCGCGTCAGCTTCATCCAGGGCGACGTTCACAAGATGCCGCTGGAGACCGGATCGTTCGACGCGGTCATCAGCCGCGGCTCGTATCCGTTCTGGAAAGACAAGGAGGCGGCCATGCGCGAGATTCTCCGGGTGCTCAAGCCGGGCGGGGTCGCTCTGATCGGTGGCGGCCAAGGCTTCTATTTTCCCGCGCCCCTGCGCCGGTCGCCGGTGACGATGCTGCCGACGCGGGACACGCTCGATCTGGTCAGTTCGGGCGGATCGAAACGCTTCACGCTCGGAGACCTGAAACGGGTGATGGAAGCCATTGGCGTCGCGCGTTTTCGGCTGATCGATGATCCCGGCTGCAGCGAGTGCGGCGGTTGGGTGCAATTCTGGAAATGAGCGACGGGCGGAAAAAGGGGTCAGGACTCTTTTGTGTCAAGCACCCTTCGGGCCGTTCCGGTAAAAGAGTCCTGACCCCTTTTTCCGCCTCAACGTTCATGACGACGCCCGGGCCGGCCTTGACGCCCCTTTCGGCCCGCTCGTGAGCCGTTTATACTGAACTCTGGAGACCAAACTCATGGCTGCCAATGCGAGTCCCGTGCTCGATCGACTAGTCGCCCCACTCAGTCAATGTTTGACGCCCGAGTCCGCGCGACGGGTACTCAAGCTCACGGCGGATCGACAACTTCAGGCCCGCGTCGCACTTCTGGCCGACAAATGCAGCGCCGGCACGCTGACTCGCGACGAACGCGCGGAATACGAAAACTACGTGCAATTCGGCAGCTTCATCGCCCTGCTGAAATCCAAAGCCCGGCTGCTCCTCGCCACCGCCGATGACTAATGGATGCCGCCACTCGCGAATTCGTTTGGGAACGGGCTCGAGGTCGGTGTGAGTACTGCCGCCTGCATCAGGACGACGCCGATTTCCTCACCTTCCACGTCGAGCACATCATTGCCGAGCAGCATGGCGGCAGCAACGCCGTTTCGAACCTGTGCTTGTCGTGCCCCGAATGCAATCGGTTCAAGGGAAGCGATCTGGCGTCGATCGACATCGAGACGGGGCAGGTCGTCCGATTATTCAATCCACGGACGGACGACTGGAGCGCGCACTTCCGTCTGCAGGGCGGGCGCATCGTTCCCTTGACGCCCATCGGGCGGGTCACCGAGTACCTGCTGCAATTCAACCGACCCGAAAACGTGGCGTTACGGAGCACGCTTCGAAAGGCCGGCGATTACCCTCGCTGGACGCTTTGACGCGATTCCGTTAGCGTAGACGTCAAAACCTTCGAGAGTAGTATCAAGGGACGGTACGGTGATGGAAATCCGACGCCATGCTGCTGTTTGCGGGACCAACCGAGCCACTCGGGCATTTACCGACTTGTGCCAGCGTCATCCGTTGCGGCTGGCCTGCACGCTGGTATGCTTCATCCTGGGGTGCGAGCGAGCCTCGGCCGCCGAGCCGTCGGTCGGCACGCAGGTTACTGCTGCGGCCTCCCAGGCGTTGCCGGCAATCGAAAGGGCATTCATCTCGTTCCGCATCGGGGTGCCGCAGTGGATGCCGGAGGGCCGGTATCGGGAGCT
The DNA here is from genome assembly GCA_964409865.1 of uncultured Pirellulaceae bacterium. Classification (GTDB taxonomy): domain Bacteria; phylum Planctomycetota; class Planctomycetia; order Pirellulales; family Pirellulaceae; genus Anammoximicrobium. The sequence goes on from CAYPGE010000196.1 coordinate 11,106, forward strand.
GTTGGCGCTGTTCGAGAAGTACAAGGGCGTGACCGACGAGATTACTTTCTTCACGTCGGCCACGCATCCGCCGCTGCCGCTGGAGGAAATCAAACGGCGTTGCGAAATCCTGACGCGGCGGATTCCGCAGGCACGGGCGCTGGGGTATCGGGCGGGGATCAATGTCCTGTCCACGATGGGGCATCACAACGAGAACTTGCCGAATTCGCTTTCCGGCGACTTGACCCGCGTGACGGATATCGACGGGAACGTTTCGTTGGGATCGTTCTGTCCCAACGATCCACGATTCCAGGATTACGCTCGCGAGTTGTACCGGATGGTGGCCGCAGCGAATCCCGACTACATCTGGGTCGACGACGACGTGCGACTGGCCGGGCACATGCCGGTCGGGCTGACGTGCTTTTGCGACCGTTGCCTGGCGATTTTCGAGCAGGAGTCGGGTACGAGATTCACGCGTGCGAGTTTGAAAGCCGGTTTGTTCGAGGGGCCGGCGGAGTCGCGACTGGCGTTGCGCAAGGCATGGCTGGCCCACAACCGGGCGACCATCCAGCGGTTGCTGGCGCTGATCGAACGCACCGTACACGAAGTGCGGCCGGGGCTGCCGCTGGGGTTCATGTCGGGCGAGCGGTTCTACGAAGGCTATGATTTCGACGACTGGGCGCGCGCGTTGGCCGGTCCGGCCAATTCGCCGGTGTACTGGCGGCCCGGCGGCGGGTTCTACGAAGACAGCTCGACCGGCGGCTTGGCGGGTAAATCGCACGAGATCGGGCGGCAGGTGTCGCTGTTGCCGCCCGAAGTCGTTTCCATCCAGTCGGAGATCGAGAACTTTCCCTATCACCGGCTGAAGAAGGCGGCGCACATCACGGTCCTGGAGGCCGCTTCGCACATGGCCGCGGGTTGCACGGGTGCCGCGTTCAACGTGCTGTCCGGCAACGACGAACCGCTGGACGAATTCGAGCCGTTGGTGGCCGCGATCCGCGACGCGCGGCCGCTGTTCGATGTGGCGGCAAGAAACCTCGGACGCGCCCGGCCGGTCGGGCTCTGGGCAGCCTGGAACAAGGATTCGTGGGCCGCGGATCTGGGCATGCTCGGCCAAGCGCCGGCGGTCTGGGAAATCGGGCTGCCGGCGGCCTACCGTCCAGACGGCGCCGCGGTGACGCTGCTGTTCACGCAGAGCGTCGCAACCATGTCGGACGGCGAGATTCGGAAGGTGCTTGCCGGCGGTGTGTACATGGACGCGGAGACGCTTGACGCGCTCAATCGCCGAGGCCTCGGCGAACTGACAGGTGTGACCGTCGAGAAGGCACTCTACGAGGATTGCATCGAGGAGCTGACCGATCATCCGTTGAACGCCACATTTGCCGGGCGGCAACGCGATTGCCGGCAGTCGTTCTACCACGTTCCGGGCCACGTGCTGAAACTGGCGGATGGGAAAGCTCAGACGCTGGCCCGGCTGGTGGACTACGGCGGACTAGAGAAAGCCGCCACGAGCATGGCGGTGTTCGAGAACGGATCGGGCGGCCGGATCGCCGTCTGCGGGTACTATCCTTGGAGCTTTCTTCATAACCTGAGCAAGTCAAGCCAGATGAAAGCGGTCATGCGGTGGCTATCGCGCGATCGGTTGCCGGCCTACGTGGCTTCGTTCCACAAAGTGAACCTGTGGGCGCGGCAACCTGATGACGGGCAACTGGCGGTGGCGATGATGAACTCCAGTTTTGATCCGGCTGTGGAACTGGACCTGGTCCTGCTGACCCGCAGCGAGCAAGTCCGCGTGTTCGACATGCGCGGGCGAGAGACCATGGTTCCCGCCGGGCGAGCCGACGGACCATATCGGCACTTCACGCTGCCGGCGATCGAACCGTGGAGTATGCGAATTGTTGTGGCAGGACCGTGACGTCCCCGGCCGCAGCGAAAGAAGCCCGGCTTTTCGCAAAAGCCGGGCTTCTGGGTGTCCGAGACTTCTAAGGATCGGCGAATCAATAACTGTCCAGTTCTTGTTGGCGATCATCACGCGGAGCGTGATGGCTACTTTGAAATCGCGACAGTTATTGATTCGCCGATCCTGAGCGAATCGTCACTGCTTCTCCGTCACCTTCACCGTTTGCGTGAACGTAGCGGAGAGGCCGCGATGCGTTGAGACCTTGAAGGACATGGGAAACTCGCCGCTGGCCGTGAACGTGCCCTGAATCAAACCTGTCTTGGGATCCAACGACAGGACTTCCGGCAGTTGGACGGCTTCGAAAGTCAGCTCTTCTCGGTCCCAAAACGCGGCGTTGTACGAGGATTTCTTGTTCGCGCGGCAGCGCAGGTCGCCGATCGAGCGGATGACACGGGGCTGGTACTGATACGCCGCGCCGACCAGGGCGGGCGGCGGGCGGGTGAAGACAAAAGGCCGTGGCACCTCGACGCAGTCCGACGGTCCGCTTTCGTTTCCGGCGCTGTCGAGTGCCACCACGCGGTAGAAGGCCCGATTGGCGTTGGGCGCCGCAAGGTCCGGAGCGACAACTCGCAGTTGCGACTCGGACGTTCGGGCCAAAAGATTGCCCGGCGTCTTGACCAGGCCTGCGTCGGGCGCGTCGGTCGGTTTGGCATCGTACTCTTCGAAACTGCCGACAAAGCCCCTGCCGCGAAATACCTCGTACTCGGTATCGCTGACTGTAAATCCCTGCTCGTCGCTGCCGTACACCTTGAATCCCACCGGAGGACGACCCTGGGGATTGGCCCGCCACGAGAGCGTCAATCCGCCTTCATCGTCTGGTATCAACTGCAGATCCAAGGGCACGCCTGCGGAACGCGTCTGGAACGAGAATGTCCGGCTCCACGGCCCCCAGACGCCGCTGGCGTCCTGCGCCCGCACCCGCCAGTAATACATCGTGTCCGGATTGAGCAGACCGACGTACGGGACGGTCCATTCCGGTTTCCCCTTGCTTGGCGTGAGCGACGTCCGCTTCTCGAAATTGGGCGATAACGGCCAACGCATGTCCGGATAGGCCGACAATTCGAAGTGGTAGTCGACGATTGCATCCGAGTCAGGATCGCTGGCGGGGCTCCAGGCAAAACGCACGCGGGTTCCTTCGACCGCTGCACCGTCTGCGGGGGCCATCGCGGCGGCGGGCGGTTCCGGCGGGTGCCAACCCGTCCGCTCCATCCAGCGATGCGTGATCCGCACCCGCCGCTCGCCCGGCGAATCGTCCGCGTACACCACAAGGTTCTCGCCAAGGGTCAACTCCGGCAAGCCGAGGGCCGACGTCTGAATGTCGAACTCGAACGATACGTCGGCCGCCGAAGCCGGTCCCCGCAAGTGCAACTGCACGAACAGAGCGTACGCCGGACTCTTACGGGGCGAAATCAAGTCGTCGAAGGTCGCCGCCAGCGCTGCGTCGGTTCCGCCGGCTGTCGCGGCCGTCGACCATTTCGTGCCGTCGGTCGAGTAACGCCACTCGGCGGCGGCTCCTGGTCCGAGTTCGACGCGGGCGGTGGCACGACCGCCGACAAACACGAAGGGGCTGGCGAACCGCCACGTGACTTGTGCCGGCTGATCGGCCGCGGCCGGCCGAAGCCGGGCAGCGGAACGATCCCAGGTGATGTTCTCGCAAGACTCGGCGCCCCGCTGCGCAGCCTCGCCGCCCAGATCGGGCTGGTAACGAAGCCGTCCGTTGCGCAAATTGTCGTACGCCACGGCTCCCCAGCCGGCCAGTAGGTCTCCCAACCCATCATGCCGCGGCTGCCCTTCCACATACGGCAACCCCGCGGTGTATTGTTTGCCGACGTGATCCCAGCGAAACTCCATCGACTCGCCGGGGCGCAGCACGGAATCCATCGTGTGATGCGAGCTGAGCCCGTACACGCCGTCGCGTTTTCCTTCGTATCCATACAGCGACGCGGAAAACTCATCCGTCCTGCGGGAATCTCCGCTCCCTATTCCGTACGTGTGAGTTCGCTTGACAAGGTCGTGGTCGCGCACCATGTCTTCCTCGGAGGCAATCGTCAGATTGTCACGCAGCAGGCAGATGACGTGTTCGTCGCTGTCCAGCAGGTGAAATCGCCCGTCGTAGAACACCTCGCCGACGCAATGGCCCACCGGGTAGCCGCGACGGGTCTTCAGTCCGGCGGCTTTCCAGAGGTCGTCGAGCACCAGGGCCTGGTTGCCGCACAACGTGTAGCCGTAGACGTTCAGTGCCTTGACCGCGTCGCTGCACTCGTTGTCCCACGTGCACGCGTGAAACCGCTGGCGGCGGACGAATTCCCAGATCGCCCGCGCCCGGTCCGCTTCGCTCGTCCAGCCGCGGGTCGCCTCGGCCACGATCGCCGCCAGCGTGCGCCAGTCGCCGCGCCTGTTGACCACCAGCCGCGGATTGCGGACGTCCGTCGGGCCGAGGTTCTCGATCCGCACCGAACGGTTCGGCTGCCAGCCCTGGGTGAACGCCGCATAGCCGATCGGCGAGCGGGTCATCCGTCCGTCCACGGTCCCGGCCAGTGGAATCGCGTACTGATGTCGGGCGGTCGTCACGTCGACGGCGTGCTCGCGCGAAACATCATCCGGGCGATCGGAATAAGCCTGCTTCGGCGGGCCGTTTACTGCACCGGCCGCCGGCGCGGCCAGCAACATGACGAACAGGCCAAGTCGAAAGATGCGCTCCATAAGCGTCGTTCTCCTTCATTGACATCGCGACGGATGCGCATTTTGATACAGCTGTCCGAGAAAGGCAAATGGAACAGCGCAGGCGAGTTGCCAATTTCACGCGTTGCCCTTCAATATCTCGGTGACTTACGTTAAGCTGCGCACGGACGCGGAACGTAATCGAATTACGGC